>NZ_JAHBDE010000044.1:0-276936 GCF_019956175.1 Pseudomonas sp. BF-R-30 | reverse complement strand
AGATGTGTATAAGAGACAGCGCTTACTCCATCGTGGTCTTGACCATCGCCAGTTCCGGGTGGCTGACCAGTTTGTCGATGTGCAAATCCGGGTCGTCAAACCAGACTTCGGTCAACACCCGGTAATGTTCCATATCACGGCAGCGCATGCGCAGGCTGTAGTCGAACGCACCGCTGATCAGACGACATTCCAGCACCTGCGGACAGGCGCGGACCTTGGCCTCGAAGGCCTTTTGCGCCGCGCGTCCGCTCTGGTTCGACAACGCCACCAGCACCAGCAACGACAAGCCCGGCGTCAGCTTCTTCTCATCGAGAATCGCACCATAACCGCGAATGACCCCGAGCTGTTCCAGCTTGCGCACCCGTTCCAGACACGGCCTGGGGGTCAGGTGTACGCGCTCGGACAGCTTTTGATAGGTGATGCGCCCTTCGTGGCGCAACACTTCAATGATTGCCTGATCGATACGATCAAGCACGATCGACAGATCGCGGATATCCGCCATGTACGCCTTGCCTCACTTCAAACGACCCGATAGAAATTGCTGCAAACGTTCACTGTTTGGCCGGTCGAGTATCGTAGCATCACCCAGCTCTTCGACCCGGCCCTGATGCAAAAACAACACCTGGCTGGAGACCTGCCGGGCAAAGCCCATTTCGTGGGTCACCATCAACATGGTCCGGCCCTCTTCGGCCAGTGCCTGAATGACCTTCAGGACTTCACCCACCAGTTCCGGGTCGAGCGCCGAGGTTGGCTCGTCGAACAACAGGATTTCCGGTTCCACCGCCAGGGCACGGGCAATCGCCACCCGCTGTTGCTGCCCGCCGGACAGAAACGCCGGGTACTGATCGGCCACCCGTTGCGGCAGGCCGACTTTGTCCAGATACGCCCGAGCGCTCTCTTCGGCGGCCTTGCGACTCATGCCCAGGACTCGACACGGCGCCAGCACGATGTTCTCCAGTACGGTCAGGTGGCTCCACAGATTAAAATGCTGGAACACCATCGCCAGTCGCGTGCGCAAGCGCTGCAACTGCTTCGGATTGGCAACGCGCATGCCGCCGACGCCCTGGCGGGTGAGGACTCGCTCGCCATCCAGAGCAATGGCGCCTTCGTCCGCCCGTTCCAGAAAGTTGATGCAGCGCAGCATGGTGCTTTTGCCCGATCCGCTGGCGCCGATCATGCTCACCACGTCCCCTGCCCTCGCGTTTAACGAGACGCCCTTGAGGACTTCGTTGTCACCAAAACGTTTATACAGATTTTCAACCGTGAGTTTGTACATGCGAATACTCCTGAAGCGGCACACTTATCGGCGCCGCTCTGGATAAAGAATGGAAGTCAGTGGGTCGGGCCCAGAAAGCTCAGCCAGCGTTTCTCAGCCAGGCGGAACGCACCGACCAGCCCGAACGACAGCACGAGGTACAGCAGGCCGGCGATACCGAAAGCCTGAAACGTCATGAAAGTCGCGGCGTTGGCATCCCGGGCGATTTTCAGGATGTCCGGGATGGTTGCGGTGAACGCCACCGAAGTCGCGTGCAACATAAGGATCACTTCGTTGCTGTAGTACGGCAGCGCGCGGCGCAGCGCCGAAGGCAGGATCAATTGCAGATACAGGCGCCAGCCACTGAGGCCATAGGCATGGGCCGCTTCGATTTCACCGTAGGGAATGCTGCGGATCGCTCCGGCGAAAATTTCCACAGTGTAGGCACAGGTGTTGAGCGTGAACGCCAGCAAGGTGCAATTCATGGCGTCGCGGAAAAACGCTTCGAGCAATGGCTGCGAACGGACCACCGCAATGCCGTAGATCCCGCTGTAGCAAATCAGCAACTGGATATACAACGGCGTGCCGCGAAAGATGTAGGTGAACAGCTGAACCGGCCAACGCAAGACGCCCCAGCGCGAGACGCGCATGATCGCCAGGGGCAATGACAGGAAAAACCCCATGGCAATACTCGCCACCAGCAGCCACAGGGTCATCGCCAACCCGGTGAGGGTCTCACCATCGCTGAACAGAAAGGGTTTCCAGTATTCGGCAATCAACTCGATCATCGCGCCATCCCCCGTACACCCTGGTTGTAGCGCCGTTCCAGCACACGCAAAACGTAGTTCGAAGCGCTGGTGATCAGCAGGTAAAGCGCTGCGGCCAGCAGCAGGAAATCAAGCATATTGAACGTACTTTTGCCGGCCTCTTGCGCGACTTTGACCAGGTCCGACAAACCGATGATCGATACCAGCGCTGTGGCCTTGAGCAGCACCAGCCAGTTGTTGCCAAGACTCGGCAAGGCAAAACGCATCATTTGCGGGAACACCACGAAACGAAAGCGCTGCCAACGGCTCAGGCCAAAGCACGCCGCGGCTTCCTGTTGACCGCGCGGCACACTCAGAATCGCCCCGCGAAAGGTCTCGGTGAAATACGCCCCGTAGATAAAACCAAGGGTGATGATGCCGGCCACGAATGGGTCGATTTCCATGTAGGGCCAGCCCATGGCCTCGGTCAGGGCGCTGAGCCAGCCTTGCAGGCTGTAGAAAATCAGCAGCATCAACACCAGATCGGGCACGCCACGGATCAGTGTCGTGTAAAAGGTCGCCGGGAGATTCAACAGTTTCAGCGGCGACAGTTTGGCCGCCGCGCCGAGCAGCCCCAGCGCCATGCTCACCAAAAGTGCGAGCGCCGACAGTTTGAGGGTGACCCAGGTGCCGTGCAGCAACAAAGGGCCATAGCCTTGCAGGGCCGAAAGATCGAGCCCCAGAATATTCAGGAAGGAGTTCACGCCAGTCACCTGTCTTGATGCGCCCCGATCGCTGCGATACAACGACTGGGGCACGAGGATCAGTTGTTGTAGAGGTCCAGATCACCGAAGTGTTTCTGCTGGATCTGCGCGTAGATGCCCTTGTCGTGCAGGGCCTTGATGGCGGCGTTGAGCATGCCTTTGAGTTCTTCGTTGTCCTTGCGCACACCAATGGCGATTTCCGACGGCACCAACGGGTCGCTGATGCCTTCGCTGTTTTGGAATTCCGCCCCTTGTGGCGAGGTCAGGAAACTCATCTGCGCTTGCAGCTTGTCCTGGATCGACGCATCGAGACGGCCAAATACCAGGTCGGCATAGACCTGATCCTGATTCTGATAGGCCCGCAGCTTCACCCCGCCTGGCCCCAGTTTGGCCTTGGCGTAGGTTTCCTGAATCGTGCCCTGCATGTAACCGATGGTTTTTCCGCGCAGCGATTCGGCGGTAGGCAGCAGTCCGGAGTCTTTGCGGGTGACGATGGCGGTCGGTCCTGCGTACAGGCGATCGGTGAAGTCGATCTGTTTTTTGCGCGCGTCGGTAACGGTCATCGAAGATTCGATGGCATCGAACTTACCGGCCTTGAGCCCCGGAATCAGCCCGTCGAAATCATTGCTGACCCACACGCAGGTCAGCTTCAGCTCGGCACATATTGCATTGCCCAGGTCCACGCCGAAGCCCTGAACCCCGCCATCGGCCGTGGTGGATTCAAAGGGTGGGTAGCTTGGGTTGACGCCAAATCGCAGCTCCTTCCATTCCTTGGCACTGGCGCCCGTGGTGCAGCAAAGCAACGCGAGTGCCGGCAAAGTCAGCCATTTGATGTTCATTTTCTAGAGTCCCGGATTATTTGGATTTATAGCGATCCGGCGCTTGCGTCGGACCACACTTTTTTGACAGGGGCAGAGAGTCGATGCGGTCTTCACCGCAGCCGTTTTTGTTGTTGTTTTCGACTGGAAGGTGCCAGTCGTCGGAGTTGCACTCCATCTCGGACAGCGATCAACAAGCGCTTGAAATGGACCGTCAGAATGCCAATTGCCGGGAGGGTGCTGGTGTCGTAACCCCACGTTCAAACAGCGTGCCTGTGCTGAACGAAGGGCTTTCACAGCCGATTCTGTCGCCCACTGTGTCCCCACATAAAAGGGAGCGGCGCAAGACATGTGCTTGTCTTTGAGGCCTTCTTTACCTGCATGACGATGCTTCGTGAAGTACATCGCGCCTGAGCCGTGCGAGCGAGATGCGAGCGGTCACTGTCACCCGGCCGATTCCGCTGTGCGCTCTGTGTTTTTCGACTTGTCTCGCTGTGTCCAGGGTCAGTATTGGCCGAAATCTTCTCTCCATTGCCTCGACAATAGGTCCGTTGCAAACACATGGACCGCCTCCTGAGTCTCAGCCGCCAAAGCGAAAGGCAGTCCGGACCGGCACACCATAAAAGCCCAAAGGAACCCAATATGACCCGTTACATTGACGTCAATGATCTGAGCCGTCTCGTCCAGGAAAAAGGTTTGCCTCGTTGCCTGATCGAAATGGCCGAGTACATCCGTCAAGACTACGTACGCTGGCCGGATTTCGAAAAGTGCGCGCGACTGGCGAACCACTCCCCCGAGGGCGTCATCGAGCTTATGCCTGTGTCTGATACCTCGCTCTACGCCTTCAAGTATGTCAACGGGCATCCGAAGAACACGCACAATGGCATGCTGACGGTCATGGCGTTTGGTGCACTGGGAGACGTCGATACCGGCAAGCCTGTCTTGCTGAGTGAAATGACCCTGACTACCGCCATTCGCACCGCTGCCACTTCTGCACTCGCCGCCCGTTACCTCGCCCGACCGGACAGTCGCCGAATGGCACTTATCGGCAACGGTTCACAGAGCGAATTCCAGGCCCTGGCATTTCATACACTGCTAGGCATTACTGAAATCAGCCTCTACGACATCGATCCTGCCGCGACGGCGAAGCTGGTAGCCAACCTGCGTGCCTACCCCGCCATACAGGTGAGCGTTGCAAAAACCGTCGCGGAAGCCGTACGTGGGGCCGATATCGTGACCACGGTCACGGCCGACAAGGCCTACGCAACGATTTTGACGCCTGAGATGATCGAGCCCGGGATGCACCTCAACGCAGTGGGCGGCGACTGCCCCGGCAAGACCGAACTGCACCGAGACATCGTGGAGCGTGCGCGAGTCATGGTTGAGTACGAACCACAAAGCCGCATTGAAGGCGAAATTCAGCAGATGCCCGCCGACTCACCGGTGATCGAATTCTGGAAAGTCATCAATGGTCAGACCCAAGGTCGCCAGCATGCCGAGGAAGTCACCTTGTTCGACTCGGTCGGCTTCGCCATCGAAGACTACTCCGCCTTGCGCTATGTGCTGGATGTTGCAAGAGCGCTCAACGTTGGCAGCGACATCCAGCTGGTGCCGGAGCTGCAGGATCCCAAGAACCTGTTCTCGTTGCTGCAACCTTCAGCAACTGACGATGTAAGGCTTCGGGCTTAACTGCACTCGACACTTCAAAGCGTTTACCTGGCGGCCCCTTCGGCTGCCAGGCGGAACCTTGAACAACCCCTCGGTCGTTTGAGCCATTTTTACAGCGCCATCCGCTGCGCCAGCGGCCTGGATCCACATAAACAAACGACGCCTTTGCATAAAAATTCCATGGCTGCTCGCCCCATGCCTGATGGACCTGGCTGATGCCAAATCCACGCCAGCATGCGGGCTTTCCTCATCCACTATGGAAGACTCGATATGCCACGTTTCATGCTCAGCACGCTGACGCTCGCCCTGGCCTTGACGGCAATGATGCCGGTAGTCAATGCCGCCCCTTTACTCGATCCCACACCTGCACACGCTCGCGTCGACAATCAATCAGGCCAGGCCAATACCTGGCTGGAGATTGATCAGGCTGCCTTCGAAGGAAACATCACCAGGCTTCAGCAACGGCTGGCGGGTAAAAGCCAGATGTGTGCCGTGATGAAAGCCGACGCTTATGGAAATGGCATAGGTTTACTGATCCCTTCCGCCATCCGGATGGGCATCACCTGTATCGGCGTGGCGAGCAATGAGGAGGCGCGTGTTGCACGGGAAAAAGGCTTCAAGGGACGCCTGATGCGTTTGCGCAGCGCTACCGTTGATGAAGTCGAGAATGCACTGCGCTACAACATCGAAGAACTGGTAGGCAATCTGGAGGTTGCACGCCAGCTCAATGCACTGGCCACCCGCAAGGGCGTGAAGCTGCCGGTCCACCTGGCGCTGAATTCGGCGGGCATGAGCCGCAACGGTCTGGAAATGAGCACGGCTGAAGGACAACAACAGGCGGTGGATCTGACCCGGCTGGATCATCTGAATATCGTCGGAATCATGACCCACTTCCCAGTCGAGGAACGTGAAGATGTGCTGCAGGGCCTGGCGAAATTCAAGGAGCAGTCCGGCTGGTTGATCGAGCACGCCAAACTGGACCGCAGCCGGATCACCCTGCACTGCGCCAATACCTTCACCACCCTTGAGGTGCCGGAAGGTTGGCTGGACATGGTTCGCCCAGGGGCAGCACTTTATGGCTACCCGGTGGGTGGGCATAACGAATTCCAACGGGTGATGCAGTTCAAATCATGGGTCGCGGCGGTCAATGCCTACCCGGCGGGCAGTACGATCAGCTACGACCGCACCTTTACCCTGAGCAAAGACTCGTTGATCGCCAACATCCCGGCCGGCTACTCCGATGGTTATCGAAGAGCGTTTTCCAACAAAGCTTCAGTTCTGATCCGCGGCCAACGCGCGCCGGTGATCGGCAAGGTCACCATGAACACGCTGATGGTCGACGTCAGTGGTATCAAGGGCGTGCAGGCGGGAGATGAGGTCGTTCTCTACGGCAAGCAAGGTGATGAAGAGATTACCCAGACGGAGCTTGAGACCATCAACGGCGCATTGCTGGCGGACCTGTACACGATCTGGGGCAACTCCAATCCGAAAGTCTTGAAGTCCAAATAAGGGAAGCCTGATACCAGTCACTTAACGAACGCAGGACATCTGTAGGAGCCGAGCTTGCTCGCGATGGACGTTAACGATAACGCGTGTTTTCTGAATACACGCGCCGCCTTGAGTCCATCGCGAGCAAGCTCGGCTCCTACACAGACCTCATCGATACAGTCCCGATCAGTTTTGCTCAAAGTGATCTTTCAGGTACTCAGCCGCCTCATCCGACGCTTGCTTGACATGCTTTGTCATCAACGCAACCGCCGCCTCCACATCTTTAGCCCGATACGCCGCAAGGATCGCGCGGTGCTCGTCCTGGCTATCAATCCCTGCTGAGCGCAGCTGCATGTAGATATGTGTATAACGCTGCGCGACGGTGTGCGCACGGATGATCATGTTTTCCAGGTGCTTCATTCGCGCAGGAGCATATAGCGCCGTATGAAGCGAGAGGTTCCATTGGCTGCTCAAGATCGGATCGTGAACTTTCTCGAACTCATCGATGATGCGTTCGACAGCATCAAGTTGCTCGGGTGTCGAAAGCGGTACCGAATGGCGCACAGCCAGTGGCTCCAGAACCGCCCGCAACTCAAAGCACTCATTCATTTCATGCCGGGAGGGCTGCGTCACCATAAAGCCACGGTTTGGCAGGAATTGGACCAGTCCCTGCCCTTCAAGCTCGCGCAGCGCTTCGCGAACCGGCACCTTGCTAGTGTTGAGTTCGGTAGCGATCAGGTCCTGACGCAGAGGTTCGCTACCGGAGAGCGCGCCGGTGACGATGGCTTCTCTGATAACGGCCGCAACAAATTGCGGTGCGGACACGCGTGCCAGCGGGATCAGTCCTGCAATGTATTTCAGTGGTGATTGGTTAGACATATGACACTAAGTGGCCAGGGGCGATTTAAAGGCGTGTCTGGGTTTGGCAGATACGAGGAACAACTACATCACTGTGGACAACCGTATACGATTATACGAAAACGGACAAGGACGGCATCCTCGGCCTGCCCTCTCGAACTTCAGTCCAATCCCTCGCCCCATCCATCTGAAATACAAGTCTCATTCATCGTTTTGTTGTTGTCGCTGGCGGATCTATAATCGTATACTTTCTACAGTAGGACGGAATGAAAACACCCTGGTTTGCCGTTTGCGATCAGGTCCTCGTCCCTCTTGCGCCATCTGCAACCACATCAGGACAACCACCGTGATCAACATAAAAAATGTTTCCAAGTGGTACGGTAACTTTCAGGTACTGAGCGACTGCTCTACCGCAATAAAAAAGAGCGAAGTCGTCGTAGTGTGCGGCCCTTCCGGCTCTGGCAAATCAACGCTGATCAAAACGGTCAATGCGCTGGAGCCCTTCCAGAAAGGCGAAATTGTCGTCGACGGTATCAGCCTCTCGGACCCGAAAACCAACCTGCCCAAGCTACGCAGCCGGGTCGGCATGGTGTTTCAACACTTCGAGTTGTTTCCGCACCTGTCCGTGACGCAAAACCTGACGCTCGCCCAGATGAAGGTGCTGGGCCGTGGCCAGGACGAGGCGCTCAAACGTGGACTGAAAATGCTCGATCGTGTTGGCCTGAGTGCCCACAAGGACAAGTTCCCAGGGCAGCTCTCAGGTGGTCAGCAGCAGCGTGTGGCAATTGCTCGTGCATTATCCATGGACCCGATCGTCATGCTGTTTGACGAACCTACCTCCGCCCTGGACCCGGAAATGGTCGGAGAGGTTCTAGACGTCATGATCAAGCTCGCAAACGAGGGCATGACCATGATGTGCGTCACCCACGAAATGGGCTTTGCCAGGAAGGTCAGTGACCGTGTGATTTTCATGGACGCGGGAAAAATCATTGAAGACTGTAAAAAAGAAGAGTTCTTCGGCTCTCCCGAAGCACGCTCCCCTCGTGCCAAGGACTTCCTGTCAAAGATCCTGCAACATTGATCACGCGGAGTCGCCAAGGGGACTCACCAACGCAACTCAAAGGCATTTTTCGCGCCCGGCTGGATGCTGCTGCCCAAGCGTGCGCACTCGCGAGAAAGGGTGTCGTGCAGCCATTGACGGTCATCCCCTTCGGCGCGACAGATGCGAAAGCGACGCAGGCGGGTGGGTACCAAGTCCAGCGACTGCAGGTGCCCGCCCGGGTCCAGCGAGGCAAAGTATAGAAACCCCAGGTCGCCGCGAAAGGCTGTGTAGCCTTCGATGCCTTCGTAATCGTTCAGAAGATCACCGCAGCCATAGAGAATCAGGCGTTCGCGGTAGACCTCGATGCCTTTGACGTGGTGCGAGGAATGCCCGTGCACCACGTCAACTCCGGCCTCGTCGATCAAGGCATGGGCGAACCAGCGCTGCTCGCGCGGGATATCGAACCCCCAGTTGTCGCCCCAGTGAATGGAGGCGACCACCAGATCCCGCGGTTTTTTGCCCTCGAGAATCCGTTTGGCCACAGGGCGCAGGCTTTGCATCGACAGATCCTCCAGCCGCGCGACGCCCGCGCCCTTATCCGTGGCGGCCCAGTCCGACGCAATGCCGCTGTCGGGTGCGCCGACGCCAAACACCAGCAGGCGCCGCCCGCCAGGCTGCAGCAATACGGCAGGCGCTTCGGCAGATCGCCGGTTGTGCCCGGCACCGGCGCTGCACATACCATTGCTCGCCAGGGTATCTAGCGTATCGGCCAGGCCGGCTGCCCCCCAGTCCAGCACATGGTTGTTGGCCAGCACGCAGCAGTCGATGCCGGCTGCGCTGATGGCCGGGAAGTTCTCCGGGCTCATGCGGTAGTTGATGCCCTTTGGCTCCGGTCGTCCGCGGTGAGATACCGCAGTTTCCAGATTGATGATGCGTGCGTGTGGCTGGCGAAGTTCGAACTCATCCAGCGCAGCGCCCCAGACATAGGTGAAATCGACTGGGCGGGGAATCGGGCCATTGACTCGCTCTGCCAGCCGGACGTAGTCGCCGGCATTCTTGACGTAAGCTTCGTAAAGCCGCGGATCGCCAGGATGCGGCAGTACTGCATCGATGCCGCGGGCAGTCATGACGTCGCCGGAGAGAAACAGCTTAAGCGTATCGGTAACAGCTGCCATGGCACCCTCCCGAATATAAGCCGGGGGATGTTTCCATCCCCCGGCTTATTATTACGCTGAAATAGGCAGAACGACTTCTGAACCTCTACTCAGTTGTTCTTCATATGCAACTGATAAAGCTCATTGGCAATGGCGATATCCTCCAGCCCCAGCCCGATTGAGCGGAAGAAGGTATGGCGCTCGGGATCGGGAAGTCGGGCGGCTCCCGTCATCAGCTCGGGCAAATCCCCGCAAATACTCTCGGGTAACCAGCCATGCTGGTCTTTTGCCAAGCGCATTTCCCCTGCGCTGTCGGGCGTTGTAGCCCGGTAATCGCAATAGACGCTCATGTTCAGCAAGGACTCTGGCGGTACTTCATGTGCCAAGGGTGCATTGGTACAAATGGAAGTGATCAGCGCCGGTTTTTTCAGCGTGACAGGGTCAAGCACCGTTCGACCGGCCGAGGTGCACAGCATGATGACATCCGCATCTTCGACCGCACTGGCCAGTTCGGTATGGATGCTCACGCGAGGATCGATGTCCCTGAGTGCCTGCTGCTCGGACGCTGGCAGAGCATCAATATTGGGTGCATACAACCTGATATCCCCCCATTTGCGCAGTGCCGAGACATGCCGGGCATGAGCCTGCCCCAGCCGCCCTACTCCCACCACGGCCAGCTTGCTGACATCCGTGGGCGCGAGCAAATCGACGGCGAGTGCAGTGGTTCCCGCCGTTCGCTCAACCGTCAGTTGTCCCGAATCACAGAGCAAACGGGGTTGACCGTCATCCATCGACATCATCAACGTCCAGGCCGTCACCAGAGCCCCTTCCGGAAGCGGGATATAGGGCGAGAGCTTTGCACCAAAGACCCGCTCCTCGGCAAGCGTTCCGAGGTAGCTGATAAAGTTGCCCTGCCCATTGGGAAACGGATTGCGCAGTTGTGGCGGTTGCACTGCCTTTTCCTGTCCCAACGCCAGGAACATACGACGCAATGCGGACAGCACATCAATCTGATCGATCAGTTTGGCCACTTGAACTGAATCAAGTACGGCAATGTCATTTTTCATCGAATTCATTCCTTCATCGAGCATCTGACAGAAAGCCTAAAACGTCGAAACCACTCGGTTCGAGTTCATGGGAAAGAGTATTCAAACAACTAGTTGAATAGCTTGAAGCTACCAAGAGAACTGATACTTCTTACTCAATACAACCCTGCACATCGGTTTTCTAAAGATGGGCAACTACATCGATTTCAATATCAAACGGAAACGGCCAAGGCTTGACTGCAACGAATGAGCGGACGGGTGGATTCTCAGGGAAATACTTGCGATACACTGTGTTTACCTCATCCATCATCGATGGATCCGTCACGAAGATCGTGGTTTTCACGACGTTATCGAGGCACGATCCTGCCGATTCAAGTACAACTTTCATCACCTGCAATACAGCATGCGTCTGTTCAATAATCGTGCCTCGAACTATATTCCCGGTCAGTGGATCGAGCGGCGGCAGGCCACAGGTATAGAGCATCGAGCCCGAACGAATCAGCAAAGAAGTCGGTGTATTCAAACGTCTTAGCGCGTCAGATAAAAACGGTACTTCTATTATTTCTTTCATGGAGGCATCCATTATTGATACAGGCGGGCCCTACGTTCACGCTCAATCGACGCAACGTAGTGTTGGATATACATGCAGATAACGAAGTAGATGACGCCGACAAACAGATAGAGCTCTTTGTAGAACCCTTGCCAGTTTTCGTCATAAAGGCTTGATCTTGCCGATCCAAGCAAATCGAAAAGTCCGATGATCATCAACAGCGAACTGTTCTTGACGAACGCGATGGCGATGTTGGCAATCGGTTGCAGCGAATGGGCGATGACTTGCGGCAAGATGACGTAGGCATGACTGCCCCAATAACCGAACCCCAAGCTTGCCGACGCTTGGCGCTGACCGACTGAAAGTGCTTGCAGGGCACCGCGCAAGGCTTCGGAAAAGTAAGCGGCGGTAAACAACGAGAGACCGATACCTGCCCGAAAAAGCTTGTCGAAAATAAGCTCGTCCGGAAGTATCAACGGAATGATCGCAAAGGTCATGAAGACAATAGTGATCGCCGGAACACTACGAATGAGATCCACATAAAGCCGGCACGGAACAGAGACAAGCGGCATCTGCGACCGACACCCCAACGCCAGCAGTACACCCAGAGGGAACGCACACACGAGGCCGGCAATGCTGATCAGCAGGGTGATCGGCAGTCCACCCCAGCGCGCACGATCCACTGACTCAAGACCGAACAGTCCGCCACTCATCAATAGATAACCAATCAACGCGGCCAGTACCCACAACACAATGGCCACTGTGTGATGGCGGACTCGAAACAAACACCAGAGCGCAACGGCCGCGATCAATGCAACGAAGGTGATCGGACGCCAAAGCGATTCCGGAGGATAGGCCCCGAACAGGATGAGATTGAGCTTGGTGCCGATGAACGCCCAGCAAGCGCCTCCGTTCTGGTGGCATTGCGCGGCATCGCCACTAAAGGTTGCATCAAGCAACAGCCATTTGAAGATATCTGGGCCAACCAAAACGACGCCCCAGAGAAAAAGCGCGCCGAGCACAATCCGGCTTGGCATACCCGAGCCCAGGCCTTTCAGACGCTGGATCAGCGTCAAGGGTGCGACAATCGACACTTGGGCACCATTATTCAGATCACCAGACATAATGTTTCTCCCAAAGACCGATTACCCGCGTCGTAATAATGTTTACCGTGACGTAAACCAGCATGAAAATGCTGATCAATTCGATGGCCTGCCCCGTTTGATTCATGGCGGTATTTCCCGCCGAGACCAGTTCCGGGTATCCCACGGCAACACCGAGCGAACTGTTTTTCATCAGGTTCAGAAGTTCACTGACCACCGCCGGCATCGCGATCCGGAAGGCTTGTGGCATCACGATGTAACGCAGCACGCCAAAGTGCGTCAGGCCCAGCGCATAACCTGCGGCAATCTGTCCCTGGGCAATGGACTGCACGGCCCCACGGATCGCTTCGGCTATGTAAGTGCCCGTGTACACCGAGAGCCCGATGAACATACTCATGAACTCGGGTGAAAAGTGCCCGCCGCCGCCGATTGAAAACTTGCTCGCTGTGGGCCATTCAAATGTCATTTGCCCGGACCACAGGGCATAAGCGGTGGACACGAAGGCAACCAGGCTCAGGAGTATCAGCAACGCTCCCGGGTTTTTCAGTGTGCTGCCACCGGTGCGCACGCTTCTGAGGACAAACGCCACGACGGTGCAAAAGATCGCGACGATTGCTGTCAATGCGAAGGGGGACGGCCACGGGAAATTGATCCCGCGATTACTGATGAACACACCCGGTACCGGCTCCAGTGCCTCCCGGACGACTGGTAGACCGTAAGTAAAAACAGCGAACCAGAAGAACAACTGCAGCAGTAGCGGTGTATTGCGGATCGTCGAGACATACACTTTGGCAATTCGTCTGGCCAGGCCGAATTTCGATAACTGAGCCAGCGCCGCCAATACCCCGAGCAGCACGGAGAACACGATGGCGCAAAACGCCACTTTCAACGTGTTTGAAAACCCCGCTAGCAAGGCGTACGCATATGACTTGTCACCGCTGAAAGCAATCATGCTTTCGCTGAGGTCGAAGCCGGCGCGAGTCCACAGAAAGCCGAACCCGGTATTGATCCCTTTCTGTGTAAGGCGCTCGTTAATCACGTGCCCGAAATACCAAACCGCAATCACGACAGCCGTGAGTACTACAAGCTGGACCAACACCGTGACTGCCCGGTGTTGGTGTTTAACTGCGCCATCTCTTGCCGACATGACCTTCACCTCTCGTTTCTGATTCGCCATCTACGCGGCGTTTGAGCCATTCACATCGCGGATCAGAAAAGCGGGGCGTACAGCAGGCCACCGTCCGACCACAGGGCATTCTGGCCACGCTTCATCTGCAAGGGAGTATTGGCACCCACGTTGCGCTCGAAGATTTCTTTGTAGTTGCCTACCGCGGAGATGACATTGATCACCCAGTCATCCTTGAGACCCAGCCCTGCCCCAACGCCAGGTGTTACACCCAGAAGACGCCGGACGTCTTCGTTGTTACTGGTGAGCATTTGTTTAACGTTTTCTTTGGTGATACCGAGTTCTTCTGCAGTAAAGGTTGCGAAGACGGTCCACTTGACGATGTCTGCAAAGTGCTTGTCATCGCCCCGCACGACTGGACCCATTGGCGACTTCGAGATCACATCCGGAAGGATGGCGTAGTTTTCAGGGTTGCCTGAGTTGAGCCGGATAACCGCCAACTGCGACACATCGCTGGTGATTACATCGCAGCGGCTTGCGAAAAAGGCCGAGAAGAATTCAGTCCCGCTTTCGATCACCACAGGTTTGAATGTGATCTTCAACTTGTCGAAGAAATTGCGAACCACATACTCGCTGGTGGTGCCCTGCTGAATGCAGACCGTAGCGCCATCGAGTTCTGCCGCCTTGGTGACGCCCAGTTTCTTGTTGATCAGAAAGCCTTGGCCGTCGAAGAAGTCCACCACCGGAAATTGCAGCCCCATCGTGGTATCGCGCGTCAGGGTCCAGGTGCTGTTCCGAGAGAGGACATCCACTTCGCCATTCTGCAGCGCCGTGAAACGTGCCTGATCGGACAGCGGGACAAACTTGACTTTCGGCTTCTCGAAAATCGCCGCCGCAAAGGCTTTGCAGAAATCCGCATCAAACCCCTGCCAATCACCTGCACTGTTGGGCGCACCAAAGCCGACCAGGCCCGGGTGCACACCACAGACAAGCACTCCACGCTCTCGAATTTTCGACAAGGTATCGGCCTGTACCGGTGCAGAAATTGCCAATGAAAGCCCCAGGGCTGCTGCGGTAGATGCGAAAAGAACTCTTAGACGTGTCATCAGATTCTCCACTCGGTAGAAAGTATACGATTTCAAGCTATATGACTTTGCGAGCGGCTGTCAAGCCACAAGAATGGTCGCATTGGCAATTTGTTTTGAGTTTAGATCGGGTGCGCTGCGAGGTGGCTGATCACCGGCGTGTGTCGCAATGGCTCAAGCAGCCCATCGGGATTGCGCAGACCCAAATCACGGATGATGCCCATCAAAAGTCAGACTTCCTGGTCGACCTTCTGATCAACGGATTGTTCTGCAACTGCGATGGCATGCTGGAAGCTTTCAAGAAATACAGTTTCTGCATGGGTCATTTTTTGCTCGCGGTTCCACAACAAGTGAATGTCCACGTCGGAGACTCCATCCCGGGGCGGCAGGCGCCAGAGCATGCCGTTGTAGAGGTCAATATCGAGTAAGTGCTCTGGCAAACAGCCGATACCAAATCCTGCGATCACCAACCTGCGTATTTCTTCAAAGTTTGATGACGACGCGACGATCTTGCCGGTGAAGCCCTGTTGGTCACGAAACACGGTAAGCGGCGAAAGATTGCCGCCAATCTGGTCGCTCGTGAAGCTGACAAAATTTTCCCCTTGCAGCTCAGCCAGATCCAGGCCCCGCACGCCAAAAAAGCGATGGCGTTTTCCGCAAAAGAACGCATATCGCTGACGTATCAGACAACGCTGCTCAAGCTTGGGTTGAGCGATGCGGCATAAACCGACACCGACGGTGGCGGTCTTCTGTATCAGCGAACTGAGAATGTCGGAGCTGCGCATTACCTCTATTTCCAACTCCACACGCGGATGATTGAGATGAAAATTCGCGAGAAAATCATCATAGACCGTCGATTGCACCCGGCTGATCGAGAGCAGGCGAACCTTCCCCACCACATCATCCTGGGGGCCTTCGATGGCCGAGCCGATGCGCGACACGTTGCCGTACATCTCTTCGGCAATCCGCAGTATTTCTTCCCCTGCCTCAGTGAGATCGAAGCGTGGCCCCTTGCGCGAAATCAAGGCGCACTCCAACTGCTCTTCCAGCCGCTTGAGCGATTGACTGACGGCTGATTGGGTAATGAACAGCCGCGCCGCAGCACGGCTGATGCTCCCTTCCTGACCAATCGCCAGGTACGTGCGCAACAAATTCCAGTCCAGACGATCGTTGAGGAAACGCCGCCCTCCCCATCTAGCCTGCATTAGCTCTTCATTCGAGTTTTTGCTGCTCATCTTAATGTCCATTATTAGCGTGACTTAATCAGCGCTTAAGGATTAGCAAATTGCTTAATTATAGAGGCTACGAGATAAAGCACGAAGGCGCCAGAGGGCAGAGCGTTACCGTGATCCGATTGATCCCTGTCGGTAAAATAATCAGAGAAAGGAACTTACATGTACACACCCGACAACATTGCCCCCGCCGAGTGGAAAGCCCGCTGCGAGCTGGCCGCACTGTATCGACTGGTCGCGTACTTTCGCATGACCGACCTGATCGACACTCACATCACCCTGCGCATTCCAGGCCCTGAACACCACTTCCTGATCAACCGCTACGGCGTGATCTTCGATCGCATGAAAGCCAGCGACCTGGTGCGCATAGACCAGTATGGTCAGGTGGTGGGCGGTGCGAACGAGCGCACCCGTGTCAACGCCGCAGGCTTCGTGATTCATTCGGCGATCCACATGGCCCGCCCGGATCTCAATTGCGTGGTGCATACCCATACCGCAGCCGGGATGGCTGTGGCCGCCCAGGAGCAAGGTCTGTTACCGATCAGCCAGCATGCGCTGAAGTTCTACGGCAAATTGGCTTATCACACCTATGAAGGCATTGCGCTGTCGCTGGCCGAGCGTGAACGATTGGTCGCCGACCTGGGGCCACACAAGGCCATGATCCTGCGTAACCATGGCCTGCTGGCGGCCGGTGGAAACGTGGCTGAAGCCTTCCACGAAATTCACTTCCTGGAGCGCGCCTGCCAGGCGCAGGTCGCGGCGCTGGCCGGCGGCAGCCAGCTGGTCTACCCCAGCAAAGAAGTCTGCCAACACACAGCAGAACAGTTCGGCCGCGACGAAGCCGAGGAAATCATGGGGCTGAGCTGGAATGCCGCCTTGACCTTGATTGAAGACCAGCGCGAGTCCTATTGCTCATGAACACCGTCGTACTGCTGTCGCGCGACAGCATCCTGCTCGGCCAGCTCCAAGCGGCCTTTGCCCGTCAGGCGCCAGACATACGGGTAGTGCTGGCCGATGACCCGGTCGCCAGTGAAGCACTGGTCGCGGCATGCTGGTTCCCGCCGGCCAACAGTTTGGGCGCGCTGCCCAATCTGCAACTGGTGCATTCGGTTGCCGCGGGTGTTGATCACTTGCACACCGATCCCAGCTGCCCGAACTTGCACGTGTGCCGAGTGGTCGATCCCGCGCACCGCCAAGGCATGACCGAGTACGTACGCTGGGCGGTGATTCACTATCACCGACGTTTCGATCAGGTCTTGCAGCAGCAGCCTGACCAGCTCTGGCAGCGCCCGATACAGATTCAGGCAAAGGATTTCAAGGTCGGTGTGATGGGCTTGGGTTCGCTGGGCGCAGCCATTGCCGAAGACCTGGCCAGTGCCGGCTACAGCGTTCACGGCTGGGCGCGCAGTGTCAAAAACATACCCGACGTGGTCTGCCACAGCGGCGACCAGGCGTTCAGTGGCTTTCTCGAAGGCCTCGATCTATTGATCAACCTGCTGCCGTTGACCCCGGCGACCCGAGGCATTCTCTGCACTGAAACCTTCAAGGCCTTGGCGCCTGGTGCTGTAGTCGTCAACTGCGGTCGCGGCCAGCACGTACGCATCGACGATCTACAACAGGCATTGAGCAGCGGTCAGCTGCGCGGTGCGGTGCTCGACGTCTTCGAGCATGAACCCCTGCCGGTCGATGATCGCCTGTGGCGCATGCCCGGGGTGATCGTTACCCCGCACATGGCATCGGCGGCGTCCCACGACTGCATCGCCAGCCAGATTGCCGAAAACACGCGGCGGCTGGCCCGTGGTGAACCCCTGAACAACCCGGTCGATACGTCCCTGGGCTATTAAGACACGCGACAAGAGGTGAATGATGAAAGTATCCAAGGTCAACGGTGAGCGCCTGTGGGGCAGCCTGATGGACATGGCCAAAATTGGCGCCACCGAGCGTGGCGGCAACTGTCGCCTGGCCCTTTCCAGGGAAGACCTGGCTGGCCGCGAGTTGTTCATGGGCTGGTGCCGTGAGGCTGGCTTGAGTATCGCGTTCGATGCCATTGGCAATCTTTTCGCCCGCCGCGAAGGCCAGGACAATGCCCTGCCGCCGATCGTCATGGGCAGTCACCTGGACACCCAGCCAAAAGGTGGTCGCTTCGATGGTATCTACGGCGTGCTGAGCGGACTGGAGGTGGTGCGTTGCCTGAATGATCAAGGCATCGAAACCCGCCAGCCCATCGAAATCGCCGTGTGGACCAATGAGGAAGGTGCGCGCTTTACTCCGGCCATGTTCGGTTCGGCGGTGTTCACTGGCATTCTGCCGTTGCAAACCGCATTGGATGCCCGTGATGCCCAGGGCATCAGCGTCGCTGAAGCCTTGGCCGATATTGGCCATGGTGGAGACCTTCCCCTGCAGCGGGCCTTCGATTCTTACTTCGAGGCTCATATCGAACAAGGCCCAATCCTGGAGGACAACGGCCTGCCAGTAGGCGTTGTCACTGGCGGCCAGGCGATCTGCTGGCTGGATGTGCAGGTTGGCGGTGTCAGTGCCCACGCCGGCACCACACCGATGCCGTTGCGTAAGGATGCCCTGTTCGGTGTCGCGGAAATGGCCAGCGTGCTGGAATCCATCGCCAGAGACTTCGCACCTAAGGGGCTGGTCACGGTGGGCCAGCTGGAGATCGCCAAGTCATCGCGCAACACCATCCCCGGCCGGATCAACTTTACTGTCGATCTGCGCCACCACGAAGACGAACAGATTTCCGCAATGGAGCAAGCCGTATGCGAGCGCTTGCAAATCGTGGCTGATAAGCGCGGTTTGAGCCTGGCGATCAGTCGTCACTGGCTCAGCCCCGCAACACCCTTCGATGCCGATTGCGTGGCCGCTGTGCGTTCGGCGGTCCAGGCGCTGGGTTACCCCCATCAGGACATCGTCAGCGGTGCCGGGCATGACGCCATTCACCTCGCCGGGCATTGCCCCACCACTATGGTCTTCATTCCCTGTGTCGGTGGCCTGAGCCACAACGAAGCCGAAGACGCCCTGCCGGACGATGTACGAATGGGCTGCGACGTGCTGCTCAATGCGGTACTGCAACGAGCTCAGCACCTGAGCGACTGATTATGCAAGCAACAACGAACCTCTGAGGTTGCGTCATTCACACGACCTCCGAGGCAGGGCCCGTTTGCGCCTGAAAAACAATAAAACCGATCTCCAGCTACAGCATCACCGTTACCCACACTGCCAACCAATAAATCAATCCACTGAGCCCAACGCTCAATTTGGAGAAAAAGGCATGAACAGCTCCGCGTGCATCCAGACCGCTACCCCGACGGTCGAACCCAGCGTCAACATGAAAAAAGTCGCCGTCGCCAGCGTCATCGGCACCACGGTGGAATGGTACGACCTGTTTGTTTTCGCCACGGCTTCCGCCCTGGTGTTCAACAAGATTTTCTTCCCGGCGTTCGATGCCTTGATTGGCACCCTCCTGGCCTTCGGCACCTTCGCTTCGGCTTATGGTGCGCGCATCGTCGGGGCTGCCTTGTTCGGCCACTACGGCGACAAGCTTGGGCGCAAATCGATGCTGCTGATTTCGCTATTGACCATGGGTGCGGCAACCTTTGCCATCGGTCTGTTACCGGATTACGCCAGCATTGGCATCTGGGCACCGATCCTGCTTTTAACCCTGCGGATCATTCAAGGCCTGGCACTGGGCGGTGAATGGGGCGGTGCGGTGTTGATGGCCGTCGAGCATGCCCCCGCCAACCAGCGTGGTTTATATGGCTCATGGGTACAGATCGGCGTGCCGGCCGGTACCATGATTGCCAACCTGGCCTTCCTGGCGATCGCCTGGCTGCTGCCGGCTGAAGACATGCTTGCCTGGGGCTGGCGCATCCCGTTCCTGGCCAGCGCGCTGCTGATTGCCGTGGGCCTGTACATCCGCCTCAACATTACCGAGACACCTGCGTTCCACAAGGCTCAAACCAGCGAGCCGCAAATCAAGCTGCCGCTGGCCGAAGTCTTCAGCAAATACTGGAAGCAAGTCCTGCTCGGCGGCGTGGCAACCATGTCGACCGGCGCATCTTTCAACATCATCGTCGCCTTCGGCCTGACCTATGGGACCCAGACCCTGGGCTTCAGCCGCACCATCATGCTCAGCGTGGTACTGGCCTCCTGTGCGCTGTGCATTGTGCTCTTGCCAGCCTTCGGTGCACTGTCTGACCGCTTCGGCCGCAAGCCGGTGATCATCGCCGGTATCGTCGGTGAAGCGCTGGTCGCCTTCCCTATGTTCTGGCTGATGGATACTCGCGAGCTGCCGCTGGTGTTTCTCGGCTATGGCCTGTTGATGACCGCGTTCGCCGCCAACTACGGGCCCATCGCAACCTTCCTCGCCGAGCTGTTCGGCACCCGTGTGCGTTACTCCGGCCTATCGGTGGCTTACATGCTCTCCGGGCTGCTGGGCAGCGCGGCCACGCCTATCGTGACCACGGCCCTGCTGGCAATGACCGGCAAAGGTTCGTCAGTGGCCTGGTACCTGATTGGCTCTGCGGTCATTTCCCTGATTGCCCTGTTACTGCTGACCGAAACCTTCAAACGCGACTTGAGCGCTGGACGGGCTGAATAGCACCAAGTGACCCACAACAAGAATAAATCCACCCGCACTTGATCCTGCTGCCATTCACGCTCCCTCTGGATTCGTACACCATGGAAAAAACTCTGCACCTGTTTGGCATGAGCGCCGGCGCTTGCCTTTTGACTCTGAGCCAGGTCGCTTCAGCCGATTTCATCAGCGATAGCAAGGCCACACTGGGCTTGCGTAACTTCTACTTCAACAACGACTACCGCGACCGGCCCGGCAGCGCCGGCCAGAGCAAGACCGAGGAATGGGCACAGGGACTCATGCTCAATTACTCCTCCGGTTTCACCGACGGCACCCTGGGGTTTGGCGTCGATGCGCTGGGGCTGGTGGGCCTGACCCTGGACAGCGGCCAGGGCCGCCATCGCGGCAGCTCGATGATCCCGACTGATGGTGATGGTGCTGCCGATGAATGGAGCCGCCTGGGCGTGACCGCAAAAGCCCGCTTGAACAAGACCGAAATGCGTTACGGCACGCTGACGCCCAAGCTGCCGATCCTGATAGCGAACGACGGTCGCCTGTTGCCCCAGACCTTTGAAGGCGGCCAGATCACCAGCAACGATCTCGACAAGCTGACCTTGACCGCCGGCCGTTTGGAGCACGCTACCGGGCGTGGCTCCAGTGACAGCACCGGGTTGGCGGTCAGCGGTGGGCGTCAGGAGAGCAACCAGTTTCTCTTCGCCGGTGCCGACTACAAAGTCACTAAAGATCTGACCGCGCAGTATTACTTGGCCAATCTCGAGGACTACTACACCCAGCACTTTTTCGGGCTGCAGCATGTGCTCGCACTCGGCGAAGGCCAGTCGTTGAAGACCGACCTGCGCTACTTCGATACATCTTCTGACGGCGCCAACAGCACGGTCAGCGGACGGGCCGACGGTTACCGGGTCGGTGGCTATAGCCGAAACGGTGCCGGTGAAATCGACAACCGCACCTGGAGCGCCCTCTTCACCTACAGCCTTGGTGGCCACGGGTTGACCGGCGGTTACCAGAGCGTTTCCGATGGCAGCAACTTCGTCCAGCTCAACCAGGGCTCCCTGGTGGACAAAGGGGCCGGTGGCGCAAGCCTGTATCTGTTCACCGACCGCATGCTCACCAGCTTCAACCGGGCCGGCGAACGCACCTGGTTCGGCCAGTACGCCTATGACTTCGCCGCCTCGGGCGTACCGGGCCTTCGCGCGTCGATGGTTTATCTCAAAGGCAGCCAGATCAAGACCACTTCTGGTAGCGATCAGCAGGAATGGGAGCGTGATCTGGCCCTGGATTACGTTATCCAGGACGGCACGTTCACAGGCCTTGGTTTCGGTTGGCGCTATGGCGTTCTGCACTCCGAAGCCGACGCTAATCAGGACCAGAACCGCTTGTTCGCCAGCTACACCCTGGCATTGTTCTGATTCACCGGCCCGCCGCCCATGCCGGGTCGGCGGGCCTCTATTCTCAGCGAGGTTCATTAATGAAACGTATACAGGCAGCACCCGGCACAATCGGCCCGGTCGGTCCTTACTCCCAGGCAGTGGTCAGCGGCCATCTGGTGTTCACTGCCGGTCAAATACCCGCCGTAGGCGGACTGGATCAGCAACCCGAAGGCTTCGAAGAGCAAGTGCGCCAGACCTTGCGTAACCTGCAAGCCATCCTGATCGCGGCAGGTTCGGACTTCGATCACGTGATCAAGGTCAACGGCTATCTCACCGATCCAGCTCAACTGGAACCCTTCAACCGGGTCTATACCGAGGTACTCGGCCATGCGCCGCCGGCACGAACCACGGTCTGCGTGGCACTCTGGGGGGTGGCACTGGAAATCGATTGTGTGGCCGAACTCATTGATTCAGCAAAGCAGAGGTAAGCCATGAACGCCCCTACTCAATTGCTTGAAAAACTCCATCAGGTCAGCTTCGCCACCCTCGGGCATTTGCTCGAAGACGGCTTTGTCAGTGCCGAAATTCGCTCCATGCTGAGCGCCGTCAAAGTTGTAGGTCGTGCCGTGACGCTGAGCGTGATCGACGCCGATGCCATTGCCGTCAACCGCGCCTTGGCAAGCCTTCAAGACGGCGACGTGCTGGTGATTGACATGAACGGTGATCGACATCACGCCTGTGTCGGTACGGTGACAGCCTGTGCAGCTAAAGCGAGAGGCGCCAGGGCCATCGTGGTCGATGGCGTGGTGACCGATATCCTTGAACTGCGCGAAGCCGGACTGCCCGTTTTCGCCCGTGGCACCAACCTGCTGACCACCAAACTGCACGGCAATGCCGAGAGCCAGTTGAATGTACCGGTGCAGTGCGGCGGGGTTCAGGTGCACCCGGGCGATCTGGTGTTGGGAGACGATAACGGGTTACTGATTCTTGACAGTCAGGCACTCGCCGCAGTCATCGACCAGGCACTGGCCAGTGATCGTGCAGAACCCGGTCTGCTGGAACGTCTTGAAGCCGGAGAGCCAATAGCATCCGTACTGCGTGTTCAATGATTGATCGCTTGTAATGCGGACCGCCGCGCGGCGGCGAGCGTCAACAAAGCGTTATTTTTTTGAAATTCTTCACAGCCGCTAATCAGTTAGTTCGGTTTTTTGACACTCCCCCGATATGCGGTCACAACTTTTGCGCTCCGTTGGGTCATAACACGGTAGCTGCCGATGGAATATTGGCATCTGCCGAGGTTTTGCCTGATACGGAGATAAACTCATGATTTTCAATGTACAAAATTTTGGCGCCAAAGGAGATGGCATCACTGACGATACGGCGGCGATACAAAATGCAATTGATGCGGCGGCCGCTGCAGGCGGGGGGCAGGTGTACATGCCGACCGGAACTTATATCGTTTCGGGAGGTGCGGAACCCTCCGACGGCTGCCTGATGCTCAAGAGCAATGTCTACTTGTACGGCGACGGCATGGGCGCAACCACCGTCAAGGTGGCTGACGGCTCCGACACCAAGATCACCGGAGTCATCCGCTCCACCTATGGCGAGCAAACCCACGACTTCGGTGTCAGCAACCTCACCATCGACGGCAACCGTGACAACACCACGGGCAAGATCGACGGTTGGTTCAACGGCTACATTCCCGGCGAAGCGGGCTACGACTCCAACGTCACCCTCGACAGCGTCGAGATCAAGGATTGCTCCGGGTACGGTTTCGACCCCCACGAGCAGACCGTGAACATGGTCATCAGCAACAGCGTGTCCCACGGCAACGGCCTGGACGGTTTCGTTGCCGACTTTCTCAGCGACAGCACCTTCGAAAACAACGTTGCCTACGACAACGACCGGCACGGTTTCAACATCGTTACCAGCACCCACGACTTCACGCTCACCAATAACGTTGCCTACAACAACGGCGGCACTGGCATCGTCGTGCAGCGCGGCAGCGAGGACATCCCCTCCCCCAGCAACATCACCATCACCGGTGGCGAGGTGTACGGCAACGGCGCCGAAGGGGTGCTGATCAAACTGTCCAGCGAGGTGACCGTCAGTGGCGTCGACATCCACGACAACGCCAGCGCCGGGATCCGCATCTACGGCAGCAACCACGTCGAGATCATCGACAACACGCTCAACAACAATTCCCTGGGCAGCCCCGTACCGGAGATCATCATCCAGTCCTACGACGACACCCTGGGCGTGTCCGGCAAGTACTTCAACGGCAGCGATAACACCATCCAGGGCAACCTCATCACCGGCAGCAACCTGTCGACCTATGGCGTTGCAGAGCGCAATGAAGACGGCACTGATCGCAACGCCATCATCGGCAACACCATCAGCCACACCAGCAACGGTGCCACTCTGGTCTATGGCGACGGCAGCTACGTCAGCGCCACGGTGCCGATGACCACCGTGCAAGGTACGGCTGGCAATGACACCCTGCTGGGCAGCGCCGCCAGCGAGATTTTCTACGGCGTTGCCGGCAACGACACCCTCAATGGCGGGGCCGGCGACGACATTCTGGTGGGTGGTGCAGGCATCGACAAACTCACCGGCGGTACCGGCGCCGATACGTTCCGTTTCGCCGCTCAGTCCGACAGTTACCGCAACGCGACCACAAGCTTTGATGACACCATTACCGACTTCGACGTCACCCAGGACAAGATCGACCTCGCCGGCCTCGGCTTCACTGGCCTGGGCAATGGCCGTGGCGGCACCCTGCAGGTCAGCTACAGCGCCAGCAGCGACCGCACCTACATCAAGGACTACGACGCCGACGCCAGCGGCAATCGTTTCGAGTTGATCCTCTCGGGCAACCTTGCCAGCACCCTGACGGCCAATAACTTCATCTTTAATCGGGTGATTACCGGCACCAGCGGCAGCGACTCGCTGTTGGGTAGCGATTCGGCCGACACCCTGCTCGGCCTGGCGGGCAACGACAGCCTCAGTGGCGGCGCGGGCGACGACAAGCTCGACGGCGGTGCCGGCATGGACACCCTCACCGGCGGTGCCGGGGCAGACACGTTCGTGTTTTCCAATCGCCTGGACAGTTACCGCAACTACAACACCGGCGGTGCAAACTTTGGCGACCTGATCACCGATTTCGACTTCACCGCCGACAAGATCGACCTCTCGGCCATGGGTTTCACCGGCCTGGGGGATGGCAAGAACAACACCGTGTACGTGGTGCTCAACAGTGCCGGCACCAAGACTTACATCAAGTCCCTGACCGCCGACGCCAATGGCAACCGCTTCGAAGTGGCACTGGACGGCAACCACCTCGACAAACTGACCAGCGCCAATTTCATCTTCGCCACATCGTCACCGACCAACCAGGCGCCGGTGCTGAGCACGCCGCTGCTGGATCAGAACGCCACCGAAAACACCGTGTTCAGCTACGTGGTGCCGGCCACCAGCTTCACCGATCCGGACAATGACAGCCTCAGCTACACCGCCACCCTGGCCGATGGCAGCGCCCTGCCCGCGTGGCTGAGCTTCAATGCCAGCAGCCTGACCTTCACCGGCACGCCGACCAGCACTGCGTCCGGCAATTACAACGTGCTGGTCAGAGCCACGGACCCGGCCGGTGCATCGGTCAGCGATAGCTTCGCCCTGGTGGTGGCCGATGCGCCCGCCAACACCGTCACCGGCACCAACAATGCCGAAACCCTCAACGGCACGGCGGGTGCCGACCTGATCCTTGGCCTCGGTGGCAACGACACGATCAAGGCCGGCACCGGCGCGGATATCGTCGACGGCGGCGCCGGACGCGATTCGCTGTACGGCGGTGACGGTGTCGATACCTTCCGCTACAGCAACGTGCTCGACAGCTACCGCGACTACGACACCGGCGGTGTCACGGCCACCGACACGATTTATGACTTCACCGCGGGCGTCGACAAGATCGATGTTTCGGGCCTGGGCTTTCTCGGCCTCGGCGATGGCCGCAATGGCACGTTGTACATCACCCTCAACGCGGCCGGCGACAAGACCTACATCAAGTCCGCCGAAACGGATGCCGATGGCAATCGTTTTGAAATCGCGCTCATCGGCAACCACCTCAACACCCTGACCGCCAGCGACTTCGTGTTCGGCGAGAGCACCCAACAGGACATCCTCTATCTGCCCACCCTCGGCCAATCCAATGCGCGCCTGCTGCGCATGACGGAGGACGACAATCAGTCCGGCACCTCGATGCTGGTCAACGACCTGGACCGCTACACCCCCTATGACGTGCGCAGCCAGTTCACCGATGCCGATGGCAACGGCATCGACATCGCGGTGGGCGGCAGCACGGTCACCGGCCTGTCGACGCTCAGCGCCGGGGAACTCGAGTTGTGCTGGTGGCTGACCGACACCAACCAACCCGGAGCGGCGCTGTTGCGCGCCGTGACGCTGCTGCGGGGTCAGCTCAGCGAACTGCAATCGATCAGTAACGTCACCATGGGCATCATTTGGGGCCAGGGCGAGGAAGCTGCCCAGGAGATCGCCCGAGCCACGGACAAAGCAGCGGCAGCAGCGACGTACAAGGCCGCGACCCTGAAGGTGTTTGATTACCTGCATGCCCAGTTCGGCAACTTCAGCGTGTACATGATGGAGACCGGTCACTACGAACAGGACGCAGCGCGTGCCCGTGGTTATTCGGAGGAGAAAATTGCCTCCATCGTCGAGGGGGGTGGCTATGTCCGCGCGGCCCAGGAAGCCATCGCCGCCGAGCGCGTCGACGTCAAGCTGGCGGTGGACTACACCGACCTCCCCTTGCGCTACGAAGTCGATCCGCTGGCGTATCCCGACGACGTCTGGCACCTGCACGAAGAGTCGGCTGAGATCGTCGGCCAGCGCCTGGCCGACTACATTGCCAATGACCTTGGCTTCCAGGGCAACCCCAACGACAACAACAGCGTGCAGGACATTTTCGACAACGCCCGGAACATGATTTCCGGTACCGACCAGGCAGACACCTTGGTGGGCAGTTCGGGCAACGACACGCTGGATGGCGACCTGGGCGCCGACACCATGACCGGTGGCAATGGCAACGATATCTATGTGGTCGACAACGCGTTCGACCGCGTGGTGGAAACCAGCACCTCGACCTCGCAGATCGATACAGTGCAGGCTTCCGTCAGCTGGACCCTGGGCGCGAATCTCGAGAACCTGGTGCTCAACGGCGTGTCGGACATCAACGGCACCGGCAATGAGCGGCACAATTTCATCACCGGCAATGCCGCCAATAACGTGCTCGACGGTGCCGCAGGGGCCGACAGCATGAGCGGCGGCGATGGCAACGACACCTATTATGTCGACAACGCCAATGACACCGTGATCGAGACCAACAGCAATGCGGCGCCTGGAGGAGTCGACAGCGTGCACAGCAGCCTGGCGGCCTTTATCCTCAGCAATAACGTTGAACATCTGTATGTCGATAGCACTGGCGCCGCCAATGGCACGGGCAACGCGTTGGACAACACGCTGTTCGCCGGAGCCGGCAACAACGTGCTGGACGGACGCGATGGCATTGACACGGTGTCTTTTGAGCGCGCCCTGTCCGGCGTTACCGTAAACCTCTCGACGTCAGCGCAACAAAACACCACGGGTTCCGGGCTCGACACCTTGAAATTCTGCGAAAACCTGACGGGAAGCGCCTACGCCGATAGTCTCTCGGGCAACAGCGCCGCGAACGTTCTGAACGGTGGTGCGGGCAACGATTCGCTGGTGGGCGGTTCGGGCGATGACCGGCTGATCGGCGGTACAGGCACCGACAACCTCATCGGTGGCACTGGCGCGGATACCTTCGCGTTCAGTGCGCTGTCAGACATGGGCGTCGGGGCTTTGCGCGATGTGATCAACGGTTTCAAGAGCACCGAGGGCGATCATCTGGATTTCACCGGCCTGGACGCCAACCCGCTGACCGCAACCGTCGACGCCTTCACCTTCATCGGCAGCAATGCCTTCGACCCTGCCAACGCCACCGGTCAACTGCGCTTTGCCAATGGCATTCTCCAGGGCAGTGTCAACGCCGACGCCACCCCCGAGTTCGAAATCCAATTGGTGGGCGTCCAGGAGCTGCACGCCAGCGATTTCACAGCCTTGGGTTAAGCCCACACCCTGCGGGAGCGGGTTCGCCCTGATGCCGGTCAGACGAGGGTGATACTGAACCTGCAGGCGTAAACGATCAGGTGCGCAAGTGCGCACTCATGTAGTCAATGAACACACGCAACTTGGGCGAGGCATAACGGCTGGCTGTCCACAGCATCCAGAAGACGACCTGGCGGTCAATGTAATCGTCCGGCACGGTGACCAACTGGCCGCTTTCCAGAGTCGACATGGTATTTAGAGAGTCTTTAAATCTGTTGGCTATGTCGGCAAGGAACAACTGTTCTTTTGCGACAAGCGAAAACAACTAGCCTGATTCGATGGAGGAGTATTTTCAACTTTCATCAGGGCGTACCTATGAACACATCCACCATAGCAACGGATTATCTGGTCATCGGCGCGGGGGCAACAGCCATGGCCTTCGTCGATACATTGCTCGATCAGTCGGATGCGAGTGTGCTGATGGTGGATCGACACGCTCAACCTGGTGGACACTGGAACGATGCCTACTCGTTCGTCCGCTTGCACCAGCCGTCTGCCTTCTATGGCGTTAACTCCTGCGAGTTGGGCTCCGGCCAAAAGGACGAATCCGAATGGGGCGGTGGCTTGTATGAATTGGCCTCAGGCGCCGAGATTGTCAGTTACTTCGATCAGCTTATGCATCATCGATTCTTGCCGTCAGGTCGGGTGCGATATTTTCCGATGCACAACTACGAAGGTGATCGCACCGATAGTCATTGCATCACTTCCCTGCTCACCGGCGAACGTAATGCTGTCCAGGTCCGAAGGAAGCTGGTGGATGCAACTATTTCACAGGCAGCCGTTCCTTCGACCCATCCTCCGCATTACCGGATAGAGCCTGGTATACGGTGCGTACCGCTCAACGACTTGCCAAAGATCGGACAGCCTTACTTGCGTTACGTGGTGGTGGGGGGAGGAAAGACCGGCATCGATGCCTGTCTGTGGCTGCTACAGAATGGCGTGGCACCAGGCAGGATTCAATGGATCGTTCCAAACGCCCCCTGGCTGTTGGATCGCGCCAACTTTCAACCCGGCCAGGAGAATGTTGTACGAACGATCGGTAGCCTCGCGAACCAGTTCGAAGCAATAGGTGCGGCAGATTCGATCCCGGACCTGTTTCTCAGACTCGAAAGTGCCGGCGAACTGCTGCGCATCGATCAAGCCGTCGAACCCACCGCCTTCCGTGCTGCGACCATTTCACAGGCTGAGTTGCGTGCGCTACGGCGCATAACCAATGTAGTGCGCCTGGGGCGGGTATGCGCGATTGAAGCCAGCCGTATCTCCCTCGAAAGGGGCAGCATCGCTGGAGATCCCGACGCCCTTTACATCGACTGCAGCGCAAGCGCTGTCCCGATTATTCCTGAGGGAAGCGTGAAAGCGTTTGATGGCAATCGCATCAACCTGGTGACAGTCAGCAGTTATCAGATTCTGTTCAGCGCCGCAGTCATCGCATACGTGGAAAGCCACCTCGACGATCAAATGCAGATGAATCAACTATGTGGGTTTGTCCCGCTGCCACGCTCACCAGTGGACTGGGTCAGGATGTGGGCCGCTTATCTGGGCAATCAGCGGCAATGGAAGAACCACGCGGGGTTGTCCAACTGGCTTGCGCAGTGCCATCTGCACCTTTTGCCGACAGTGCTGAGAAGCCTGCAGGAGGGGGATCCTGAAAAGCTTGCCGTGTTGAACCGATTTACTGAAGCCAGGAAAAAAGCCCTGGAAAACATGCCCAGGCTCCTGCAGGCCGTAGCAGGTTTGGCGCAAGAGTCCTGAACGACTGGAGTCAACCAGACCACCTGCCGCCTTTTGCGTGAGCATGGGCGAATCAGTGGCCATCCTGGTCGTGCGCTGGCGCTGGCGCGCTTTCTCGACCTCAAACACCTTGCACAGTCAGACAAGCGCATGAACCGGACTTTTTCGTCTAACGTCATTGGATGCGTTTGCATGATCCACTTCCTCTGAAAATGGAGTTCGACGATGAAAACCATCACTTCCTGGCTGACGATTTCGCTTTTTGGTCTGTTGCTTGGCGGCTGTGCCGCGGTGGGAGCCGGGAGCGGAGGCGCTGGCGAGATGGAGATTCGCTCGGGGAAAATCGAGCAGATCACACAGACCCAGATGCAGACCAATCACGATAGCGGCGTCGGTGCCATCTTGGGCGGTATTGGCGGTCTGGGCCTGGGTAGCCTGATCGGCCAGGGTACCGGCCGGGATGTGGCGATGGTCGCCGGAGCCCTCGCGGGGGCGGCGGGCGGCAACTACGTCGAAAAGAAAAAATATGATCAGCCCGTGGACGCACAGCAGATCATCGTTCGCACCCAGAGCGGCGTACTGGTTTCGGTAACGCAGCCGATCAACCCGACGCTGAGAAAAGGCATGAACGTGTACGTCGAGGGTGCCGGAAACGAAGCACGGGTGGTACCACAAAGCTAGGACGGCTACCGGGCGTTGCGCAGCGGACAAATGAGCCGTCGTCACTTGCTGCGCAACATCCTCATGGCGAGCGAGTTCGGTTGACACTCAATGACTCATGCACAACCTCAGGCCAATTGCTGGCAACCCATGGATCTATACCTCTTGCGCACTTAAACTTCGAGCCTCTCGCCCTCCTCGCCGATTGTTGAACGGGTTTCATGACTGAGCAAGCCAAGTACCATCACGTGTCCGAAGTACCAGGCCTGGTGCTGGGGTCCGCACGTTTTGCGGATGTCGGCTTCGATCGCCATTACCACCTCGATTTCCACATTGGTTTTGTCACCGAAGGCATCCAGCGTCATCGAGCGAAAGGCGAGTCGTTTCTTTTGGGGCCGGGAAGTGTTGCCCTGATGCCGCCGGGTGAAATCCACGACGGTGTATCCGAGGGCGGCGGCACTTATACGCTCAAGACATTCCGTCTATCCCAGGCGCTGGTCGCGAGCCTGGCCGAGGAAATCAGCGGTCAACCGAAAGAGCTTGAATTGACCGGTGTGTTGCTCGAAGACACGGGGCTTGCCGGCAACCTGCGCGGGTTGCACGATGCAATGCAGCAGGCCGTTGGCCCCGGCAGCCTCGCGGTGCAGACGCAATGGTTCACCCTCCTTGAACACCTGTTGAGCCAGTCACGGGCAATCAAGCCCGAAACGATTACCGGCTCGCTATCGCCCCTGCAATGGTCTCGCGTCAGGGACTATTGTTTCAGCCACATCGATGAGCGAATCACCCTCGATGATCTCGCCGGACTATGTGGGCTGGGGCGTTTCCCGTTTCTCAAGCAGTTCAAGCGGACCATCGGCATGACGCCCCACGCATGGCTGCTTCGCCTGCGTCTCGAACGGGCGTGTGGCCTGCTGTCTGGCAGCGAGCAACCGATCATCGATGTCGCCCACGCCGTCGGCTTCTACGATCAAAGCCATTTCAACCGCGCCTTTCGACAGGCATTCGGCGTCGCGCCATCACGCTACAGGACTTAGGCCGTCGACCATCAGGCGAGCGTCAATTTTTTACAAGCGCAACAACCGTCCCCCTCCATAGGATGCGCCAATCCGGGCGAAACACCTTCGCCTGCGCAGCCGAGAACTGGATGATGAACGGTGAAACAAGCAGACCGCCCGCGCTGGGTTTTTCAAGTGACAACATCGCCGGTGCATCGCCGGAGGTGGCACAAGCCCTCGTCAAACACAGTTCGGGCCAGGCGGGTCCCTATGGCACCGACGAGTTGACGGCACAGGTCAAGCGCAAGTTCTGCGAAATCTTCGAGCGCGACGTGGAGGTCTTTCTCGTGCCCACCGGCACCGCCGCCAACGCCCTGTGCCTGAGTGCGATGACACCACCCTGGGGCAACATCTACTGCCACCCGGCCAGCCATATCAACAACGATGAATGCGGCGCGCCCGAGTTCTTTTCCAACGGCGCGAAGCTGATGACCGTCGACGGCCCGGCGGCCAAGCTGGATATCGTCCGATTGCGCGAGCGCACTCGCGAAAAAGTCGGCGACGTACACACGACCCAGCCCGCCTGCGTCAGCATCACTCAGGCCACCGAAGTCGGCAGCATCTACACCCTGGATGAAATCGCAGCCATTGGTGACGTCTGCAAGTCCTCTTCCCTGGGATTGCATATGGATGGATCGCGCTTTGCCAACGCCCTGGTGTCGCTTGGCTGCTCCCCGGCCGAAATGACGTGGAAGGCCGGCGTGGATGCCCTGTCGTTCGGTGCCACCAAGAACGGCGTGCTGGCGGCGGAAGCGATCGTCCTGTTCAACACCTCCCTCGCCACCGAGATGAGTTACCGCCGCAAGCGTGCAGGCCATCTCTCTTCGAAGATGCGTTTTCTGTCGGCGCAGATCGATGCGTACCTGACCGACGATCTCTGGCTGCGCAATGCACGCAAGGCCAACGCTGCCGCCCAGCGCCTGGCGCAAGGGCTTGAGGGCCTGGGTGGCGTCGAGGTGCTCGGCGGCACCGAGGCGAACATCCTGTTCTGCCGTCTGGACTCGGCAATGATCGATGCGCTGCTGAAGGCCGGCTTCGGGTTCTACCATGATCGCTGGGGACCGAATGTCGTTCGCTTTGTCACCTCGTTCGCCACCACCGCCGAGGATGTCGATCACCTGTTGAACCAGGTGAGGCGAGCTGCTGACCGCACACAAGAACGATAGTCGATGGCGGGTGGCGGCTGTGCTCGCTCTGGTTTCAATGAGCAGCCGCCAAAGCGGAGTTACGCCTTCGACGTCATTTACCGCCCGGGGTCGGCTGCGATGTGGTTGAATTGAACGCTTCGTTCAACAATGCTCCGCGCAGGAGACATCCGCTTGAACCTGGAACCAGCATGCATCTCGAGCCGCCCGCGATGAAAATCGGCGTCATCTCCGACACCCACGGTTTGCTCCGCCCCGAAGCCATTGCCGCCCTGCAAGGCTGTGATCGCATCCTTCACGCGGGTGACATCGGTAACGAGGCGATCCTCGAACAATTGGCCGCAATCGCGCCGGTGGATGCGGTGCGGGGCAACAATGACCTGGACGCATCCTGGGCGCGGGAGTTGCCCGACTGTCTGCACCTGAAGTTCAACGGCTGGACGGTGCTGCTGGTGCATGACATCGCCGACGTGGCGGCCGATCTTGATAGCCGCATCAAGCTGGTGATCACCGGTCATTCGCACAAACCGTGCATCGACTGGCGCGGTGAACGGCTGTTCCTGAATCCAGGCAGTGCCGGGCGCAGACGCTTCAAGTTGCCTGTCACCCTGGCGTTGCTTGAAGTGGTGGACCAGTCAATCGAACCGCGACTGGTATCGCTGCTCGACTGAGTCGCCCTCAACCGTTCGATTCACGACTCGCCGGCAAGCACCCTCACTCTGTGGCAGTCGGACGGTCCAAGTTTTTGGCCGCTCGAGATCAGTGTGACGGCCCTGGTGCTGTGGTTGTTCACCTTCCAACTGTCAACGGGTCCCAAAGCCGACCTCGCGCCTGAGTCAAGCATCGACCTGCAACTCATGCAGAAGAAACCCCAGTGAATCCGGGGCTGCGCAATAACTTTTTGCCGAGCGTTGTTCATCCCACGACATCGCATCATCGGTGCAGAAATCTCCAACACACTCCATGCTCAACTCGCCATCGAGAAGTCCAAGCGGAATCCAGTAGTAAGGCGTTTCGCGAAGAACATTAGGCACGGTCGAGCCACATCGTGAGCAAAAGTCATTTCTGTACCCGCTGGGTTTGCGCCACCCCGTGATCGTCCCTTGCCCTTGCTCCCACCGAAAGTCGCGAGCGTTGACCAGCGTGGCAAGATTATGGCCGACCCCGGTTTGCTTGCGGCACAGGGTGCAATGGCAGCGATAGAAAAATCGGGGTTCAACCGCCAGCGAAAAACGTACCGCCCCGCAAAGACATTGCCCTGATGCCATGAGTATCTCCCTTGAAAAATGCTTCATCCGTATTTGCCGGTCAACGGGTTGGTATTGGAAAAGGGGGGCCGTCCTGTTACTGGCCCCTTATTGCCATGTCGGCTTGGCAAAATGATAACCTTGGGCTTTTCCTGCCCCTATTTCACGCAGCTCCCCACTAGCTCCCCCTGCATTTCAATGACGTTGAACCTATCAGTCGTCGTTGTCATCGCGATCACGGTAGCGACGGTGATCGCGATCATAGTCACTGCGATCATAGCCACGACGATCATAGTCACGGTCATAACCTTGATCATCGTCCCCTCTCTGGTCGTAACCACGTCGATGGTCATGATCGTGATATCGCCCGTACCGCTCCCCGTCATCCCAGTGCGGGCCGCACCCTCCCAACAAGACGGCGCTGGAAATGGCCACGATCAAGATTACTGCGCGATTCATATGAACGTCCTAAACGTCGGAAGTATGGAAGGGTCATGGCTGCTCGAAACCTTCGTCCGGGCAGTGTTCAGACATAGCTATGACCATTCGGTAACCTAATGATTCCGCTGAAAAATACAAACAAGTGACAGTCACTCTCCCATCGAATGCCCGACGAGGCAGCCCGGGCCTGTCATCAATAGCCAAGGGGCTGTCGTCGAATGAAAAGCGCCCCTGATAAGGCGGCTATCTAATGGCAGTACTGAAAAAGTCTCTGGTGATGAGTCGACGTAAGCGACTGCTGCGCCTGAGTCACGAGTTGCCTGGTACGCCAGGCAGGAGAATAACAATATGAAATTCGTGAAAAGTCTTCTGGCTGCCGTACCCCTCATGGCACTGGCCATCGATGCCCGCGCCTATGTATCGAGCCAGGAAGCCGCCCGGCTGGGCACCAGCCTGACGTGGGTGGGAGCCGAAAAGGCCGGTAATGCCGACGGTTCCATTCCGCCCTACAACGGTGGCCTGACCACTGCGCCGCCCGGTTTCAAGACCGGCGACAGCATGCGCCCGGACCCCTTCGCGGGCGAAAGACCGTTGCTGGTGATCAACGGCAAGAACGTCGAAGCTTACAAAGGCATGCTGACCGCCACCACTGTAGCGTTGGCCAAGCGCTACCCCGCCTTTCGCGTCGACGTCTATCCGACCCACCGCACGGCATCGCTCCCACAGGCGGTACTGGACAACAGCCGCAGAAATGCCACCAACGCCAGGTCCCTCAACGGCGGGATCGCCATCGACAACGTGATGCCCGGGGTGCCTTTCCCGATTCCGCAATCCGGCGCCGAAGCGATGTGGAATTTCCTGCTGCGCTACCAGGGCGTCAACATCCACTCCAAGTACGACTCCTGGAGCGTCGACACGGCGGGTGTACCGAGCCTGGCGGTCACCGGCGAGGCATTCGTCTCCTTCCCGATCTACGAGAACCTGTCGAAACCGTTCAACAGCTCCGACATCTACTATCAGTTGAAGCTGTCCTATACCGGACCTGCGCGCCGAGCCGGCGAATCGATCATGCTCAAGAACGCGACCAACCCGGCGGAGTTCCCTGGCCGCGCCTGGCAGTACATGCCTGCCCAGCGCCGCGTCAAACAGATCTCGATCCTGGCATACGACACCCCCAACCCCGGTACTGCCCGTGCACTCGAGCTGTACGACTGGACGCTGGTGGGCAAGCAGGAAATGATCGTGCCCTACAACACTTACAAACTCACCTACGCTCGCGCTGCCAAGTCGCTGACCACGCCTGACTTCATTTCCCCGGACTTCGTACGCTGGGAAAAGCACCGGGTCTACGTCGTGGAGGGCAACCTCAAGCCGGGGGCGAAGCACATCTACCAGAAGCGCCGCTTCTACCTGGATGAAGACACCTGGGCCGCGGTGGCCTCCGATCAGTACGACACCAGTGGCCAGCTATACCGCGGCTCCTTCGCGTTCTTCAGCCAGAGCTACGACCAGCAGGTCCCGGACGCCACCCCTTTCATGACTTACGACCTGTCCAAAGGCACCTACAACATCAATGGCGTGGTGGGCCCCCATGGCGGCATCCGCTACATCGAGCCGCTATCGACGGCGCAGTGGGTGCCAGAATCCATGGCGGGTGCCGGTATCCGTTAGGTCCGCGGCGAACTCCCGATCATGCATGACCGATGAATAACAAAGCCCCCAGGTTCAAAAGAACCAGGGGGCTTGAGATTTCCGAGCGCTGTCATCCGTTCGGTAGATTACCGCTCAGAGACGTCGATCCAGATGGTCTTGATTTCGGTGTACTGATCGTGGGCCCAGATTGACTTGTCGCGCCCGCCAAACCCGGACTCCTTGTATCCACCAAACGGCGTGGAAGCATCACCCTCACCGAAGCAGTTGACCGTCACAATCCCCGCGCGAATTTCGCGCGAGAGCTTGATGGCGTTGCGCAGGTTGTCGGTGTACACCGATGCCGCCAGGCCATACACCGAGTCATTGGCCAGAGCGATGGCTTCGTCAACGGTGTTGAACGTAGTGACCGCCAATACAGGGCCGAAGATCTCTTCCTGGAACAGTCGGCTGTCGACACCTACGCCATCGACAACGGTAGGCTCGACAAAGATATCGCGCTCGGTGTTGCCGCCAAACACAACGTCCAGTTTCTCGACGGCCGCTTGCTCGAGGTAGGAACGAACCTTCTCGAAATGCGCTTTGCTGACCATGGCACCAAGGCGATTGTCCGGATCCAGTGGATTGCCCATTTTCCATTCGCGCATCTGCACGCCGATGCGCTTCAACAACTCGTCCTTGATGTCCGCATGCACGATCAAGCGTGAGGAAGCCGAGCAGTTTTCGCCCATGTTCCAGAATGCGCCATTGACGACGTGGCTGGCGACCAGATCCAGGTCTTCAACGTCATTCATCACCACTGCAGGATTCTTGCCGCCACACTCCAGCACAATGCGCTTGAGGTTCGAATCCGCCGCGTAGTTAAGGAACCGGCGCCCGGTGGCTGTCGAGCCAGTGAAGCTGACCATGGACACGTCCATGTGGCGACCAAGCGGCTCGCCTACTTCACCGCCCCCGCCGGACAGCACGTTGAACACACCGGCGGGCACGCCTGCTTCATGAGCCAGTTCGGCGACACGCAGTGCGGTCAAGGTGGTTTCCTTGGCCGGCTTGACGATGATGGAGCAGCCCGCGGCCAGCGATGGGCCGATTTTCCACGCCAGCATCAGCAGCGGGAAGTTCCAGGGCAGCACCAGACCGACGACCCCGATGGCTTCACGCACCACCAGGCTCAACGCGCCGGAACCGACCGGTGCGGTGCTGTCGTAGATCTTGTCGATCAACTCCGCATGCCAGCGGATCATGTGAATGGTTTCCGGAACATCCGTGAGTTGGCACTCGCGAACGGGTTTTCCACTATCCAGACTTTCCAGGACAGAAAGCTCGTGGGAGTTCTGCTCCAGCAGATCGGCAAAGCGCAGCAACACCTTCTTGCGCTCGCCTGGGCTCAGTTTATGCCAGCGACCGTCTTCGAAGGCTTCCTTGGCCTTGGCCACCGCGAAGTCAACGTCTTGAGCGTTGCAGGCCGTGATCTCGGCCAGCACATCATTGGTCGCCGGGTTGGTTGTCGTAAAGGTTTTGCCCGACACCGATGTGTAGGACTCACCGTTGACGAACGACTGAGTCGGGAACTTCAGGTCCCGAGCGATGGCGGCGTATTCTTCCGCGCTGAGAAGGCCAGTCATTTTGCGCTCCCGGTCACCTGGGCGACGTCACGTTTCAGAGTGGTGATGATGTCCTGCAAGGCCTGTTTCTCGTGTTCGTACAGAGGTTGCAGAGGCGAACGTACACCGCCAGTACGAAGGCCGTTCAACTCGCAGCCAACTTTGATCGACTGCACGAATTTTCCGCTTTCCAGGAAGTCCATCAGCGGCATGAAGGCGCTCATGATCTTGCGGCCTTTATCGAAGTCTTTTTCCACGACACAGGCTTCGTAGAGCGCAACGTGCTCACGGGGAATGAAGTTCGATCCGGCGCAAACCCAGCTGCGTGCGCCCCAGGCGAAGAACTCCAGCGCCTGGTCATCCCAGCCACAGGACAGGCTGATGTTCGGGTATTCCCGTGCCAGGCGATGGACTTGCGCCATGTCGCCGGAGCTTTCCTTGATGGCCACGATGTTTTTGCTTTCGGCAACGGCCGCGAAATACTCCGGGCCCATGCTGACGCCCATGCGTGCCGGGTAGTTGTAGAGCATGATCGGCAAGCCGGCGGCACGATCCACGGTCAGCGCATGGATGGCGTTTTCTTTCTCGGTAGGTAATGCATAAGGCGGAGAGCCCACCAGAATCGCATCGGCCTTGATCTCGCGAGCGGCCTTGGCATATTCGACGGAGTCTTCAGTGCGGATTGCACCGGTACCAATCACCAGTGGCAGTCGTGCGCCGATCACATCTTTAGCCTGGGTCGCCAGTTCGATACGCTCTTGAGAGGTGTGGGCGTAGTACTCGCCGGTCGAACCACCAATGATAATGCCGTGCACTTTCGACTCGATCAGATACTCCAGCACGTCGGCGAAAGCGGCCTTGTCGATTTCACCGCTCGCGGTCAAAGGAGTAATTGCCGGGGTATAAATGCCTTCGAATTTCATGATTGCCTCTCCATTACTAAGGGAATGTTATTCAACCTGGCGTCCACCGCCATTTATCAGGGACAACTCATCGCTTACGGCTCAGTTGCAACTTCTCAACTGCTCAGCGCCGCTGCGTCGCGCAAGTTCAACGAACGTGTTTCAGGTGCCATGGCCCAAGCTGCCATCAGGCCGATAAAAGTGACCACGGCGGCCACATACATCGTGTTGCCGATACCCAGGGTCTGTAGCGAAACAGGTACCAGGTAAGTGCCAACCGCTGCGCCCACTCGGGAAAGGGAAGTTCCGATGCCTACGGCAAATGCGCGAATCTCTGTAGGGAACAACTCGTTCGGATAAACAAGCTGCAGAACTTGTGCTCCACCGATAAACACCGCGTAGGCACCGAACAGGAAGAGCACCAGTACTTCATTGCTGTGTGAAAAAGTCGCCAAGCCCAACAGCGCCAGACCCGACCATAGAAAGCTGTGAATCAGCATGCAGCGCCGGCCAATCGTGTTGATCAGCCTTGTCGCGAGTACACAACCGACCACAAACAGCATCGTGATGATCATGGAACCGTATGAGGCCCACTCCCCTTTCAAATTCAACGCCAGGAGAACCTTGGGGGCGAACGCATAGACTGCAAAAACAGGAATGATCGAGCATGACCAAAAGACGGAAACAAAGAACAACCGTTTCCCATATCCGGAATGAAGCAAATCCAGGAATGACGTTTTCTTTTGGTCTGGCTCCTCAGGGAGATCGCGAAGCGAATAGTGCTGACCGTACACATGCTTGATCACGCACTCTGCATCAGCCTCGCGCCCCTTGCTCAAGAGCCAGCGCGCGGACTCCGGGGTGCCGACACGCAGCAATAGCAGCAACAGCCCGATGACGGAGGCACTCGCCAGCGCATAACGCCAGGCGTCATCTCCGCCCACATTGAGGATTGAAGTACCGACAACGTAGGCAAATGCCGCACCGGCAAACCACAGGATGGTCAGCGCCGCGAGCCTGGGACCGCGTTGTTTCTTCGGCAGGAACTCGACCAACAACGACGTGGCCACTGGATATTCAATGCCCACCGCCAGACCGATGATAAATCTGAGGGCGAACAATACCGGTGCTGACTCAACCCAGAACTGTGCCAACGAACAAACGATGAACAGCGTAGGCCCAACGAAATAAACCTTTTTGCGACCCAGCCTGTCGGTCAACCAGCCACCGATGAAACCGCCAAAAAACACCCCTATGAGTGCCGATGCGGCAATCATTCCTTGCCAGAACTCCGACAAATTCAGGGCGGATGTTATTTGCATCATCGCTATACCGATAATGCTCAGTACATAACCGTCTACAAATGACCCGCCCCCGGAGCGGGCTGTCAGTAATCGATGGAAATTATTGAGAGGAACATCCTCAATAGAGGTATTAGGACTTGTCATTATTGTCTCCTATTCCGCTTCGGTCATTCAGAGGGCTGAAGCGCAAACCCAAAATCCGGGCGAATCAAAGCCGCCTCGATAAGAAACCATCAGCCTTAATGGACTAACCAATAAGCTAAAAACTTCTAACCAATTACTTAACGTTTAACTTGCCTGTCAGAGTGTTGCGAAATCAGCTTTCTTTCCCTGCCCGGCACTGTCCCCACAGCAAGTTCATATTCACGCCTGCTGAAAGTAAGGGTTCCGGTGGGTTTCTGTTAGGTCCTGGGGACGACAACAGAAAATCGATCAGTGGGTCCTTCTTGCCTGCCAGCCAGTCTGCCAGCAAGGTGCCTGTCACCGTGCCACGGGTCACGCCCAGTCCATTGCAGCACAGTGCACCATAGACGTTGTTGGCCAGTTGCCCGAAGTGCGCCATGTGGTTGCGCGACAACGCTAGCGACCCGCCCCAGGTGTATTCGAAATTGACATCGGGGAGCATGGGGAATCTGCGATCAAACGAATCCTTGTGTCGCTGGATAAACCGCTCCAGGTATTTCTGATGGCTGCGTCCATCGGCATTGAAGCTGAAGCTGTTGCGCACCAACAGGCGGTTATCCGTTGTCCGGCGCAATGTAGTGCCGAAAGGATCGGCAGGAATAACACCCCAATAAGGCCGACCTCCCAAGCGTGCCTGCTCATCTTCCGTCAGCTGCCGGGTCAGGCTTGCGTACGTAAAGATCGGCAGCATGCGCCCTTTCAAAAAACCGAAGCTCATGGCGAACGCGTTATTGGTCAGCAGCAACTTGTCCGCAACAATACGACCGTTCTTATGGGTGAGGATGGTTTTGTCGCCGTACTCCACGTCGGTAATCGGCGTATTTTCATAAAGCGTCACGTTGGCCGGCAGGCTGTCGGCCAGGCCCTTTACCAAGGCGGCCGGCTGGATGAGTGCCGTGCCCGGGGTGAACAGTGCCTTGCGATAGAAAGGCGTGCCGATGTGATCCGGCAAGTCCTTCTCTTCGATCATTTCGTATTCCTGACCGAGTTTGTCCAGCCCACGGCGATAAGCATCCAGAACAGAGATACCCCGGTCTTCAATGGCAGCCTGATACTTCCCGCACATGCGCAACTGACAGTCGATCCGGTGTTTTTCCACGAGGCTTTTCAGAATGTGTTGCCCTGTCAGGTTCAACGCCATACTGATTTTTGCCGTCTCGATATCGCCGATATAGTCATCGGCACCGATATCGTGTGGCAGGTCGATGGCGAAGCCGGCATTTCTACCGGAGGCCCCGTAACCGACCTCCTGGGCCTCGATCAGGACAATCTCGTCATCCGGAAAATTCAGCGCCAGTTGGCGAGCTGCCGCAAGCCCGGTAAACCCGGCACCCAGCACGACCCAACGGGCCGAGCGGATGCCCGAGTGGGACGCACGGGCCACTCTCGGCTGGCTAAGGTGGAACCAGCCGCACGTAGAGTCATCTGCAGGTGTGTATCTGATTTTTGCCATTTTTCGCGACCTGGGCTCTTTTATATTTGTAGTTACTAAAAGCGTCCCTTCTGCACGTTCTCGTCACACGGTTCATGCAAGTAGCATCGGTACTGCTTTTTAGTAGGTAAGTGCCACATCCAACCCTTCCGGCGCGGCGTACTCGGACATACGACGTCGCGACAATTCCAGATGCGCGCGCACGATATCTCCCGCCAGAACCTGATCATGGTTTTCAATGGCACTGATCATTTCGTCATGTTGTTGCGCCGCCACTTCCAGGTCTGCTTGCATGTCCACTGTCGTGGGATGGCGATAGAAGATCTTCCCCAGCCGCGCATGGTCGATCAGCAGGCGTTGCAGGCTTGGCATCAAGTAAGCGTTGTGAGCCATCTTGCCGATCTGCAGATGGAACTCGTCGTTGTAGAGCACTCGCTTCTCTACATCTTTCTCTTCGATGGCCGTGCGGAAGAACGCCTGGATGCGCTTGAGCTCTGCAATCTCGGATGGGGTTGCATGGGCGGCCGCCAATTGGGTGGTGGCGATGTAAATCAACGGGGCTGCCAGGAAAAAGCTTCTGAGCGACTGGTAGCTCATCGACGACACGCGGGCGGCACGGTTCGCTTCAAGATCGATGTATCCCTCGGCCGCCATCTGCCGCATGAGCTCGCGCACAGGTGGTCGGGAAAGGCCGAACTCGTCGCACAAGGCCAGTTCGTCAACGACTGCGCCAGGTGCCAGCTCCATGCTCAGGATCCGGCGACGCAACGCCTCTCCCAGCACAGCTTTACGGTCAACGGGCAGATCCGCGGTGGCTTGCAGATCGAGTTCTTTGGTAGCCATTTATTAGAAACCTTTGTACGGGTGAGTGAACGCTGTCTACTACCTGTATTCTCACTATAAAACAACGTTATTCTTTGTGTCTACAATTAAAATACACATTCAAAACAGCCCTTATCCCGAATCGACGGGTGGTTTTTGGGAGGCGGATATAGGGTGGCGTCAGGGCGCCGGATTTTGGCAAAAACAGACATTGGCACGCCCAGGCATACCCTGAGCGCACTCGACTCATAAATGGCGGATGGAGAGCGCCGTGAGCATCAAATCAATGGGGCTTCTTTACTTGACCAGACGAACTTCCTTCGACGGGCGATAGCCAAAGTAGGAGCTGTAGCACTTGCTGAAATGGCTGGGTGAAACAAAGCCACAGGCAACCAGCACATCGACCTGGGAGAGTTCCGTGTGCTGCAGGAGCCGACGCGCTTCGGTGATGCGCAACTCCAGGTAATAGCGTTGCGGTGTAGTGCCCAACTGCTCCCTGAACAGGCGTTCGAGTTGCCGGCGTGAGCGGCCGGCGTAGGTCGCCAGTTGCTCCAGTTCCAGGGGCTCTTCGAGGTTGGCATCCATCAGCTTGACCACCTCCCGTAGCGGCGCACTCAAACAGATGTTTTCTGTCGGCTTGATGCGCCGGTAGCGAGACTCTTCAAAAGCAAGAATGTCCTCGATGCCTTCGACCAGCGCTTTGTCGTGCAGCCCCTTGATCCAGTCCAGTGCCATGTGGAACGCCCCGGAGGGACTGGAGGCTGTAAGCCGGTCTCGATCAATCACATAGGGCTCACTGCTGACCTGTGTCGCCTTGCAGAACTCGGCCAGTGCGGGACGGTGCTCGGGGTGAATGGCGCACCGGTAGCCGGCGAGCAATCCGGCGCGCCCCAGGAACCATGCGCCATTCCACAATCCGGCGAGCGTGATGCCCAGGCCCGCAGCTGTCTTGAGTAACTGTATGAACTCATCGCTAGCCCTGAGCTCTGTCCGGTAACCGCCACAAATGACCAGCATGTCCAGATCTTGAAGTACCGAACAATTGATACGGGCATCTGGCCGGATGACCAGGCCCAGGTCACTGATGACCTCCCCGTCGTTCAAGCCGAACGTCTGGGACGAGAACAGCTTGGGACGCAGTAGATTCGCGGTGACAATCGTATCCAGCGCCTGGGTGAACGCAGGTAAAGAGAAATGTTCGAGCAACAGGAATCCCGCTCGAACCATTTGCGTCGGCTGGTTGGGGTTGTCATTCACATAGCGAAGATTCTTCCCCTTCATGCCTCCGCTAAACTGGCGTCTTTCGATCAATCTTCAATCCACTCTATTACGTTCGAGAATGCGTCATTTGTAGCGCTGAGAAGCCCATCATCCTGACGCCACTCCTGCCGCGTCAAGCAAGCTGAAAGCCATGACGAAGGGGATCTTTGTCATCGACAAAAATGGTGTTGTGTCCGGTGATCTGCGCCCAGCCACCAATACTCGGCCTGATTGCGTCAAAGGTTCCCACTTTCACCGACGCTTCGACTTTTCCTTCGAAGATCGTACCGATCAGGCTTTCGTTGCGGTACGTGTCCCCGACCTTCAACCGTCCTTTGCCAAACAGTTGCGCCATTCGTGCCGAAGTACCTGTGCCACCGGGCGAGCGATCAATCGCCTTGTCACCGTAGAATACTGCACCGCGCCCGTCTGCTGCCGTCGAGTGTTCCTCGTCACACCAGATGACATGGTGAACGCCACTGATCCTGCTGTTCTCTGGATGCACGGGATCACTGACTTCAGACAAGGCGGCGCGAAGCTTCTGGCTCAGGCTGACGATGTCTGCCGTGGTCAATCCATTCAAACCCGGCCAGTTTTCCTGCGGCTCGACCACCGCATAAAAATTGCCGCCGTAGGCAATGTCTACGACAAGCTCGCCAACACCAGGCACATCCACCACCACATCGGCGCTGTGCAGATAACTCGCCACGTTGAACAGGCGGATGGAGTCAACATATTCACCGTTCATGGTGTAGTCGACATCCACGCGACCTGCCGGTGTCTCGATGGCCAGCCGACCAGGTTCGCGAGGCGTGACCAGGCCTTCTTCGATGACGACGGTAGATAATCCGATGGTGCCCGCCCCGCACATCGGCAGGCACCCGCTAACCTCGATAAACAAGGCACCGAAGTCGCAATCCTCGCGGGAGGATGGATAGATGATCACGCCGGACATGATGTCGTGCCCTCGCGGCTCAAACATCAACGCCGTGCGCACCCAGTCATGATCACGAACGAAAATCTCGCGTCGCTCCGCCATCGACACGGATGGCAGCAATGGCCCGCCACCCGTGACGACGCGAACCGGGTTCCCGCACGCATGGGAATCAACACAAAAAAAGCTACGTCTCATTCTGGAAATCTCTTACACGAGTTTGCGCGGGGAGTGACGCTGCAACGCGCCGCGAGACAGCCGATCCAGAAGGAGTGCGACAGCGACGATCGCCAGGCCGGCACGCAGGCCCAACCCCATCTCCATCCTTGTGAGGCCTCGGGTGACTTCAGCACCCAGTCCACCCGCCCCCACCAGGCCTGCCAACACCACCATTGCCAGCGACAGGAGGATGCATTGGTTCAGTCCCACCAACAGCGTCGGCGCGGCAGTCGGCAATTCGATCTTGAACAGTATCGCCCTTGGCGAGGCACCGATGGCCTGGCCCAGTTCAAGGAACTCCTTGGGCAGTTGCTTGAAGGCAAGGGTCGTCAATCTGAGCATCGGTGGAATGCCGTAGACGATGGTCGCAATGATCGCGGGCACCCGTCCCAGGCTAAACAGCATCACGGCCGGGATCAGGTAAACCCAAGGCGGTACGGTTTGCATGATGTTGAGGATCGGCAAGAACGCCTCGTCGACCCGCTTCACCCGTGCTGCCAGAACGCCGAGCGGAAAGGCGATGGATACCGAAATCAGCACCGCAACCGAGACCAGGGCAATGGTCTGCATGGACGCGACCCACAGCCCGGAGAACAGGCAGAATGCCAACATCAACCCGGCAAACAGGGCCACTTTCTTGTTGGCAAAAAACAATGCCAACACCACTACCCCACCGATCAGGGCATAGGGATGCGGCGCAAGCAATGCACCCTCAACGCCGCCCAGTACCGCCTCGATCACCTGGCTGATGACTTTGAACAGACCATGCAAATTGGCGTTGAGCCAATCCACGGCGGGTGCGAGAAATGCGCCTGGTGAAAAATGGATTTCTGCTGAACTCATTTCGATTCTCCCATCCGGGAACGTGCGGCGCTCTGCGCCAATCGATCCAGAATCATGGTCAGGATCACGATGGCAATGGCGGCATTGATCGACTTGGCGATGTCCAGCGTGCGAACAGCGCCATAGATCGATTCACCCAGGCCGCCGGAACCGACGATGCCGGCGATGACCACCATGCCGAAGGCCATCATCAGACTTTGATTGACCCCGGCCATGATGCTTGGCATGGCAAACGGCAGGCGAATCTTGAAGAACATCTGCCATCCGGTGACGCCGCTGGCGTCCCCCAGTTCGATGAACTCTTTTGGCGTCATGCGAATCCCCAGGGAGGTCAGGCGCATGGCGGGTGGCACAGCCACGATAAAAGTCGCCAACAGTGCCGTGGCGGTGCCATAGCCCAGCAGCGCAATGGCCGGCAGCAAGTAGATGTAGGGCGGCATGGTCTGGATCAGATCCAGGAACGGATCCACGACCCGATCAAACGACGGCGCGAGCCCCGCCAGCACGCCCAGTGGAATCGCCACCACCAAGGCAAGCACGGTAGATGTCAGCACCAGGGCAAGCGTGCTGACTGTTTCTGGCCACAAACCAATGACATCACAAAACAACAAGGCCAGCCCGGTGAGGATCGCGAAACGCAAACCGACAGCCCGCCAGCCGATCAGGGCAATGGCTATCGCAATGACGTAGTAAGGTGGGTAGGCGATGCACCACTGCACGCCTTCGTAAACGCCCTTCAAAAACGCATTGGTCGTGTCGAACACGGACTCTCCATTGTCCATTAGCCATTCAAGGCTCGAGTCGACGACCGAATCGAATTGGTTGGAAAAGTCAGGCGTGCTCATGTTGAGGCCTCCAGTGCAGTGGCGGCCTTCGATACCGCGAACTCGTTTGGAATACCTTGGACGCCACGCAGCAAATCACGGGGCGTAATGATCCCCACTACCACTCCGTTATCAACCACAGCGAGTGCGTCGCGCTCGGACTTCATCGTCAAGCCGATAAGCTCGTTGATATCCGCATCGACTGAGGTTTTGATGAGCCGGGCGATGTCGCAGCCGGGGTTTGCTACCTTGAATGACTCCACGGGCGTCATGACGGAATTTGCCCTGACCAGATGCAACCTGGAGATACCGGCGACAAATTCCGCGACGTAATCGTCCGCGGGGTTGAGGACGATCTCCTCGGCCGTCCCCACCTGAATAATCGCGCCGTCCTTCATGATCGCAATCCGGTCGCCGATACGAATCGCTTCGTCCAGATCGTGAGTGATGAATACTGCAGACTTGCCCAGTTCCTTGGTCAGTTGGCGGAACTCATCCTGCAACTGCCGGCGAATCAACGGGTCGAGCGCGCTGAAAGGCTCATCCATCAGGATCACTTCCGGGTCTGCGGTGATTGCCCTGGCAAGCCCTACCCGTTGTTGCATGCCCCCGGACAATTCGCTGGGGTAGCGCGACATCCAGTCGCTCAACCCGACTTTGGCCAAGGCCTGCTCGGCAACCTTGTAGCGCTCGGCCTTGCCCACGCCTTGTACTTCCAGTCCAAACGCCGTGTTCTCCAGAACCGTACGGTTAGGCAGCAACGCAACACTCTGGAAAACCATGCCGATATGACGTGCCCTCACCTCACGCAGTTGTGCGGCATTCAACGACGAGAGTTCTTTGCCCTTGACTACGATCTTGCCGGCGCTGGGTGTGATGAGTTTGTTCAACAGCCTTATCAGCGTAGATTTGCCACTGCCTGACAATCCCATGATGCAGAAGATCTCTCCCCGGCGAACCTGGAGACTGACATCCGAGACCCCGACCACGCAGCCGTAGTTTTGCAGGATCTGAGTCTTGGTGAGCCCCTGCTGAACGACGGCATTCATCGCAGCAGGTGCGGCTTTCCCGAAGATTTTCCAGACTGACTGGCAATCTATCAGCACTTCGTTGGTATCAATGTTGGGCGTTGTCATTTTTCGTACCCGTCGAACCAGTTTTTCTGGTTTTTCTAATGAATCAAAGGGCGGCAGTGGCGTTTAAAAAGATGCTCGTTATTTCTTTATGTTTTCCCAGCGCTTCAACAGGTCAGCGTGCCCATCAGTCCAGCCTTGAATGGCTTGCTCCATGGTCTTGCCGTCCTTTACTTCACCGTTTATTGCCGTGATATCTGAAATCGGCACGTATACGCTGGCCATTACTTCACGTGCACGTGGGTTTTCCTTTGAGAAATCCTTGTGGCCAATCCAGTAGTAACCTTGTGGCGGTGGGAACACACCCTTTGGATCCTTGAGGAACTTCAGGTCGAACTTCTGCGCCATCCATGAAGGCTCCCACACTGTGACGGCAACCCACTCTTTACGATCGACTGCCGACTTCAGTGCGGCTGTCATGGCAGCGGTACTGCCTTCGAGCAGTTGCAATTTGATGCCGTAGTCCTTGACCGCCTTGCTCGCGTCATTCATCAAGCCCGAACCTGGTTCGATACCGATGATCTTGTTGCCGAACTTCTCGGCGTTGTCATTGAGTTGTTCGATTGAATCGATGTCGACGTATTTAGGTACGGCGATCGCTTGGTAAAGGCCATAGGAAACCGGGGATAGTTTTTCCAGGCGGTTCTTGTTTTTGTTCCAGTAGTCATTCGCCGCGTAGTCGGTTTGTGAGGCAAGTACCTGGATATCTCCTTTGGTCAGAGCGGCATAAGCAATACCCCACTCGGAAAACTCGATGACTTTTACGCTATAACCGGAATCCTCAAGCACCTTTTTGGTAATACCGGTAATGGGGGTCAAGTCTTCCCAGGTCAACGTACCCATGGTGATTGTTTTTTCTTCCGCGTGAACAGGCAGCATTACCATGCCCATCATCGCGACCGCGCAGACTGCCTTCCAAATCTTCTTCATGGCGTTCCTCGATCTACGTTAATATTTTTTATATTAGTCTCTAAACAATAGAGGCCCGTGGTGCACAGCTATAAGCTCACCATCTGTTTCAGTTGTTGTTGTTGCCTATCAATCCGTAAGCGGATTGATATTCAATGCCGCCGTTTCTACGACATCAACTCGTATCGACCCTCATGCCAATTAAGCGAGGACCGGTATTATTTAAATGGAGTTGGCAGGTCTGCCTTCATTCCATTGGGGGCGATAAACATTTCCATGTTCTCGCGAGAGAGCTCCCAATGCTCAAAGACCAGGTCAACTACAGCGCTCTCGTCACGACGCTCAATGGCTTCAATAAAAGAATCGTGGTGCTCTGCGGAAAGCTGTAGCCGTTGTTCCATGTCCTCATCGCGAGGGCGGAAAAATGTATGACCAATCCGTGCGTGATCAATCAGCAGTCTTTCGAGGCTCGGCTCAAGGTACTGATTGCCCGACATTTCACCCATGATCGCGTGGAATCGATTGTTTTCCACGACCATCATCAGGGCATCACGGGACACCGTCGCAGCACGGAAACGGCGTTGCGTTTCCTTCAGGTCAACCAGCTGCTGAGCCTTGAAATTCTGAACGGCCAGGCGACCTATCGCGGCGTACACCATGGGAGCCACCAGGAAAAAATTTCGCAGTGTCGAGTGGTTCATGGGAATCACCCGGGCACCGCGGTTCTCCCTGATATCGATGTACCCCTCACCGGCAAGACGTCGAAATACTTCTCGCACCGGGGTTCTCGAAAGCCCGTACCGTTCGCTGATGGCAACCTCATCCAGCGCCTCGTCAGGATCGAGCTCCATCGTGAGGATCTGACGCTTGAGGTCGTCATAAAGAGTGCTCTTGCCGTTTTTCACAATGACCTCCCGAGGCAGTCAAATCAGCGGTTACGGCTTGTTGTTGAATTCAGATTCGCACGGGTTTCGGGTGTCGTCAATGATTTGTATTTTTTATGTATACACAGAAAATACTGTAAGAACACACATAGGAAATAGATTATTTCTTTACAAATCAAATAGATAAAATTTCAAACCGAAATCATAGGGTCGTTAACAGAAATGTAACCTGTCGCAAATTGAACGGCCCTTCGGCCTCGGGATCGGGCACCTGGCCAGGTCGGATGTCCGACGGCGCCGTTTTCAAGACCGCAAACGACATGCTGCCGACATGACAAACAGGGCAATGTTCGAGAAATGTAGCGAGGGGGATCTGGTCATTCAAAGCCGCGAAGCGGCTTCGACTTGAAGGAAGGGGTCGACCACGTCTACGCGGTCCGATCTGAATCAGCTCTCAGAGGCGATCGCTGACTCGTCAATGGTTTCTGCCGCCAGCTTCAATCGGTCCGCTTTACAAATGTATTTAGGCTTGCTCTTCGGTGCCAGTTTGGCACTGGCCTTTTTGGCCTTAGCCTTGAATAGTTGCTTTAGTTTCTTTTGACGGTTCATGTTGTTCTACTCAGCCTGTAATTCTTGAATGATATCAGCTTGAGACATTTAGCCGATTCAACTTTGCGGCTCCACGATCCTGAGCCAGGGCCAGCGATCCCGATAACTTCTCGCCTTCTGATCGAACAGCTCTGGCTTGAGATTCTTTGGGTTGATTCGAAGTAGGCCGTGCTCGGTGTCGGCCAGACCGTTGGGTGCATAGACCTCACCCGTTTCGATATCCAGACCAATGCAGGTGCCGGCAATCAGGTAGCGATCTATCCCGTCTTTAGCCGACTGAAGCCTTGGATAATCCCCACCAAAGCGCTGGCGGTACCACAGGTGGACGCGGGCCTGATTCTTGATCTCAATGTTCACGTCGAGGTCCTGGAACAGACGCTGACCTGATTCGATGACCTCATTCTCAGCTTCCCATGACAGGTCATCATCGAAGTAAAAGACGTCGTAATCCTTCACGCCCCACTCTGGCGGTCGCTGTGCCTGTTGATTCCAGACGGCCTGGAACAGGCAGCCGGCCGTTAGCATGCACTGGTTCAAACCGAGTTCAGGCAAGCGAGTGGAAATCTCTGCGTTTACCGGATTGGTCATTGCGATCCTGACCAGGCTTTCGACAGTCAATGTTATCTTCATCCCTTCTGATTGATCTAATCCCGGCGACCGACAATACCCTCAACGCTGTTCAAATTTGCAAAAAAAGTCGCCCTTTTTTCTCTCTCGGCCAATCTGGCGCGAATCATGCCTGATTCAATGGCCTGAAGTCGGTACTGACTATGTGGGTGACACTTTTGAAGTGAACCACCTCAGTGCCTGCCCCGATAATCGATAGCTTACTGACGAACTGTCGAGGTCAAGCATGACGAACGCAACTACGGAACAAGTCAGCCCACAAACACTGAGAAGAGTGATTGTGGCTGCCGGCATCGGCAATTTCGTCGAGTGGTTCGACTTTGCCGTGTATGGCTTTTTGGCCACGACCATCGCCCAGCAATTTTTCCCCAGCGGCGATGCCAGTGCCGCGCTGCTCAAGACCTTTGCGGTATTCGCCGTGGCCTTTGCGTTTCGACCCCTTGGAGGGATTTTCTTCGGCATGCTGGGCGACAGGATCGGCCGCAAGCGCACCCTCGCGATGACCATCCTGCTGATGGCAGGAGCAACGACCTTGATCGGTCTGCTGCCCACTTATGCGGCAATCGGGGTCATGGCGCCGATTCTTCTGTCCCTGATCCGTTGCGCCCAGGGTTTTTCCGCCGGCGGAGAATACGCAGGTGCCTGTGCCTACCTGATGGAACATGCGCCGAGTGACAAGCGCGCCTGGTACGGCAGCTTCATTCCGGTGTCGACATTTTCCGCCTTCGCCGCGGCCGCCGTGGTGGCCTACGCGCTCGAGGCGTCATTGTCGGCCGAAGCCATGCGAAGCTGGGGTTGGCGCCTGCCGTTCCTGATTGCCGCACCCCTGGGCCTGGTGGGTCTTTACCTGCGCTGGAAGCTCGATGAGACACCGGCATTCCAGGCGGTGACTCAGGAACATGCTGTCGCACATTCTCCACTCAAGGAAACCTTGCGCAACCATGGTGCGGCGATCTGTTGCCTGGGCGCTTTTGTGTCACTCACAGCACTTTCGTTTTATATGTTCACCACCTACTTCGCGACCTACCTGCAAGTGGCCGGTGGCCTGAGTCGTGCAACAGCGTTGCTGGTGTCACTGATTGCATTGCTGTTCGCTGCGGCGATCTGCCCGTTGGCCGGGCTGTATTCGGACCGGGTCGGGCGTCGAGTCACGGTGATGACCGCATGCGCGCTGTTGATCGTGGTCGTGTATCCATCGTTCCTGATGGCCAGTTCCGGTTCGTTCGCCGCGTCCATCGTCGGCGTCATGCTCCTGGCGATTGGCGCGGTGTTGTGTGGCGTGGTAACCGCAGCCTTGCTCTCGGAAACCTTCCCTACCCGCACTCGGTATACCGCCTCGGCGATCACCTACAACATGGCGTACACCCTTTTCGGCGGCACCGCGCCGCTGGTGGCAACGTGGCTGATCAGCACCACCGGCAGCAACCTGTCGCCGGCGTTCTACCTGATTGCGATTGCGTTGCTCGCATTGGCGGGCGGGCTGGCATTACCGGAGACTTCAAGGATTTCCCTGCACGACGTTGCGGCGCAGGAGAAAGCCGAGGGCGTGGGCGCATCCGCCTGAAAACACGAAACGAGCCGGCCAGGCGTCACGTGAGCGAGGTTTCCCTCAGCGGCCGTTGACTGGCCGTCAAAACCCCGCACAATTGCCGGCTTTTTTCGCGACAGGACGTCACTCATGCAACGGATTGTAATTCTAGGCAATGCCGGTAGCGGCAAATCCACCCTCGCCCGCGCCCTTGGCAAGCGTCTGGGCCTGCCCGTGGTGCACCTCGATACCTTGTTCTGGGAGCCCGGCTGGATAGAACCCGACGCGGAGCAATTCCGCGCGCGGGTCAGCGCAGCGATCGCAGCGGATACCTGGATTTGTGAAGGCAACTATGCCCGGCGCACCTTTGACCTTCGCCTGCCCCGGGCCGACCTGATCATCTGGCTCGATACGCCGCGACTGACCTGCTTCGCCCGAGTGATCATGCGCAGCGTCAGCAAGCGCCCTCGCCCTGACCTTGCAGCCGGTTGCCCAGAGAAGCTCGACCGGGCGTTCCTGACCTTTCTGAACTTTGTGTGGAATTTCGATCAGGGTTACCGCCCCGGTATCGAGGCGGTGCGCCTGACCACAGGCCCGCGGATTCCTGTGGTGCATTTGTGCAATAGCCAGCAGATTGCCGCCTTTCTCCATGGTTTGCCCGCAATGCCAGGCACCTGCCCTGTATAGAGGGCGCATGATTTCACATTGATATCGCCGTTTTGTCATGAAATGAAAAGAAATTGTCGTCGAATGAATGGTCGATAGCCTCCCCCGTCCATAAATTTCTCTTCGGGCCCGCGCGTTGAATCCCGCGATCCGACGCCTGGCCCGGCTGGCGCAATGCCTGGGCGCATTTCTGATTTATATGCTCAACATAATAATAATCCGAGGGGTCGCATTGTATGCGTGTGAATTTACCCGTAACCGAGCATGAAAGAGTTTTCCCCACCGAACAGCGATTGATCTCCACGACCGATCTGGATAGCCGAATCACTTACTGCAACGACGCCTTTGTTGCCATCAGCGGTTTCACCTACGACGAACTGGTGGGTCAGACCCATAACCTGGTTCGACACCCCGATATGCCACCCGGGGTATTCGTGCATATGTGGCACACCATCAAGCAAGGCAAACCCTGGATGGGTATTGTGAAAAACCGCTCGAAGAATGGTGATTTCTATTGGGTCAGTGCCTACGTCACGCCCATCTATGAAAACGGACGCATGAGTGGCTACGAGTCGGTCCGCTCGGTGCCCAGCCGCGACCAGGTCCGCCGGGCATCAGCGCTCTATTCCAGGATGCGGGCCGGCAAGCCGATCGTTGCGCGCAGCGCGCGGATTTTCCGGCCACTGCGACAGGGGTGGCCATTATTGATGGCTGGCGGGGTTTCACTGTCCGGTAGTCAGTGGCTATCGACAACCGCGGCACAAGGGGTCCTGATCGCGAGCCTTGGCGTTGCCTGGTACCTGATCGAGTCCCGAAATCGCAAGGCCATCGAGCGTACCCTGGCCGAACATCCGAAAGCCTTTTCCGATCCGTTGGTCGCCCTCACCTACAGCGATAACCACGGCCCCCAGGGGCAACTGGACATGGCCATGGTCAGTGAGGAAGCGCGCCTGCAGACAGCCCTGAGCCGGCTCGTCGATGCCGGGGTCAATGTCAAGGCCAAGGCGGCGCAATCATCCGAGCTCTCAGGTTCCCAGGCACAGTCGCTTGATCGTCAGCGCAGTGAAACCGATCAGTCTGCAGCGGCCATTTCACAGATGGCCGCCACCATTCAGGAAGTCACGCAGAACGTCATCAGCACCGCACATGCCGCGTCGGAGGCTGACCAGTTGACCCGTGACGGTAGTGAGTTGGCCCGGCAAAGCCTGAGCGCCATGAAAACCATGCATGAGGCGGTCAACGAGATTGGCCAGGCGGTCGATGCATTGGCGAGCGAAACGCAATCGATCGGCAGTGTCGTGGATGTCATCACCTCCATTGCCGAACAGACCAACCTGCTGGCGCTCAATGCGGCCATCGAGGCGGCCCGGGCAGGTGAGCAAGGTCGCGGTTTTGCCGTGGTTGCCGACGAGGTGCGTTCCCTTGCACAACGCACCCGCACCTCCACCGAACAGATCCACGGCATCATCGCTTCACTGTATGCCGGTGCCGATCGCGCCGTATCAACGGCCAATCGTGGCGAGCAGATTTCCCGCGAAAGCATGCAAAGTGTCGAGGCGGTGCAGTCGGCGTTGGTCGGCATCAGCCAGGCCGTCACCCGGATAACCGGCATGAGCCAGCAGATGGCCTCGGCGTCTGAAGAACAAAGTCACGTGGCTGAAGATATCAATCAGCAGATCACCCGGATTGCCCAACTGTGCGACCACAGTGCCGGGCAGGCCAAGCAAGGCGCGGCGATCAGCCAGGATCTGGAAGTCATGGCCGATTATCTGCACAGCCTGGCCGAACGTTTCAGCCGATAGCCATCAGTGCCTGTTGACCATCTTGCATCCGGACAACAGGCAGCCTCAGTGGAAAACAGCGACGCGTCCCTCAACGCCCCCAGTCCCAATGATAGAATCCTGTTTTGAAAAAGGAGTTTCATCTGTGGAGGCTGGAAAAATGAGTTGCCCATATTGCGCGGAAGTCATCATGGCTGAAGCCATTCTATGCAAGCACTGCCAATCCGACCTCAGGCAGAAAATACAAATCCCGCCTGGGCGGCCACTACCGTCAGAAAAGAGAATGGGCCCTGTCAGCAAGGTCCTGATCGGAACCATTATCGTCATCACCTTGTACCTGGCTTTCGGCTCTTCTGTCAGTAACAGGTCGCAAGACAAGGAAATGATACAGGCCCGAGATGCCGTCGACCTATGCCGCCAGGAAGTAAACAGCTACTCCGGCCCTGCAGTCGGGAAAAGCATCATCGTAGAAACTTGTCAGAAGCTTGAAGACGAATTCCGTAAGGGTTTTGGCGACGCACTATAGGAAAAACCGATTACGAAGCCCGCCATTGAGCGGGCTTTTTTGCCTCTGGCATCAGGCAACAAATCACTGATTCACCCAGCATGAAAATCCATCATGACATGTTATGACATCGTTCAAAAACGGACTTTGGTCAACAAATACGGGGTTAAAAGGACGAATGGTCGAGAGGCGTCAAGCGTGGGGAATTGCCGGGAGTTTGCAGCCACTACAGGCTTTTCAGGCAGGCACGTTCGTCGCGGTAAGGTGAACTTCACTTACTCAACGTGTCACATTAGGTCCCCGTCAAGCGAACTTCAGTGGAGGTATAGCCTTATGAGCATGGCCACAATTGTCAGTGCCGTGATTTCCAGTCTCGCACCCAGTGTCTTTGACCAGAACAACCTGCAAGAACCCGGCGCACATGTTTCAGCCGTCGATTACCACTACGGTATGGACATCGATGTGAAACAGGTACTGCAGCGCACCGATACATCCGACAAGACCGGCGTAGTACCAGTGACTGTGGTCTACCTGGACAGCCAGGGTGAGCTTCACAAGATCCGTTTCCTCGAATGGGGTGCAAGCCCTGCCAGCCCCACCAGCATTGCCTGATCCGCTCGTCGATCGGATTCCGGGCCTCACCGCCCCCCAGAAGCGGAAGTTAAACCTCCCATGCACTCAGTGCGATTGAGGTTTTTTGTTACTTGAAAATGGACATGATCGAATGACTAAAAAGTTCATTCGAGAAACTCACTTTTATCTTGGTGGCTTAATGTCGCAAGATTAATTGATAACAATTGCTGGATCTAAATGGCAGTCAGCAACGGTAAGTTCCAATCAAACCGTGCATAGAGCCAAGTTGATTCACTATTGAAACCAAGAGGTCACCATGGAACTTAGTATGTTCTCTTCGTCCACCGTGGAATACGTGCGTTTAGGCGTTGTATATTTTCATCTTATCGCCTGCTGTGTGGCAATCGGGCTGGTCTTGACCAGTGACATTGCAATGGTCAAGCAACTCCTGAAGGGAGATGCGTCAGGCCACCACGATGACGCGCACATGGAAAGCCTTCAAAAAACCGTAGTGCTTGCACTTGTAGCGCTCTGGATTACGGGCATTGGTATTGTCGGGATCGATTATGCCGGCAAGGGGATGGAATATTTCCTCAATCCAAAATTGCAAGCCAAAATCGGCATAGTTGTGCTGTTGACCTTTAACGGTTTCCTGTTGCATAGCGCGGTATTGCCGGCGCTGAAAAAAGCCGGTTCGTTACTCAAACTCTCCTTCAGCTTGCGCATGCTGGCGCTGTTCTCCGGCGCCCTCTCTGGCGTGTCGTGGTTCTATGCCGCCATGCTGGGTGTTGGTCGTCCGCTGGCCTGGAAGTATTCGCTGGTGGAGTTGCTGGCAGCCTATCCGGTACTCATCGTCGGTGGTTTCGGAGCGATGGTACTGCTCACTACCTGGGCAAAAAGCAGAGACACCGAAGCGCGTCGGGAGCAAGGCACCTGGTCACCAGGAAACGCCGCCCTGGCTGGATGGTGAGACAAGGAAGTTCAGCTTTCGCCAATAAAACCCATTTTTAGCAGTTCGTAAAATGTCACTTGAGGATACCCAAATGAAATCCATGAAAGCCCTTTTCGTAATCGCCGCTCTGACCGCTTCTTCTCTGGCGATGGCCACAGGTGGTGGTGACAAGACGTTCAATCGCATGGAGTCGGCCCGGAAAGTCTCGATGGAGGCCTTCCAGGTTGCACAGAAACAGAAGGCTGAAGCCGCTGTCGCTGAAAGCAAAGCCAAGGCTACCAATCACACCAACAGCTGATCGATGTAGCCTGCCCCCCGGCTGACAGAAATGTGCAGCCTCAAGCCTCGCCAGCAGCACCCAAGGTGCTGCTGGCGCCGGTTTAACCGAGATCCCTTGGACCCACGCCTATGCCAGCCTCGCAAACCCGCCCCTCACCCGCGCCGTTGCTCAAACCGGGAGAGACAGTGGTTTTGTTCGACGGTGTCTGCAAGCTATGCAATGGCTGGGTGAGATTCTTGATTCGCCATGACCGCCAGCGTCGCGTGCGGTTGGCGGCGGTTCAGTCACCCGAGGGGCAAGCTCTGCTCGCATGGGCAGGTTTGCCCCTGGATCAGTTCCACACCATGGCGGTGATCCGCGACCGGCACTACTGGGAGCGTTCGCAAGCATATTTCGAAGTCATTGCCCAGTTACCCGCACGCTGGCACCCCGTGCTTCTGTTGCGCATCTTTCCTCGCAAGCTTCTGGATTGGGCATACGACCGCATTGCGCTTAATCGTTATCGGCTCTTCGGGAAATACGACACATGCCTGTTGCCGGATCCTGATCATGAAAGGCGCTTTTTGAAAGCGCCCCTATGAACGGCTTCACGCGCATTAACCGGAACGCCCCTGAGTAACCGGCTATCGCTTCAGGAGACAATCCCCTCAAACAAACGCCCGACAATGCCGGGCGCCTGTTCTTCAGGTCTGTACTCAGAAGCGATAGTTGGTGCTCAGTTCCAGCGTCCGTGGGGCACCTGGTGTGATCAGATCCACTGAGCCATGCGCCGAAGCGTAATAGTCCTTGTCGAAAACGTTGCGCAGACGCAGGGCCATGTCCCATTTCGGCTCGTTGTACAGCAGCGCGGCGTCCACGGTTGTGTAAGCCGGCATGACCACATTGTTATCCAGCGCGGTATAGCGATCATCGACATAGTTGGCCCCCATGCCCACACGCCAGGTTTGCGTCAGTGAACGCACCAACCACAGATTGGCGCTGTGGCGCGGCGTCAGAGTGGGCACCTGCCCTTCGTTGGCGACCCCGTTGGTAAAGCTGTTGGACTTGGTGATTTCGGCATCCAGAAAGGCGTAACCGGCATAGACCTGCCATTTGTCACTCAACTGCCCGCTGGCGGTCAGCTCAAGACCGTCGGTGCGCTGCTCACCCGCAAGCACCAGTTTGGTCGGGTTCGCCGGATCGCTGGTTTTCATATTGGTGCGTTCCAGGCGGAACAGCGCCGCGGTCAACGCCAGGCGATTGTCGAGCAGGTCCCACTTGCCGCCGATCTCGAAGTTGGTGGTTTCCTCTGGTTCAAGATCCTGGTTCGTCGTGCTCAGGGCGAACATCTCGGCGGAGGGTTGGTAGGAGCGGCTCACCGAGACGTAATAGGACTGCACTTGATCAGGCTGGTAGACCAGACCGACTCGCGGACTCCAGGTCGTATCGGTGCGGGACAGCTCGCTTTGCGTCAGGTCATCGGCGTACTCCTGGTCGAACACGTCGTAACGCACACCCAGCAGTGCCTTCCACTCTGGCGCCAGTTCGATCAGGTCCTGTACGTAGAAGCCGGCGGTGTCCTGGGTGTTGGTACCTTTGGCGGTTTGCCGGTTGGCCTGGAACGGCACGTCGACCAAGGCATCGCGGTACACAGGCACCCGGGCCACATTGGATTGGCTGAATACGGACTGGTCCTTCACCTGGCGCCCCAACTCCACACCATAGAGCAGGTTATGGTTCATCCCGGCAAGCACGGCGCGTTGCTTGAGTTCGGTCTGGTTGAACCACCCGTCCTCCTTGCGCTGCACGTTGCCGCGGTTGAGTTTTACCAGCAGTTCACCATTGGGAGCAGTGACGAAACGTGTCGGGCTGGAGTCAGCGAGTGTGTTGTTGCGATCCAGATCGTAGTGGTAGTAACGACTGGTATTGCTCAGGCTGAAATCGTCGTTGATCCGGTAGTCGACACCCGCCGTGAACGAGAACACTTCGCTGCGGGTGTAGTCATCATCCGGGTCGGCGGCACCGAAGCGCTTGTCGCGGTCCACATCGACCGGTCGGTCGCCTCGTGCCGGGATGCCGAAGTCAATCAGGCGCTTGTCATACAGATAGGTAGCACCCAGGTCCAGTTCCAGATCATCCGAGAGCTTGAAGTAGGCCGAAGGCGCGATGGCCTTGCGGTCGATGTAGCCGTCATCCCGGTAGGTGTCACTGTTCTCCAGCGCGCCTGTCACACGAAAGGCTTTATTGCCTTGCTGCTGATCGGCCCAGCCGGCATCGAACTGAGTGCGTTTTTCGCCCTCGCTGTCGACACTGACGCCGACCTCCTGCTTGGGTGCGAAGTTGGGTGTCTTGCTGATGCTGTTGATCAGCCCCCCCGAAGAGCCTCGGCCATAGAGCACCGCAGCCGGCCCCTTGATCACTTCCACCCGCTCGACGTTGGACAGATCACGGAAGTACAGCGCATCGTCGCGAATGCCGTCGACATACATGTCGCCAATGGCACTGAAACCACGGATGGTGACCTGATCGCGCTGACCGTCACCATTGGACAGGCCGATACCAGGGACGTTCTTCAGCACGTCCTCCATCGACCGCGCCCCCTGATCCTTGATGACGCTTTGGGGAATCACATTGACGGTTTGCGGGATATCTCGCAGAGGGGCGTCGATCTTCAGCGCGCTCCTGCTCTCGGTCGACATGTAGCTCTGCTCGCTGTACTCACTGTTCACAGCGGTTGCCGGTAGGGTTAGAGCAGACTCCGTTTCTGCCTGTAATTCAGGTACAACCAGAACACCCAGCAACGACAGAGAGGCTGGGTAAATGCGCGATCGAGCCACCATGGACACCTTTGTTTGAATTATCGCGCGAATAATAACGATTATCTTTTGTAAGTAAATAAATATCATTCCTATATGCAACTCAGAACGATCGTCTCAATTTCATGGGCGGTCGACAGAAGCGTAAGTGCAATGCCGTACTCGGCAGCCACATTATTGTGACGCTGACGCTGTGGTGGATGACTTATCCAGCCCCCCTCGATACCCTTTCGCCTCCGGGTGCCTGACGGCAATTCAGGTCAAACCACACTTCATCCAGACGAACCAAAAATGAAATCCTCCGCAGGTTTGCTGTTGTCAGGTATCGAGCTGGACCGTGCCAGTTCCATCCCCTTGTACCGCCAACTCTACTTGCAGATTCGCAAACAGATCCTCAGTGGCAGGATTCAGGGAGGCGTGCGCCTGCCCTCCACCCGGACCCTGAGCAAGGAACTGCAGTTGTCGCGAATCAGCATTCTCAATGCGTTCGATCAACTGATTGCCGAAGGTTTTCTGACGTCGAGGACCGGGGCCGGGACCTATGTCGGCCATGAATGGGAAAGCCGCGGTATTGAAGACGATGAACACAAGCGCCAGCCTCCGCGTCTGTCCGACCTTAGCCAGTCCATGCTGTCATTGCGCAGCGATCATTTTCGCGGCGTTTCCTATGCCGACTGGGCGACCGGGAGCCCGACCTCGTTCCTGCCCAGCCACAGCGCCTACGATGCATTCCCGCAATCGGTCTGGAAGCGGCTGTTGAACCGCCACCTGCACAAGCCGACCAAGGCCATGCTCGGTTATGGCGAACTGCAGGGATTGCTGGCCCTGCGCGAGGCGATTGCCGAGTACGTCTTCGATGCCCGTGGCATCGATTGCACTGCCGATCAGGTGGTCATCGTGTCCGGCGCCCAGCAAGCCTTCAACCTGCTGGGCATGCTGTTGCTCAATCCGCAGGACAGTTTCTGGATGGAAGATCCGGGGCATATCGCGGCGCGAATTGCGCTCCAGGCCCAAGGTGGTCAGGTCGTGCCGTTGCGTATCGACGAACAGGGGATCGATGTCCGGCAAGGCCTGGCTTTGTGTCCTGACGCCCGCCTGGTGTTTACCACACCTTCCCGTCAGCATCCCTTGGGCGTCACCATGAGTTATGGGCGACGCCAGGAACTCATCGACTGGGCCGCCCAGAATCAAAGCTGGATCATCGAGGACGACTGCGACAGTGAATTTCGCTACAACGGTCGCCCCCTGCCGGCACTCTATGCCATGGACCAATGGGCCCGGGTCATCTACGCCGGAACCTTCAGCAAAGTGCTCTTCCCCTCGCTGCGACTGGGTTACGTGATACTGCCGAACGCCTTGATCGAACCCTTCTGCACCCTGCGGGCGGTCATGGATCGCAGCCCGCCCACGCTGCTACAGGCCGCCACGGCGGACTTCATGCGCGAAGGCCACTTTCTCGGCCATATTCGCCGAATGCGCGCCCTGTACCAGGCTCGCCAGCAGGCACTGGTCGAACAACTGCAGAAACGGCTGGGCTCTTTCTTCAGGATCACGCCAGTGGAAGCCGGCATGCACCTGATCGCCTGGTTACCCGCGCATCTCGATGACGACGCCCTGGCCAGGGAACTCGGCCAGCATGACATTCATACCTATCCCCTGAGTGACTACTGCGTCGAACATGTCTTGCCACCGGCGCTGTTGATCGGTTTTGCCAGCACCCCCGAGGACCAGGCCCAGGCGCGCGTCGAAGCACTGGCCCAGGCCCTGGACAAAATGGGCTACCTGCAACCGGCCACCTGACTCAAGGCAAGTGGTCTTATGATTTAACTGATAATGGATCTATCGAGAGTTCCTGACTGGCGCGATAAAGGCTGCGCCGGTAGACCCGGTGTCTGAACCAGGAACGACTCGAATGAACAATAAGATCCAGGAACGATTCAACGCCTTGCTCAGCCATAAGGCTGTCGAGGCCGGAACTCCCCCCGTACTGACCGAGGCACTGGCCGGCCGGTTGCTCGACCGACTGGCACAGTTGCGCCTGTTTGCCCATGCCTACCCCTTGCTGACCAATCTGACCCACGGCCGTGTCACCCCTGGCGACCTGTTGGACTTCGCCTATCGCCACGAACTGCAGGGCCTGAGCCTGCACTTGCTCGACGGTGAGGAAAACAGCCTCAGTCAAATGACAGCCGCGCAGCTTCAGGCATTTGCAGACAAGGCCAATGCGCTGGGGCTGGATGTGCATCTGGAAATCAGCAGCACGCTGAAAAAAGATGTCGATCAAGTGATCGCCATTGCCAAGGCGCTGGGCACCCGCAACATCCGTGTCTACTCACGCTACGAAGGGGCGTTGTCCCGGGTCATGGACGTGATCGAGTCAGACCTGCACTACCTCGCGCAACAGGCAGACGAGCACGACCTGTTCTTCGACTTCGAACAGCATGAAGAACTCAAGAGCGCCGAAATCGCGCAACTGCTGAACCGGCTGAACCACCCTCGCCTGCACGCGCTGTTCGACTTCGGCAACATGATCAATGCCTGCGAGCAGCCCCTGGCGGCACTGCGCACCCTGGCGCCGCACATACGCCAGACCCACCTCAAGGGTGTGCGCATCGTGCCTGAACAAAACGGCTTCGGGCATTACGGCGTGCTGCAAGGCTGTGACGAAGACGACCTGCCCAACGCACGCATGTTGTTCGAATTGCTGATGCTCGGCGAATCATCCCCGCAAGTGATCGCCTTCATTCTGGAGCAGGAAAACCACTACGTCGCCCCGGCGTTCCGCCAGCTCGACGAAGCCGCCGACCCGTTCATTGCGTACCGGGAAATGAGTGAAACAGCGCTGCCGGAAGGCTTCTCGCTGGAGCGAATGCTGGCCGATGAGCACCGTTGGGCAAACAACCAGGTCGCCTACGTACGAGGTCTGCTGGCCGAGTTCCGCACCCTGGCCGAGTTGACCCTGGCCCATTGCGCTAACGCCTGAACCTGACGTGCCGACCGGCACTGCCTACCCAATAACGCCTGGAGAACAATAATGACATCCCATGACAAGGCCAAATGGCTCAGATTCCTGATTCTCATCCTCGGTGGCGGCACCATCTACAAGCTGGCGAATCTCAAAGACGCCTTCTACATCCCCATGCAAGAATTCATGGGGCTGTCCCACACTGAAATCGGCGTGCTGCTGAGCGCCAACGCCATCATCGCCACCGCGCTGTTCGTGGTGGGCGGCATGCTTGCCGACCGGTACGACACGCGTAAGCTGATCCCCCTTGGCTTGATCGGTACCGGCGGCCTCGGGCTTTACCTGGCGACCTTCCCGCCCTTCAGCAATCTGCTGGTGGTGTTCTGCCTGCTGGCCGTGTGTGCCGACTGCCTCTTTTGGCCTTCGCTGCTCAAAGCCATCCGCAACCTTGGCGACGATAAGGAACAGGGTCGCCTGTTCGGCCTGCTCGAAGGCGGGCGTGGCGTCATCGATACCCTGGTCGCCTTCTCTGCGCTGGGCGTCTTCGTCGCCATGGGCTCCGGTGAAAACGGTCTGAAATCGGCGATCCTGTTCTACTCGGTCATCGACATTCTTGCCGGTACCCTGACCTGGCTGCTGCTCAAGAGCGGCAAAACCCAATCGACCGTCAAGCCGAAGAACGGGTTGTCGAACCTGTTCGAGGCCATCAAGGTGCCGGGCATCTGGCTGGTCAGCCTCAACGTGTTCATGGTCTACATCGTGTACTGCGGCCTGACCTATTTCATTCCCTACCTCAAGGAAATGTACGAGCTGCCCGTGGCCCTGGTGGGCGCCTACGGCATCATCAACCAGTACTTCCTCAAGATCCTGGGCGGCCCTGCCGGTGGCTTCATTGCCGACAAACAGTTCAAGAGTTCCAGCCGCTATCTGAAGTGGGCATTCCTGGCGTTGTTGCCGCTGATGGGTGTCATCATGCTCATCCCGAAAAGCCCGGATTTCATCTACGCAGGCATGGCGGCCACCCTCTCCTTCGCGCTGATTGTCTTTTCCATGCGCGGCGTATTCTGGGCACCCATGGGTGAAGTCGGCATTCCCCAGCACATCACCGGTTCAGCCTTCGGAATCGGTTGCCTGATCGGCTATGCGCCGGGCATGTTCGCCTACGTCATCTATGGCGCCATCCTTGATCACTTCCCGGGTCAGCAGGGCTACAACTACGTGTTCTCGTTGATGAGCGTACTGGCCATTGTCGGGTTCATGGTGTCCAGCCTGCTGTATCAAGCGGTCCGCAAGAATGCCACGATCACTGGCAAAGTCAGCGCCGCGCAAGCCTGAACATAGACGGTGCATGCAGCGCGGCGGTAACCGGAGTCTCTCGGTTACCGCCGCGCTGCGCTGCCATCAAAAGGCGAAATCGGCCTCGTCCATGGCCATCAGACAATGGGCTCCGCCCCGCAGGCTTTCGCGGTGGGCACTGGCACGGGGCAGCACCCGGCGCCAGTAAAAATCCGCCGCTTGCAGCTTGGCCCGATAGAACCCGGGTTCGTCGGTACCAGCATCCAGTGCCGCTTGGGCACGCACAGCCGCCTGCAACCACAGTCCGCCCACCAGCACGTAAGCGCTGTACGCCAGGAAGTCCACCGACATGGCGCCGATTTCCTGCACATCACGCCGACACGCCTCGACCACCTCGGTACCCAGTTCACGCCACTCGGCGAGACGCTGCTGCATTGCCTCGGCCATTTGCCTCAGCGCTGCTTGCGAGCCGGCCGCGTCGACATGCACGGCCAGCTCATCGATCAAGGCGCCCAGTTCCGTTGCGCCGTCGCCCAGCACCTTGCGCCGCAGCAGATCCAGCGCCTGGATACCGTTGGTACCTTCGTATAGCTGAGTGATGCGGCTGTCACGCATCAACTGCTCCATACCCCACTCGCGGATGTAACCGTGGCCGCCGTACAACTGAACGCCCAGGCTGGCGACTTCCTGGCCGACGTCGGTAAAGAAGGCCTTGACGATCGGAATCAGCAGCGCTGCCCGACGACTCGCCTTCTGGCGAGCCTCGGGTTGTGGGTCGCCTTGTTCGAGGTCCAGTTGCAGGGCGGTGTAGGCCGCGAGCAAGCGGCAGCCTTCGCTCAAGGTTTTTTGCGTCAGCAGCATGCGCCGAACATCGGGGTGCACGATGATCGGGTCGGCGCTCTTGTCCGGCGCCACCGGGCCGCTGATGGCCCGCGATTGCAGGCGCTCACGGGCATAAGCGAGGCCACCCTGGAAGGCGGCCTCGGCGATGCCCAGTCCCTGCAAGCCAACCTGGAAGCGTGCATCGTTCATCATGGTGAACATACAGGCCAGCCCCTGATTCGCTTCACCGATCAACCAGCCTTGTGCGCCGTCGAAGTTCATCACGCAGGTGGACGCGCCCTTGATGCCCATCTTGTGTTCCAGTGCGCCACAGCTCAGCGAATTGCGCGGCCCCGGAGTTCCATCGGCAGCGGCAATGAACTTGGGAACCAGGAACAGGCTGATGCCCTTCACCCCGGCCGGTGCATCCGGCAAACGGGCAAGGACCAGATGAACGATGTTGGCGGTCAGGTCCTGCTCGCCACCACTGATGAAAATCTTGCTGCCGCTGACCTGATAGCTGCCGTCGGCTTGAGGTTGGGCACGGGTTCGCAGCAGGGCAAGGTCGGTACCGGCCTGGGGCTCGGTGAGGCACATGGTACCGGACCATTCACCGCTGACCATTTTTTCCAGGTAAGCCTGTTTGAGCGCCTCGCTGCCATGGCGATGCAGAGCCAGCACCGCGCCTTCGGTGAGGCCGGAATAAATGCGAAACGACAACGAGGCGGCCATCAGCATTTCGTGGAAGCTGGCCGAAATCAGCTGCGGGAAACCCTGGCCGGCGAACTCCAGCGGTCCGGTCATGCTCGCCCAGCCGTTATCAACGTACTGCCGGTAGGCGTCGCGAAATCCCTGGGGCGTTGTGACGTGGCCGTCGATCAACTGACAGCCCTGCTCGTCACTGTTGCGGTTCAGCGGCGCGACCACTTCGGCGGCGAAGCGGGCGGCTTCTTCGAGGACGCCGTCGATGGTTTCCCGGTCCAGCCCATTGTTCAACCGCTCGCAATGGCCGCTGACATCGAACAGTTCGTGCAGCACAAAACGCATGTCGCGCAGGGGAGCTTGATAATTCATGTCGGCCTCATGGGTTGGCGCAGTAGAAAAGATTGCCGTCACCCTAAGCAGGCGCCTACTATTTTTGAAATTTCATTTTCATATGCCTGGTATTTGTAATTTGAATTTAAAAAGCTTCGATCTGAATTTGCTCCGGGTGCTCGATATGCTGCTGCGCGAACAGAACGTGTCGCGAGCGGCCGAGCGCCTGGCCCTCAGTCAGCCCACCGTCAGCAACGCCCTCGCCCGCCTGCGTTCACTGTTCGACGATCCCTTGCTGGTGCGGGTTGGCCGCCACATGCAACCCACCTCCCGGGCGCTGGCGCTTGAAGGGCCGATTCGCGCGGCCTTGCAACAGATCGAACAGACACTCAATGCCGGGGAAACCTTCGACCCACGCCTGAGCCAGCAACAGGTGCGCATCGCCCTGACCGACTTTGTCGAACAGCTGTGCATGCCGCCCTTGCTGGCACGCCTGGGAGAGCTGGCGCCAAACCTGCGTATCGACGTTGCTCACCTGGCCCCCAGCCTTCCTGCCGAGCTGCTGGATCGGGGTGAACTGGACATGGTTCTGGGACGCTTCGAAGAAGTGCCAGCGCGTTTCACCCGCCGGACCTGGCACAGCGAAACCCTGCGGCTGGCCGTGCGCAAGCAGCATCCGCTGGCACACGACACACTCACACTGGATGACTTTCTGGGGCTGCGCCATCTCTGGGTGAGTGGCGGCCAGTCGCGGGGCATGGTCGACCAATGGCTGGGCAAGCAAGGCCTGTCGCGCAAAATCGTCTACACCACGCCCAACTACCTGCAGGCGGCGCACCTGGTCGCCCATTCCGACTTGAGCGTCGTCCTGCCGACCCAATTGGCCAATCAATTCGCGCAGTTGCTACCGCTACAGGTGTTCGAACTGCCATTCGACGTCGGCTCGTTCCACCTCGAACTGGTGTATCTGGCGCAACGCCAACATGAGCCAGCGCTGGCGTGGCTGATCGAGCAAATCCTGGCGGTGCGGCCGGCTTGAACGGACGCCCGGCATAACGCCTTGCCTGAGCCAACGCATGGGGTTTGCCGAAGTGATTTTTCGGTTGCGCCAGACAACACCAGGAACAACGTCAAGAGCGACGAATTTCCAACGTAGCGCGTAACCCTCCAGGGCTGCGGTTCTCCAGTTTGATCTGCCCGCCAAAGCGATCGGCAATGGCCTTGACGATAGTCAGCCCCAACCCTGCACCCTGATGATTTCCGCTGCTGTAGAAACGTTCGAAAAGCCGTTCACGATCCTGCTCATTGATGCCCGGCCCCTCATCTTCGACAGTCAGTTCGTAGCTATTTTCCTTTTCTACGAGCCTGACGGTGATCACTCCGTGCCGGGGAGAGAAATTCGCCGCATTGGTCACCAGGTTGTTCAAGGCAATATCGATCGCAGCGGGGTCGACTCTGGCAAGACTGATGTCGTCCCTGACATCAAAAACCAGCTCAAGCCCCTTGCTCAGTAGCCAGGGCGTCAACTGAACCAGGCTTTCGCGAACGGTGCTGGCCAGATCAATAGGCACAGGCGCTTTAGTCCCTGCTGTAGGTTCTATACGAGCCATCGTCAGCAATTGGTTAACCAGTCGGCTGGTACGGTCCACGCCGGCAATCAAGAATTCGAGCGATGCGCGACGATCCGCTTCACTCCCCGCCGCCATCAGGTTTTCAGCGTGGATCCTGAGCACGGCCAGTGGTGTACGCATTTCGTGGGCGGCGTCGGCGATAAAGCGTCGCTCGCGCCCCATGACGTCCTGAATTTGCGCGAGCATACGATTGAGGGCGGCCTGCATGGGCTCAAGCTCAGTGGGTAGCGGCGTCAATTGCAAGGGTTCGAGTGAACCGGGATGCCGGGCCCGCAGCGTTGCAGCCATATTGACCAGTGGTTTGAGTCCCCAGCCGATGGCCAGCCAGATCATGGCGGCCAGCAACAAGCTCCCCAGGATATTGGGCCACAGTGTGTGACGTACGATGCGGTCCACCAAGTCCATTCGCACGTCGTCCCGTTCGCCCACCCAGATGCGCAGGTTGTTCTCCTTGTCTACAAGCAGGAAGGCACGCCAATGCCGGTTGTTCAGGTCGACTACATCGCTGAAACCTGGTGTGACCGCGGGTGTGCTGAAGGACGGAGAACTGGCCGTATGTACCAGCACTTCGTTCCTGGCGTTCCAGACCTGAAACGCAATTTTCGTTTCATACGGATGCCCCTCGCCCCCGGGCGTCGCCTCGTTCAGGGCCTGGTTGAAAGCCTTGTACAGATCCGCATGTTCCTTGCTCACCATGGGCATACGCATGACGCCTTGTAGCAGGCGAGCGTTCTGGGCCAGATGGGCATCATAGACTTCGGCGATTTCGTGGTTGCTGTCGTGCAGATTCAACACACTGATCACGGCCAGGCCAGCGAGCATCAGGCCGATGATCAGGACCAGGGTCCGACGCCGGATAGAGCTCATCGACGCTCCTCCACCAAGTAGCCGATACCACGGACGGTGCGGATCAGATCGGTGGAGAACTTCTTGCGCAGGTGATGGATGTGCACTTCCAGGGTGTTGCTTTCGGCCTCCTCGTTCCAGCCGTACAGCAACTGCATCAAATGATCGCGAGTCATTACCCGACCCGGTGGCGAGAGCAGTTCGTGGAGCAACTGGTACTCCTTAGGTGTCAGGGCCACTGGCTCGCCTTTGTAGCTGACTTGCTGGGTGCCGGGGTTCAGGCTGATACCTGCGTGCTCGATCAGCGATTGTCCACGCCCGGCACTGCGACGAAGCAACGCACGTATGCGCGCCTTCAATTCTGCCAGGTCGAAAGGCTTGATCAGGTAGTCGTCGGCGCCGGCATCCAGACCCGCGATACGGTCTTCGGTGGCATCGCGCGCGGTCAGGATCAACACCGGCAGATTGGAACCGCTGTCACGCAAGCGCCTGAGCACTTCGAGACCGTCCATGCGTGGCAGGCCAAGGTCGAGCACCGCCAGATCGAAGATTTCACTGCGCAGCGAGTGCAAGGCGCTGTTGCCGTCCTGCAACCAGTCGACGGTATAACCTTCCCGGCTGAGGGCCTGATGAATACCCTCGCCGAGCGCCACGTCATCCTCTATGAGTAATAAGCGCACAGGGTCTCCTGTCAGCCGAGTTTCTTGTTCACATCCACCAACAGCGTCTCGATCTCCTTGCGGCGCCCGGCGTCAGCGCTCTCGCGGCCAGGTCGAGGCGCAGCCTGCAAGGCTTTTTGCAGCGCTGCCCTGGCTTCAACATAACGCTTCTGACGGTAGAGGTGATCGCCCCAGAAGTACAGGCTGTCGATGCCGTTGGGGTTCATTTGCAATGCCAGCTTGAGCAACTGTTCGGCCTTGTCCGAATCGCCGAAACCGATGGGCCAGCCCGGTACGCGGTCATAGAGAGCCCCCAGACTGGTATAGGCTGAGCCTTGCAGGGCCTTGGGGTCCAGAGTCAAGGCTGTTTCCAGATCGGCTTTCGCATCCTTGACCTTGCTCAGCGCACCCAGCCCACCCTGTGCGCCCGCCCAGCTACTGGTGACGATGCCAGACCAGATCCAGGCCTCAGCCACCGTTTGGCGCTCCTGCTTGAAACTCGAAGCCTGAGCGGCCAGCTTTTCAAAAGCCGCGGTCCGTTGCCCCTCGGGCAACTCGTATTGAATGTGCGCCCAGCTTTGCTGGATACCGTTGAGGCGTTGCTGGTCGGCGGGGTCCAGCGCCCAGACGCTCTGGCTCATTGCGCCAAGCAGTAGGCAAGCGATGATCTTTCTCATGGTTTGACATTCTCCTGGTCGGGTTTCTGGCTCAGGCGGCGGATCAGGGGCAATTGTTTGCGCAACCCACGGTCCACCAGATGGGGCAAAAAGCTGTTCAGGTGTACAAAAAAACGTTCGGGCCAGCCCAGGTACAAGTCGCGACGGTCACCGGCAATGGCGTGAATCACTGCGGCCGCCACGGCTTGCGGATCGTCGACATTGGTCTTGAGCGCATCATTCAGCGCCTGGGCCGCCGGGCTGTTCATGCTGGTACGGGTCGCTCGCGGGGCGACGTAAAGCACACTGACCCGAGTGTCGGCCAGCTCCCGGCGCAGGGCCTCAGAGAACCCGCGCAGGGCAAACTTGGTGGCGCAGTAACTGGCGTAGCCGGGGTAGCCGATGGAGCCATAGGTCGAACCGACGTTTACCACCATGGCACTGGCGGCTTGCTTTAGCTGCGGCAACAAAAGTTTTGTCAGGCACATGGGCGCACTGATGTTCACCGCGAGCATCGAATTGATCTCGCTGTCGTCCAGCTGTTCGAGCATGGCGAAATGATTGACCCCGGCGGCATTGATCAGCAGGTTGATGCCACCGATGCCCTGGGCCTGCGCCAACACCTGACGGCGGTCGGAGAGCAACGTCAGGTCCGCACGGACCCAACTCAGGTTACCGGGATAACGCTCAAGCAGCGGCACCAACGGTTCCCGATGCCGAGCCACGGCCAGCACCTGGGCACCACTGGCGCACAGTGCGGTGGCAATGGCCAGGCCGATGCCGCCGCTGGCACCGGTCAACACGACGCGAGCTTCAGACAGGCGCATGCAGATTCTCCCCGTTACGCGGCAAGCCACGAAACATATCGGTGTAGAGCCGGTACACCACTTTGGAGGCGTGAATGACGGCGGCCTGGTCGCCCGGGTCATCCAGACGGTTCATCAGTCGACGGTAGGTCTGCATATGTTCGATATCCAGTGAGCCGTGGGAACTGAGGTAGCTGAAGGCGCTTTCCGGCAAGTCCAGGCGCCGGCGAATGCTGCCGGCGGCGTGTGTGGCCAAGGCGATGCTCGTGCCTTCAAGTACGTTGACCATGCCGAACAGACCCACCGGATTGTCCCTGGCAATCAGGTCGTAAAGGAAGCTGACCATCAATTCGATCGGCAATGACGGGCGTCCATCCCGTACAGCGGCTCTGTCACCCCCGCAGGCTTCAATATCATTGAGTACCCATTGTTCGTGGCCGTATTCGTCCTCGATGTATTCACATACCGCTTCGCGCAGCCATTCCAGACGTGATGCCAACCGCGCACCACAGGCCATCATCAACGGCACGGTATGGCGCACGTGGTAATAGGCCTGAGCCAGAAAGGCCCGGTAACTTTCCAGGCTGACGTCGCCCTCCAGCGCATCACGGATGATCGGCAGGTTGAACAACTCAATGCGTTCTTGCTCAGTGGCTTTTTGCAACGTGTCAAAAAAACTCATGGTGCGGATTCCTCGGAAAATGCAGACTCGCTCAATTGCCCCCGGTAGCGTTCGACGATGGCGTCACGGCGGGGCCGGCCATTGGCGGTGAGCAAGCCGTTGGTGGCAGTGAAGGGTTGGTCGAGCCGGCTCCAGTGGTGGACCTGGGCGTACTCGGGCAAAGCCTCGTTGGCCTGGGCCACGGCGGCGGCCAGTTGTTCGTCGGTGCAGTCCGGGCGATACGGCCAGAGCAGTGCATGGTTATGGGGCATGGCCTCGCCATAGACGAAGGCCTGGGCGACAGGCCCGCGCTGCGTCAATTCGGCTTCCACCCACTCGGGGTTCACGTTGCGCCCGAAACTGGTGACGAACTGATGTTTCTTGCGTCCGTTGAGGTAGAGAAAACCCTCGGCGTCGAACTCGCCGAGATCACCGCTGGGCCACCACTGGGCGGTGTGCGGTGCCTCTCCCAGATAGCCCAGCAAGGTTGAACCCTTGATCAGCACTTCGCCGTCCTCCGCCAGGCGAATCTCCACATGGGGCAATGGCCGTCCGACACTGCCGGGGCGCCGTGCTTGCGGGCGATTGAGGCACACGACCGACGCGCATTCCGACAGCCCGTAACCTTCATAGACGGGTATGCGCACGCGTTGAGCGCGATGCAGTAGATCTTCGCTGACCCGGGCGCCGCCCACGGCGGCAAAACGCAGGTGCTGTGGGTCGAAAGCCTTTTGCTCGGCAGCGTTGACCAGCATCAGCAACAACTGCGGTACCAGAACCAGACTCTGGGGTGATCGGCTGGACAGGCAACTCAACAATGTCGGCACATCCACACCGCTGGCGCCTTCAATTCCCAGGGTTTTCGGGCCGGGCAGGCTCAAGGTGGCGCCGGCATACAGTGCAGCGTAACAACCGATGTTCTCCAGCAAAATGGCCAGCGGCAGCAGCGCCATGTGGTGTTGCGGATCGGTGGGTTTGCTGGCCAGGTGCAACTCGTGAGCGACCCGCAGAATGCTGTCGGCACTCAAGCACACGCCCTTGGGTGTGCCTGTGGTGCCCGAGGTGAAGGTCAACTTGGCGGTGCCTTCAGGCATCCGGTTCGAGCCACTGAACGTGCGGCGCCAGAACTCGCCGCACTTCTGATATCCAGCCGCTTGCAGTTCGTCCTGCAGTTGCGGTTCGGCAATGACGTGTTCGGCCTGGCTTTGCTCCAGGCAATGCCTGCGTTGCCCCGGACTGAAAAAAGGCGGCAAGGCCACACAGGTCAAACCCTCGAACAACGCGGCCAGGTCCCAGAGCAGAGCCTCGACGCCATTGTCCAGCGTCAGGGCGACCACCCTGACCCGTTCATCGCGCAGGCGCTGCTGGCGAAAAATGACCTCGGCATACAGCGTGGCGTAGTCCAGTTTCAGATGATCGCCCCACAACGCAATGGCGTTGGTTTTTTGCTCAGCATGATTACGCAGGGTCTGTTTGAAGCGCTCCATTTCAGGCGACATGGCAGGCCCCTTCAATAGAGGTCGGCAAGCCCAGGCGACTGAACAGGCCAATGTTGCGCAAATGAATGAAACCGGAGCGAACATTGCCGAAATGAACCCACGGTTTGCTTTCGTAGTAACTGCCCCAGGCATGGCGGTCCTTGCCCAGACGCGCCGGGTCGGCAGCACACAGGGTCACGGGCTTCAAGCCAAGGCGGTGAAAGCTATTGACCAGCCCCAGGTTCCCGGTGAAGGCAACCCATTCCAGCCCTCCCATGGCCAGCAGGTAGGTCATCGCGATGATGCTCATCCGTGCGCTGCCGGTGTCGCTGGCAGCCAGATTGCCTACCTCTACGATGGCTGAGCGGCTTACGGTCTGGTCGGCCGCGGCACTGATCAGCGGATCGATCGCATCGTCCAGGTAACCTTCCAGGAACAGCGGTCCGCTACGCGCCAGACGCACGCCAATCACCGCGCAAAGCGCGCCGGACGCCTCGCTCATGCCAAACAGCTCCGGCATGAAGTGGCGAATATCGGCACCGTGGGCCTTACGAAAGCGTTGCTGGATAAAGGCTTCGAAGGCACTTCGTTGCGGGGCGTCCGGCAAGGCCCTGACGAGATACATCTGCTGCGCTTCGGTCAGGCCAAAGTGCAGCGGCAACTGAACGTTCCAGTTGAAATCGGACATTGAAAACATCTCCCCCGGATCAATTGGGGAGAAGTATCAAAGGCATTTCTTAACGAAGTCTGAAGGTGAAAAAACGATTGTCGCCTTGGGTGACAGTCCGTAATGACATGCCATGGCCTGCTTCAGGAACGGACTTAGGCCAACAAATACGGGGGTTTAACCGGAGCCCCCGACTGTCTCGCCACAGTTACTCATGGCACGGACGCTTATGCGCCCTCCAGTTGATCGCGCAAAAACTCGATGAAGCGCTGGGTTTTCGCCGGCAACAGGCGCGTCTCGGTCAGCGCATACACTGAAACCGAAGTGGCGTGCCATTGAGGCAAGACCTTAAGCAGCTTTCCATTGATCAGGTCTTGCTCAGCGATGCTCTCGGGCAGCAAAACGATACCCAGGTCCAGTGGTCAGTATCCCTGCCCTCACGCACTAGTCACTTCTGCCAACAGCGGGCACCGATGAAGTCGGGACGAATGAAAGCAGCCGGTCATCGACACATTCAGAAAACAGCCACTTCTCCTGGCCCAGACGCCCCGCACAATCGCACCCTTTATTGGGGGATATTCCCCGTCATCGGGGTATTCGTCCTGGCTGCTCATACGCCAGTTTGAAGCCCGCGGACAAGGGGAGCGTGGCGTAGAGCCATTAGTCACCTCCTGTCACTTTCGGCGGGAAATTTGCATCGTTCCCATCCCGGCTCGAAATCAAACGTTTCGCCAGCCGGGCCAGGAGCCGTGGCTCGTTGCTCATCTATTGCCACGCTCCGAGGAACCCGTCAGAGGTGTTTGCGATGAAACAGGACACCGGAAGGTTGAATCCTAGTCTTTTGTCCAAAACCAGGCTGGCGCTGAGTATCTCTGCTGCCGCGATCATGTTGGGGCTGGGCTTGTCCCAGACCCAGGCAGTCCCCCTCGACAACACCGATCCCCCGCCTCCTACCGACGCCATCGGCGTTCACCAATCCGCCCGCCGACCCCAATGCCGCATTGAGGGACTTGCTCAAGCAGCCTCCCGCAAACGTCGGCGCCTTCGACTTACCCAATGGTGTGGCCGGTAACCGCCAGACCCCCTTGGTCGACAATGTGCTGCCACCCGATCTGCAACCCAGCTTCAATATCCCCACTAACGGTAACGCCAGCCCGGTGTTCGGGGTTCAACCGTTCACGCAGAAGCTCGAGCTTTTCGAGGAGTTCGGCTCGAACAAACTGGATGCGGCCGACCCTCCATCACCTGTTCCGTTTCCGGTTCCGACGCTGGGGCCCGCACCGGCGCAGGATCCCTTGAAGGTGGCGCGTAGCGGCCCGTCGCCGGCTGCGCTGGATGCCTTTCTCAGGCAGCCAGCTTTGACGCCCTTCCCGACAGAGTTCTCCAATGTACTGGACCGCAACCCGTGGAAGGCGCAGATCGAGGATTTCCTCAATCGCCGAGTCGATTCGCCCGCAGAAGGCCGGCCACCGGGAAAAGGTTGGTCGCACCAGCGTTTCAATGAGTTTTTCCCGCGCAACGCCTTCAAGACTGTGCAAGCAGGCGCGCACGTCAACAGCGGCTTACGAGATCGTATGCAACGGCATAACTACGCCGTGGGGGAATTTGCGCCAGGCGGGCTCTATCACAACACCAGCGGCAACCCGGCCAACGAGGGCACAACCAAGGGCATACAAGTGCAATTTCACGACAACTTCCCTGTCCAGGACCATAATGCGCTGTGGACTTTCGACGGCACCTTTCCGCCCAAACTGCTGCAAGTACGCTATGGCCAAGCGATGCTGATGCGTCATTACGATGCCTTGCCCATTGACCCATCGGCCAACCGGGGCTTTGGCCTGCACACCATCACCACCCACGAGCATAACGGCCACTCGCCCGCGGAAAGCGATGGCTTTGCCAACGCGTTCTTCTTCCCGGGCCAGTACTACGACTATCGCTGGCCGATCCAGTTGGCCGGTTACGACAGCATCAACACCAGCGCTCAGGATCCGCGTGCGGCGTTCCCGTGCGACCCCGGTGAAAAGCTTTTCGTCAACGACGCCAACCCCGGCTTCAAGACTTGCGACCGCGGCACCATCAAGATCCGTGGCGACTGGCGCGAAACCATGAGCACCCACTGGTTCCACGACCACATGCTCGATTTCACCGCGCAGAATGTCTACAAGGGCAATGCCACGATGATGAACTACTACAGCGCCGTGGATCGTGGCAACGAGTCGGTCGACGACGGGGTCAACCTGCGCCTGCCCAGCGGTTCGGGGCTGGGGTGGGGTAACCGCGACTATGACGTCAACCTGACGATCGCCGACAAGGCCTGGGACAAGGCCGGCCAGTTGTGGTTCAACCCCTTCAATACCGACGGTTTTCTCGGTGATCAGGTCCTGACCAACTGGGAGTACAAGCCCTTCCTGGACGTGCGTGCCCGCCGCTACCGTTTGCGCATTCTCAACGGATCGGTTTCTCGCTACTTCAAGCTGGCGTTGGTGCGTCAGGTCAATGGTAATGGTGGCGAGTTTCCTGGCCCGAAAAGCTCCGGGGTTTCATACAACCGGGTGCCGTTCCACATGATTGCCAACGACGGCAATATCATGGAGCACGCAGTGCCGTTCGATGGCAGCCTGGACCTCGATGGCGACGGCGACACACAGGACCACAATGCCATTTTGCCGATACAGGGCATTGCCGAACGCTATGACATCGTCGTCGACTTCGCGAAAAACGGCATCAAGCCAGGCGACAGGATTTTCTTCGTCAACATCGAGGAGCATGAAAACGGCAAGCGTCCCGAACGTGACATTCCATTGGCGGATGTACTCTCCGGGAAGTACCTGCCCGTTGTCAGGCAAACCAGCCACGGGCCACAGTGGGTCAACGGTGACCCGGGCGTGGGCGTGTTCATGCAACTGAACGTCCAGCCTTACACCGGCCAGGATGTCAGCATGAATCCGGTCGACTTCGAGCCCGCCAAGCCTGGCAAGCCCGAGGGCAAGTTCATGATCCCCCTGCCCTTGCACCGTGATGACCCTGCCGATATCGCCCGGCTTGCCCAGGCGCGGCACCGCACCTTTATCTTTGGCCGCTCCAACGGCACGGATTTCAAGCCCTGGACGATCAAGACCGATGGCGGCGAAGGTTTCAACATGGACCCGCGCCGGATTTCAGCCGCGCCACAACTGGCCACTGGCCCTACACCGGCAGGGTTCAAGGGTGAAGGCACGCTGGAAATCTGGAAGATCGAAAACGGCGGCAACGGCTGGAGTCACCCGGTGCATGTGCACTTCGAGGAAGGGATCATTCTCACTCGAGGTGGCAAGACTCCACCCGAATGGGAAAAAGGGGCGCGCAAAGATATCTACGATATAGGTCGTCATCCTGAGAGCCTCGACAATGTCGAAATGGCCATCCGCATCCGTGAGTTTGCCGGTACCTACATGGAGCACTGCCACAACACACAGCATGAGGACACGTCGATGCTGCTGCGCTGGGACTCTGAGCACCCGGGCCAGTTCCAATTGATGCCCACTCCATTGCCAAGCTGGGACGGCGTGAGATTCGTGGCCTCGGTTGCGTTACCGACATTCCGTACGGGAGATGGTGTGGGGCCACAGGTCGAGGTCGACAATAACCAGGAAGATGGCAGCGGTAGCGGTAGCGGTAGCGGCAGCAGCGGCAGCGGTAGTAGCGGCAGCGGTGTTAGCGGAGGCAAAGGCTAGCGTCGTCTCTGCTCAACTACCTGAGCAATGCGGTGAAGTTGACCGAGCGTGGGCACATCCTGGTTAAGGTGTGCCTGCGTCAGGCCCGCTTGAAAGTCGACGGTGTGGACATGGTTGGCAGACTCCGACGGGTACTGGGCCGGCACAGTCTGCATGTTGATTTGCTGCACAGTTACCAGCCCCACAAGAGCCACTTGCTACAACGCGAGTTACTGGATGCAGTAGCTGTCCGTGACGCGATACCTGTTCGACGATGGTAATGACATGTTCATTCTTTGTAGTAAGCGCTAGCGTCGTCGAGTTTCAACTTCGCGGGTACCACTCGCTTCGCCGTATCGGATCCGGTCGACAGGGGTACGCTCTGCGTGACATTGGCCATCCGGGTGATTTCCACCTGCAGCTTATCCTTGCCGAGCAGGTAGTCGGCCAGCTTCTGGGAAAACGGCCAGTAGTTCAGATCGGCTGTCAGGGTCAGCGGTCCGACGGCGTCGGCCGGCACCAGGAAGGAGAACTCCCCGATATTGTAGCCCTTGGGCAGAATGCGATTGTCCGAGAGTATCTGCGTGGCATTCCAGACCTCGACGTCCAATGGATTGCCGTTCTTGTCGCCTATGTGCACTTTGAAATTTCGCGTGTTGACTTCGGTCTTGCCGTCCTTGATCGAACCCAGGCGATAGAGCTCGCGACCACTGGCATCCTGCACCCGAAAATCGATCCACATCTCCCGCCCCTCGGGAAAGCCGGTTGGCAGCTTGTGCCCTGCGCCGACGTTGGTCACTTTGACGGCTACCGAGGCGTATTGTCCGGGAATGATGGCGGCCGGCAGTTGCTGGAACGTTATTTGCGCCGCGCGCGCGAGCATGTCGCGTGCGCGTTGCGCGCCCTCCTCCTGACCAAGGTGCTTGAGCATCGTCGCGTTGGCTCCGCTGAACCAATGCGAGGCGACCTCCTTACGGTCCGGCCCCATGATCGCGGCCTTGCCCGCAAAGCCCGGCATGTGGCAACTCTGGCAGGTCACATTGTTAAGGCTGTAGGTGCTCTCCTGCCATTCGTCATAAGTGCGCTCCACCGCCACGCTGCTGAACGGGTGCGTGACGTTGTGGCAGGTGCCGCAAAAGTCCGAGCGCGTGTGCAGAGCGGAATACACGGTGTCGTGATAAGGCGAAACGGCATCCTTGCGCGGGCCGAACTTGGTCGGTTTGCCGTGCGCTCGCGGGCTCAGAACATAGGCGCCGTTATCGAGGCCCGTGCGGGCACTGATGTTGTGGCAGGTGTCGCAATCGACCCCGGGCATCGGATGATTCTTCGCACTGTCTTCAATCGAGGAGCGGTTGACTTGCGAAGTGATCTGCCCGGTGGTGAGACCGATCGGGGTATGGCAGCCGGTGCAGAAGTTATCGACCTTGCCCTCGGTGGCCGCACTCGCACGCTTGAGCAAGGCCCGATAGATGGGCTCATCCCAGGCCTGGGACATCATCGACGAGCGCCACTGCCTGTAGATCTCCGTATGGCAAGCGCCACAGACCTGGGCATTGTCGAAGTCCTTCACATTCAAGACCAGGTTGCCGGTGGTATTGGCCCGATGCGGAAAGAACGGCATCGCGCCAATCACATGCATGAGCCTGGAGCGTGCCGGCTCCAGCCACTTCTCATTGTTTTGATTGTCATTGCCCTGAGGTTCGTCAGCCACCACCAGCGTTACCGTCAGCAGACAGGTTAGAAAGCACAACCGGTGCAGCGCTACCTGTGCACACGTATGTCTGGAGTGGCTCATAAGCATTTCCCCTGGACGGTTGCAGAGGATGACCGCAGTACTTCTATTGAGTAGGCCCGGTATTGAGAAGCCAGGGCTACTTCGTGATGCAAACCGATGGCTACAGGCAATCACTCAATGGAGTACTGACAGCTCCACAGCATCCCGGCCCTGCACCTTGCATGAACGGGACAAGCTCACTCAGCAATTACTCTGCCAGCGTTGTATAAAATAGGCGCGGTGACCTGAAAGATCCGCAAACATTGGCCAGCGATTGAAGTAACCGGTTAATGAACATGCGAATACCGCTGAGCAATAGCCCCCATTAGTGGGGGGCTCACTCCGAATCGGGGGGTGTCAGACGGGAGGGCCAGGGTTTCTCTGCGGGGTGCGCCTCGCAAATCCGGGGCCACTCACTTTACTCGATACGACTTACTCTCTGTCCTTGGTCGATCGAATGAGATTGCCCCGTAACTTCACAATGGCCTTCTGCATCTGCACGAAGTCGTCGGGATCAAGACCGGTTTGCGGGAAGCCGTCTTCGGTGAGACCTTCGCGCAGTTTTCGCCCCTCTTTGGTCAAACTGATCCGCACCTGGCGTTCGTCTTCCGGGTCGCGCTGGCGCATTAAATAACCCATCGCTTCCAACTTCTTCAGGATCGGCGTGAGGGTATTGGATTCGAGAAACAGCTTTTCGCCGAGGCTGCCAACGGTCTGGTTGTCTTCCTCCCACAGCGCAACGAGGGTGATGTATTGCGTATAGGTCAGGCCGAGCCGTTCGAGCATCGGCTTGTAGGCCTTGCCGAAGGCCAGGTTGGTGGAATAGACCGCAAAACACAGGAAGTCGGTGAGTTTGAGATCCAGGGCGGATGTCTTGTCGGTGTTTTTCATGGGCGTTCTCCTGGCTCAATCTTGCGAGACCGAAACTATACGTCGTACGCGATGGTATCGGAAGTGCGTATAAACGCCGACGGCCAGCTCACCGGGGAAATCCCCGGTGAGCTGGCCGTGCAGTGGGTTATGCCGTCAGGACGTTGATGTCGACATCAATATTGCCGCGTGTGGCCTTGGAGTAAGGGCAGATTGCATCGGCGTTGTGGGCCAACTCGGTCGCCACCCCCTGGTCCAGCCCCGGAACCCGCAAGGTCAGTCGGGCCTGGAGGAAGTAAGCCGCGCCGGTCTGGCCCAGGTCCACTTCAATGTCGACGGCGGTGTCGGTCGGCAGTGTCACCTTCATCTGTTGGGCGGCCAGCCCCACCGCTGCGATGTAGCAGGCCGACCACGCTCCGGCGAACAGTTGCTCGGCTTTCGGGTGCGGCTGGACGGCGGTGAGCACGTGTGCCGGTGTATCGCTGCCGGGGGACGACAGCACGATATCGAGGTTGCCGTTATGACCGCGCGAGGTGTTGCCCGCGCTGTTATGAGTGGTGTGGGTTTTGCCGCTGGCCAGTACTTTTTCGATCTTGCTCATGATGATTCCCTCAGGATTACAGTGAGTTATGTTCGTGCACGCTTTTATCGCATGCGATGTTAGTGACGCATCCAGGCATCACGCCGTAATAACGTTCAGGGCAACGTCGATATTGCCGCGTGTGGCTTTGGAGTAAGGGCAGATGGAGTCGGCAATGTGCGCCAGTTCGGTCGCGACATCGTGTGCCAGCCCTGGCACTCGCAGGGTCAGTCGGGCCTGAAGGAAATAGGCCAGACCAGTCTGGCCCAGGTCCACTTCGATGTCGACGGCCATATCCGTCGGCAACACGATATTGCGCTCCTGGGCCACCAGCCCCACTGCCGCGGTGTAGCAGGCAGACCAGGCACCGGCAAACAGTTGCTCGGCTTTCGGGTGCGGCTGTGTAGCGGTAAAGACGTGGGCCGGCTGGGCGGAACCCGGTGACGACAGTTCGATATCGAGGTTGCCATTGTGACCGCCGACACCGCTGTGGGTGGTGTGGGTTTTGCCGGTTGCCAGTACTTTTTCGATCTTGCTCATGGGGACTTCCTCAGGACTTGATATTTCGTGCGATCATATCGCATGCGATATTAGTGATATTTAAAAAGACAACGTTCATCAATTGGCGTGTGCAATGATCCAGTTGTTGCCGTTTTGGCCATGGGAAGCGTGAGCGGTTGAGATAAACATTGTGCGGCGGCTTCCGGTGTTCATGGCTGAGTCTCCAAACGGCAGGGGTTGTTGTTATCTTTAATCGCTATCGATTAAATCGTATGCGATGGATGAATATTCAACCAAAGCCCCAATGATGTCAAAGTTTATTTTGTGCCTTGCCGATGAGCGGTAGACGCGAGATCAACCTCGCTACCCTCTCCCTTGCGGAAAGGATGATGGGCTTCTCACCGTCCGGCCCTCCGGAGCCCCCGGTTACGCGCATCGGATCGCTTTCACCCATGACGATCAACGCTTTGGCGCTGAAGTGAAATGGACGTTTTTCACTCGAAAAAAAACCGGCCATTCGAGCCGGTTCTTTGATTTCCTGAGCCCCACACACAAAAAACCCCCTCACAAGGAGGGGGTCTGATGTTTGAAAGGTTCAGACAGGTTCACCCGTCTTTTCCTGGAGCCTCGTCAGTTCAGCGCAGCGCAGGAATACCCGCAAACAACCACGAAGTTTCGTGAACCGGAGTTGCTTCGTTGCGCTTACGCGCCCACTGGGTCAGCGCCACCATCATCGCAAAGCCGAGCACGATCAACACCGGATAGGCCATCAGCAACTCGGTGAGCGAATACTTCCAGGCCAGCGGTCGACCGACACCGAGCATGGCGGCATACAACCAGGACACGCCCGACAGTGCGCCAGAGAACAGGGCAAACATTCGCACATTGATCTGTAGATCAAGCAGCGAACCGGCCTTCAGCATTGCCGGCAATACATAGCGGTGCAACAACATGCCGTTGAACGTCAGCAACAATACAATAATAACTTTTGCTTGAAGTTTCGGATTGGCAAAATAGGTCATGCCTTTTTCAAGGTAATCAATACCTATAATCGCAGCTCCGGTGACCCACAAGAAGATCAACGCATTGGAAACAGACTTCTGAAGACTGGCCATATGTTCATTATCGTGCCCCGACGACACGCGACCTTTCAATAAGTCCTTTACCATTGCCGCGTCGCTGGCAAACACCAGGCCAATAGCTACGCAGCAAGCCAACAGGTGAACGTACACAACGCCTAAACGCAAAAACTCCATGGATTCTTTCTGGCCGATCAGGCCGATAATTGTACTAATATCCAAGATTACATCTCCACTTATTGCGGCAGTGCAAATTGACCATGCCCCAGGCATGCGAATTAATTAATTGCGCCTGCACGATCAAGTTCGCATTGATTGAATCAACTAAATAATTTGGTATTACAAGAGAGAGCGACTCGCCCAGCAAGTCAGTGATGACGACATACTATCACTCCAGGTCTCAGGTAAAAAAAATCCCCATGCGCATTCCATTCAATGCAGATGAGGTATACGTCCATTTTATTAGTGAGTGCAGCGCGAACTGTCAAAGGATCCGCCTGCCGGTAAATCAGAGCGAAGCATATCAAAATCGTTCACTTTTTGAGCAGTACGCTCGACAAACGGTACTAAATTCAACACCTGGAGGTACCTGTTTTCCTGGCTGAAACCTGCATAGCTACGGTGCTGAATCGATTCTCTTAGCATACCGAAAAAAAACCCGCTATTGCGCTGAACTTTCGTCGCCAGCGCCGACCAATGGCGAAAATTGCCTACTGGTCACCGGCAAATTCGAGTCGCCTGAAGGGGCCGTCGACGCGTCTCGCTCGACTCAGCCACACCCACGCTGAATCGAGGTTCTTTTTGGGCGGTGCCCCAGGCTTGCTCAAGCCAGCAATTGGGTGATCCACCGGGCCTGCCGAGCGATGTCCTGCACCGTCTCCTCGGGCACGGCCTGCTGCGCCAGGGCAAAGTGGCTCAGGGTCTTCTGTTTCTGGCGCAACTTGCGCTGCCACTTGACCAGGAACGCCGGGCTGCGGGTCTGCATCTGCAACGGGCCAAAGTACAGCTCCTGGGCGGTGTAGATCACCGGCCCTGCGCGTTCGGCGACGATGATTTCGTAGTCGAAACGATTTTCCCGCAGCACTTCTTCGCAGAGGATGCGATAGCCATTGTCCATCAGCCATTGGCGCAGTGGCTGCTCGCCGCCATTGGGCTGCAGGATCAGGCGCTCCTGACCGCTCAGGTACGCCTTGCCACTGTCGAGGATGTCACGGATGGTTTCGCCGCCCATGCCGCAGATGCTGACCGCTGTAATTCCGTCTCCCGGCTCGATCGCCGCCAGGCCGTTGGCCAGGCGCACGGTGATTTGCGAGTCCAGGCCGTTCTCGCGCACGGTGCGGTTGGCCGCGTGGAACGGCGTCAAGGCCACCTCGCCGGCCACTGCCGCCGCGATGGCGCCACGGCGCATCAAGGCCACCGGCAGGTAGCCGTGATCCGAGCCGATATCGGCCAGGCGCGCACCGACTGGCACATAGGCGGCAACGCGCTCCAGGCGCATGGACAATGTCTGTTCGTTCAACTGCGGCCCCTTTTCACCACTAACGTCCGGCGACTTGGGCCGGATCGGGGCGTGATTCTGTCGAGCAATGCCGTGCATTTCAAATTTATGTGACCAGGGTCATGGCCCTTTTCACGCAATCACTTGCGCATACACCGATCTGTCGACGTTGCCACCGGAGAGAATCACCCCCACCCTTCTTCCCGACATGGCTTCACGCTCCGAGATGAGCGCTGCCAACGCCGACGCACCGGCCCCTTCGGCAAGGTTATGGGTATCGGTGTAATACACGCGCATGGCTTCGGCGATCTGGTCATCGCTGACCGATACGATCCGCGCAGCACCTGCCGCGTAGACGGCAAAGGCTTCAGGAATCGGCTTGCGCACGGCAAGGCCGTCGGCAAAGGTGTTGGCCGAGGCGGTTTCGCAGATTGCGCCAGCGTCAAACGATAACTGTGCAGCCGCCGCCTGCGTGGAAACCACGCCAACCACTTCGGTTTCCAGACCCAGCGCATCGCGGGCGGCGATCACCCCGCAAATCCCCGATCCACAGCCAATCGGTACATAAACGGTATCCAGGTCCGGTGCTGCGTTGAACAGCTCCAGCGCATAAGTGGCGACGCCTTTGACCAGCTCGGTGTGAAACGGCGGAACCAGGAACAGGTCATGCGCGTGGGCCAGGCGGGCCGCCTCTTCACGGGCATCATCGAAATCGCGGCCATACTCGACCACTTCAGCGCCAAAGCCGCGCATGGCGTTGTTCTTTTCTACCGAGTTACCTTCCGGCACGACGATCAACGCCTGCAAACCCAGTGTGCGAGCCGCCAGTGCCAGGCTCTGGCCATGGTTGCCGCGGGTAGCGCTGACAATGCCCTTCGCGCCCGGGTGCTCGCGCTTGAGCCAGTGCATGAACGTAATACCGCCGCGCACTTTGAAGGCACCGGTAGGCGTGTGATTTTCGTGCTTGACCCACACCGTGCAACCCAACCGCTGAGCCAGCAAGGGCCAAGGGTACTGGGCTGTGGCGGGCATGACCTGGTAAACGTGGCGAGCAGCTTGTTCGATATCGTCGCGAGTCAGTGTGTGCATGAGAGGTCCCCCTGAGGTTTTGCCCAGTCTGAACAACGGCGCAGTACTCCGGCTTTCAAAAAACTGACCTGACTTTTGTCCCTCCTCTTCACTACTATGGTGTCCATGAGTCATCGAAATCGCCCGCCGCCACCACGCTTGTCCGAACCGGTCCGTCGTATCGAGGCCGGCCCTTGGGCGATCGAATTGCTCCCCGGCTGCGCCTACGCGACCCGCTATGTCGCGACCCAGGCGGGAATCGGCTTCGCCTTCGACAGCCAGCGAGGCCTGCACGCCATCGGCAGCGACCGAATACGCCCCTTCGATGCCGTGCCCAACGGCCTGGCGTTCGTCCCCGCCGGGTGTGACGTGTTGTCCGAATCCCCCCAGGGCGGCGAATACTTGCGGGTGATTCGCACCGATGGCATGGCGCTGATGGGGGATCGTGCCTTCAACAATCGCATCGACCGGCAGGCCACCGCTCTCGCGTGGCGTATGCGTGCGGCGCTGTTGCTGTCCTCTGTGGAGGACGATTGGGAGGCCTGGGCACTGGCATTGTCCGAACGGGCGACCGGTAGCGAAGCGGTGTCGACAACACCCCATGGCTCGATAACCGGCAGCCGGATGCGCTTGCTCGATGAGTTCATCGATGCAGGCCTCGAAGACCCGTTGAGCGTGCCGGCAATGGCGGGCCTGCTTGGATTGTCCGAAGGGTATTTCATGCGGGCCTTCAAAAACGCCACCGGCAAAAGCCCGCACAGCTACCTGATCGACCGACGCGTCGCCAAGGCCCGTGCCCTGATGCGCGATTCGACCGCCACCCTGACGGAAATCGCCTACGCCTGCGGTTTCAATTCCCAGGCGCACATGGCGACCACCTTCAAGCAACGCCTTGGAGTGAGTCCGGCGCAGCTGCGTCAGTCTTTGGGGTTAGAGCAGATTGACAGCGAAGCCCACGCCACAGCTGACCTGCTCGGCATGGCCAAAAGAAACTGAGGAACCCAGGGAATCGAACGGTGTCGCAGCGGTCCAACACGCGGCAGCACAATGGGCGCGAGACGCCCAACGTATTGCCTGCCGACCGCCTTTGCCCATGGGAGGACCCATTGCCAGCTATTTTTTTGCGTCAAGTTTTCCGGTTAGCGATCGTGCTCTTTTGTGCCGGCACCTCGTCCTCGGTTTTCGCCTGCCCGGCCGGGCAGTATCAGGTCTGCATGGTCGCTTGTTTTTGTGCTCCAGGTTCCGAAGAGGAAGCTGGAACGATCTTCAACGACATGAACCAGATGGCGGCCTCTGGATTGCAGAACTGGATTGTGCAATCGCGCAACACCGCGGCAACCGGCGATATCCAGCCAATCCCGCTGAATATCCGGGCCCAGCTCGAACCCTACTATGACATTCAAGTGCTCGATTCGGTTCGCTACAAGGTAGGCGATGATGTGGAGCTGAACGCCGCACACACCATGCTGCAGAATCCCGATGTACGTGCGGTCACCCTTATCGACATCATCGTCTTTCGAAATCCCGAAGATGCACTTAACGATGTCGCGCTGTGGGCGCATGAGTTGAAGCACGTGCAGCAGTACCAGCAATGGGGCGATCGCGAGTTCGCCACTCGTTATACCCGTGATTACGAAGCCGTCGAGGCGCCGGCCTACGAGATTCAAGCCCAGGTAGCCAGAACGCTACGAGCCAGCCAGGCTCGGGCAGAATCGCCTCGGCTTCCTTGAGTTCAAAAGGTCAAGCCTGGTCAGGTCAACATGGAAAGGTGGCACCGCCCCTTCTCATGCGGATTGTCTGCGCCAGGTGCCGGGGGATGTGCCGAATTGGCGTTTGAATGCGCGACTGAACGCGGCTTCGGAGTCGTAACCAACGGCAAAGCCGATTTGCGCCACATTGCCGCGACCTTCGCGCAACTGTTGAGCCGCCACGTGCATGCGCCACAGCGTCAGGTATTGCATCGGTGGCTGTCCGACCAATGCCGTGAAGCGCTCGGCGAACACCGAGCGCGACATGCCCACCTCAAGCGCCAGGGCTTCTGCCGTCCAGCCTTCGGTTGGACGGGCATGCAATAGCGCCAGTGCGCGCCCGATATGCGGATCCCGCAACCCCGCCAGCCACCCACGCCGCTCAGCGGGAAGGCTGGCGACATACTGGCCGACGGCTTCGACGAATAGCAGCTCCGATAGCTTGGCGATGACCGTTGTCGAACCGACGCGGCCCGCCGCGATTTCACTGACAGCAAAACGAAAGGAGCTTTCGATCCAGGTGCCCGAAGCCGTCGCGCGCAAATCCAGTTTCAATAAGGAAGGCAACGACGAAAGCAACGGACTGAAGGGTGTTTCTGAACCGAGGAACCCGCACAGCAACTGCGTAGCCTCGCCGCCCCCGCCGTACTTGATCCGTGATATGCCGCCGACTTCTGGCGGCTGGATGACTTCTCTGGCTGGCATGGGCGCAATGCTCAGGTCGCTGCCAAAAGAATGTGCGTCGTTGCGAGGAAGCAAAACGAGTTCGCCTGCCCCTACCTCGATGGCGGCACCACCGTCGATTTGAATTTGCATGCGCCCAGCGGCGACAAAGTGCGACGCAATGATGTGTCGAGGTGCCGCCAGGAACGGCTTGCAATCATCCGCCGAGATTCTGCCGTTGATGCACCAGGGCGCAGTGAGCTCCGCCTCGAGGAAGACCCCTCCAGACAGCCGAATCACACGCAACACATCAGAAAGCGCATCCAGCACTTGACCGCCCTCCTTTCCGGAGTCCGGAGCAGGTTTTCAGGCGCACCGGTCATTCACCGCCGGAACTGCGACGCCTAGATTAGCACCAACGCGGAATCAGCGATCGAAACTGTCCCCAGAGGCTTCACCCAGGGTCATTGGCTCCGACGTCAATCGAAATTGCCCCATTCCAACGCCACCAGGGCAGCAGGAGATCCATATGAACAGCGTCGTTACCCTACCCGGTTCAGCGTCAGGCAACACCGCCCGTTATGCGCAAATGGTCAGGTCATCGAAAAAGTCCGAATGGCAGATCGATCGCGATCTGCTCCAGGACCGCAGTTTCGACTTCTCGCGCAAATTCCTCCCCGACGGACTGTCGCAGGTCGACCGCCTGACCTTTCTCGATGCGGCCCAGGCGCGCCTGCTCAGTCAGATCCAGGGCCGGACCTATGCGTACATCTTTGGCCTGGTCGAGCGTTTTATCAGCGCCAAGATGCTCGATCAGGGGCGGGCCCATGTATTTGACAATCAACTGGCCCTTGAAGCGCTGGTGCGTTTTTCCAACGACGAGATCAAGCACCAGGAGTTGTTTCGGCGCATGGAGACGATGATGAGTTCGAAATTGCCAGCGGGATATCGTCAGGTTGCCGATCCAAACGAGGTGGCGCGCGCGGTACTGGCGGCCAGTACCTGGTCGGTGCTGGCACTGACCTGTCACATCGAGCTGTTTGTTCAGGCGCACTACGTGCAAAGCATCGCCCCGCGCGAGGAACTGTGCCCGTTGTTCAAGGATGTCTTCAAATTCCACTGGAAGGATGAAAGCCGGCACGTCGTACTCGATGAACTGGAATGGCAGGACGAGCACGCGAAACTCTCGTCGGCCGAGCACGACCAGGCAGTGAATGACCTGATTGCGCTGGTAGCGGCCGTCGACGCAATCCTGCAGGCACAATCGGCAGCCGATGCCGACTACTTCATCAGTCATGCTTCACGATCGTTCAGTGTCGATGAGACCGCGCAAATCAAGGCCTGCGTGCTGAGCGCCTACCGCTGGCAATACATTATCTCGGGCGTACGGCATCCACACTTCGGTCGACTGCTGACGCAGATGACAACGCCGGCACAGATGTCCAGGATTCAGACCGCTCTGGCCCCCATCATGAGCAATTGACCGACAGCGCGCGACTGACTGCTCGTCGGTCGCGCTGCGGGACGACGTGCTGATAATGAACCATTGAGGATGGCGGCCATGACGATACCGATGTGGATGCTGCTTGGGTTTGCAACCTGGACCTTGCTGCTATTGATGGCAACCGTCGGGGTTTATCGCTGGGTCGCAATCCTGTTCTCGAGTGTTCCGATCGCCTCTTTCCGAAGCGATCGGCTCGAAGGAGAAGATTGGTATCGCCGCGGGACTAGAGCCCACGCCAACTGTGTGGAAAACCTGCCTGTGTTTGGCGTCATCGTGTTCGTGATTACAGCCCTTGATGTCAACGGCGCCGCAGTGAACTACTTGTCCACACTCGTCCTGATCGCTCGCGTGTGCCAGTCATTGGTTCACGTCTCCCATGAGCAAACCAATGCGTTCGTGGCAGTTCGGTTTGCCTTCTTTAGCGTTCAGTTGGTGTGTTTTCTCGCGCTCATTGTCATAGCCGCTTGTTATGGCATATGAACAGGTGCCCGCTAATCCTCAAATCGCCCCGTGCCGTCTCGATCGCGCTCGTAGTGTCGGGTGAGTGCAAACGCCGGCAACCAGGCCTCGCGCCGCACAGTCCAGCTCTCGTAGGTTGGCGTCAACTGGTCAGGGGCATCCAGAGATCCAAGGTTCACCTCGACTTCGTCTGCGCTGCGTGAGAACACCGACGAACCGCACTGCGGACAGAAGTGCCGCCCGGCGTAGTCACGCGTTTCGCCCTCGATTGTCACGGCATCCTGATGAAATATCGCGGACGCGTGGAACAGCGCCCCATGGTGCTTGCGGCAGTCGAGACAGTGACAAACACCAACCCGGAACGGGCGCCCCGACGCGACAAGACGCACTTTGCCGCACAAACAACCGCCGGTGAATCGGTCCATGCGATGCCTCCTTCAGGCCGTCCGAAACGGCGTATCGGCGTGGGAACAGGAACGTTACGGCGATGCCAAAACCGGCGTTGCAAAGGGTTAGCGTAGGCAACTGTGATCGATGTGCAATTTGTCCCGACCGTGTGTTTAACAGTTTTTGAGAGTTATTGATTCGGATTATCCCGCCGCTACGGGCAGCATTCGGCCCGCATTGACCGGCGTGCAAGCACCTGCTTTGCGTAACCGACCGGCAAATACCAGTGCCTGAAAACAAGGCGCCCGGACCATTGCCCGGGGCCAGGTCGGAACCCGAATGACAACTTTCATCACTTGAGAACCAAACATATGGGCATGTCGAATAAATGGATTGCGGGTATTGCTTTGAGCTGTGTATTTCAGGTCGGCTGTGTCTCGCAAGTCGCGCAGCAAGAGCAATACTCGGGCTTCCTGGGCAATTACCAGGGCCTGGAGGAGCAAACTACGCCAAGTGAGCAGAAAGTATTGCGCTGGGTATCGCCAGGGTTCGATCCACGCGCGTATTCCACTGTGGTGTTCAGGCAGATGGAACTGTATCCATCGCCGCAGCCGACTGCTCGCGTCAGCCTGAAAACCCTGCAAGACCTGCAATTGATGGCCAGCAACAGCGTCAAGACCGCCTTTGCCCGCCGCTATGCGATCGTCCCATATCCACAGTTGGCGCCAACCAATTCACGGTCGCTGATCCTGCAGGCGGCGATCACTCACGTCAGCGCCAACAACGAAGGCATGCACTGGTATGAAGTCGTACCAATCGGGGCGATTGTCGGGGCGACACAAGCAGCCACCGGGCACCGGGACCAGACCGCCGAGATGTACATCGAAGCCAACCTGATCGACGCCAAAACCGGTTTGCCGGTAGCGAAGATCGTGCGCAAGGTGTTCGGCGAGACCATCAAGAATGCCAAGCAGCCGATCGTTGCCAATGACTTCAAGGTTGCACTCAAAGGCATGTCAGACGATATGCAGGCCCTGCTCCTCAAGCACTGACGTTCAAGCAAACCCCATCGCAAGCGTGAAAGTGCCTGCCGTCCACCGGCATTGGATGGCATCGCAAGCAGACCGGCATGGGGTTTCAACGTGGCGCCACGCCGCGTTTTCCCTCTGACAAACCGTTAGCCGTGCCGACGTCTGACGCGAGACTCTATGATGAAAATTCTGGCCCATACCCTGGCGATCCTGATGCTGTTGCCGAGCACCAGCGCCCTGGCGGCGACCGTGATTCCCCTCAAAGGTCAGACCTCCCAGACCATCCAGCAGGACACCAGTGCCTGCCAATCCCAGGGCAACGCGCAGCATCCGGTACAAAGCACCGTGCCCTCCGGTGGTCGGGCCAAGGGCGCCGCAACCGCTGCGGTAGCCGGTGCGACGGCGGCGGAAGTTCGGGGCCGCCAACATGAAAACGTCTATGACCAGATCGACGACGATACCCGCCAAGACTATCGCCAGAACCACGCACGCAGTGCCGCGGCTGCCGGCGTCGTCGTGGGGGGCGCCAGGCAACGCCAGGCGCGCCGGGAGAATCTGAGTGAGAGCGAACAAAGCATCACCGCCAACAACTCCGTCTACAGCAGCTGCCTGCAACAACGTGGCTACGATGTTTTGCCTTGATCGATGACGACAACGGCGTGAAGAACCAAAAAAAAGCCCCGGGCCCTTCATGAAAGGACTCGGGGCAAAGTCGTAGAACGAGAGGTGAGGATCGTTGACGCCGCGACAAACAAACCGTGAACACGCAACGTTCCTCGAGATCCATTTAAATCGGTAACGTCCCTGGTTAAAAGCTAATAAGAATCAAAAATAATCTTTCACAAGCCAAGTGCACAAGAACACCATCATTGATTTGTATCCTGATAGTTCAGGCTGATACAGAAACCTGGCGCAACAGCGAGGTTAGTTCATTGAGGTGTGGCCGCGCGCCCCCCCCCTCCTGCCCGAGCTTGCAGTTTTCGGATAGCGCAGTTATTCCATTCCAAGCATTATTCATGGTGTCCAAATCGAAAACCATGGGTCATCCAGCGATGCTTTTCCTTTGTATGATTGAACGGATACCTCTGACAGACAGGGCTGTTTGCCGAACTGCACGCCTCTGAAACGAGCCAATCCAGCATCGTAAATGCAACACACAGTGCACCTTCCGCTGGGCCCTCATCTTCGTTCACTTCCCAGACCAGAATGTACCGAGCCAAATCCGGCCCCTATACTCAGGCCAGCACCGCCTGAACGGAAGATTTCTATGAGTTACACCTTCAAGTTGAAAAATGGCGCCGTCGCGGTGTTCGACCCGGACAGCGCCATGCTTTCCATTACAACACCCCATGGAGATGTACAGAATTCCACGCTAGGTAGAGCTGAGTCGCGCCTGTTGGACCTGCTGCTCATGGAGCCAGGTGTCACTAAAAGCCGCGATGAAATCATCGAATACACCTGGAATGACCGCGTGGTTGCCTCCGGCAGTTTGAATCAAACGGTTTTCTCACTACGCAATATTCTCAATGACAGCCGGGATCACGAGATCTTGATGACTGTTCCTCGACGAGGATATTGCTTCAACCGGCAATGTGTCGTCGATGCACAAGCGGATGTACCGGCACCCCGGGAGGAAACAACGCAGCCCCCTGCCCCCGTCGCTGAGCAACTACCGCCGGCTGGTAGTGATGGGCTGCTTGCACCCTCAGGTAAAACCAATGAATCCGCGCGCATTACAAAAGCCCAGCTGATCGCTTATATCGTTACGCTGGCAGTCGTTGCCTTTACTGTTTTTCAATTCGACTTCGACGCGCCAAAAATTGAAATTTCCAGTGCCGACAAGAATGGACTGGTCATACACGCCGTGGGCAGTGATCTTGCCGAGGCGCAAGCGCTGATGGAGTTGTCGGCCAAACAAACCGAACAGCTGCCACCAAACCTGAAGGGCCAGGTCTGGATCAACCTGTATAAAGCCAATTATTCCGTTTCGTGCATCCGCCAGGATCTAAGCACTGCAAATCTACAATTGAACAGCAGCGAAAGGGACCTCGCCTTGATGATTCGTCAATGTCTGGAAGTCACTTTATGAAATTTGAAATTTCGCAAGCGGTTCACTGGCCTCTTATAGGCTTGGTCAATGCACTGTGCATTTTCTCTTTCGTTTACTCACCTTCGCACTACATGGAAAATATCAGTTACCAGACAAAATCCCGACAATGGCTGGAAGATCTCAACCAACTCAACACCGAAGAGTACCTCACTATCGGGCATGGCAGGCTCACGGGGACCACGCTGGAAAGCCTGAATGGGAAAATCCGCAACGCGACCATCTCAGCGAACATAATCGGAGAAACCAATAAACACGTCGAGATCAAAGTCAGCAACATCAAGCTCAGCCAGGACAATGAACTTTTTGCCATTGAAAAGACCCCTGACTTGTTCTTTAGACGTCAATACGTCTTGCAAGAAGGCGCCATTCTGAACTACGAGTTGATCCCGACCCAGGATAAAAACGCGGTGTGTTTTTACATCCATGAACTTGGCCGTTTGCGCTGCATGAACCATTAATCGGGCTCCCGAACGGGCTCGGCACCCGCCTGGCAAAGGTTCACATCAAAGATTTTCAAACAAAAATAATACTTATTGATTTGAATCAAACGTCTCCCCCGCCAAAAATCCCTCCTCGATAATCCTTGGAATCGAGCCCGCTTGATTCTCGTCCGGGACAATGCCCTACAGGGGGAATCAAGTGAACGCCATGCATTTCCTGCGAGCCCATAAATCGACGACTTTCAGATTCCTGGGGGTCTTGTTTCTGTCTGCCTTTCCACTTTATTCGTTGGCGCACGACGAGCACTCCGTCGAAAGCACGACCATTGAATATTATGAAGTTGAAACAAGCCCGGATGACAGCCAGAAACTATCGCACCTGAAGATTCACAGTGAGAATGAGTATCATGCAGACGAGCAGAGCAGTGATTCTACTCTCCCCGCCCCACCACAAAGTGACACAGGCATGAGCTACGCCAGTTCGCTCATACTTCTTTGAGGAGCGTGGTATTCACCGAGGCAAGTGCTGACTGGCCTCTTCTGACGGCCTGGCAAATATGAGTTATTGACTTTGGCAGGCACCATCGAAGTGAGATTATTTGCAGCCCAAGTCGTGGCAGAGATGCAGCTGACATTCTGCGCTGCCTGAATACACTGTTAATAAGGAATCGCCTCGATGCTACTGAAAAACTTCGTCACCGTGTCGTTTGGTTTATTGCTTTCTCTCAAGGCCATGGCCGACGACAAGGGTGTCTACAGTGCCAAATTAACGAGTGTCGAAACCAACAAAAAGGCCCCAACTACTGTGAAAACTGGCTATCAGGTAAAAAACGGTTATCGTATCGACGACTTTTACGCCTTTACAGCAGCAGCCATTGACCCGATGAAACCCCAATCGCAGATCTTCAGTTCGAAAATCGATCCGCGCAAGGTTCAACACATGGACGACTCACCGTTGGACAGCAAGTACGCATTTTCGGCGGAACTGGAACTGATCCGGGGACTCTGAAAACCCGTTCAAAGCCAGTGACAATGGGGTCGATCTCACGGACAGCAAGAACGCCCAATCGCGTATCTTCTCCATGACTGCCCGTCAGGCTTGACCCTTATCATTTAACAGATGAGCCTTCAATTTCATGAGTATCGCACCGCCCGACGAGATCTTTCATTTGTCTTCTGCCTTGCCGAGCCAACTGAACAGAACAATAGGCAAATGGGAAATGAGCCTTATTCCGACCGAGCATGAAGCGCGCATTCGGCAACACAAACTCTTTCACAGTCCGCAACTGCAGTGCAGTCGCCTTGAGTTCGACTCATCCGTGACGCTGGTCAGTTCTGTCCCTGCCGGATTCGTCACATTCGCCATCTCCCAGGCACCGATTGGCCGCCCCGTCGTGAACAATCAAAAACTACGGCCTGACGAAGTCATCGTACTGCACAGTGATGAATCGGTGCATTACACCTGCGAACCGAATGAAACACTTTTCACCATCACCACGACACTGGAAAACTATGATCGGTGCCGTCAAAATCACTCTGTCATAGATATCCTTGCAAACAGAACACAACACAGCTTCCAGGTTGAAAACTTTCAATTCATACAATCGGCCATTCAAGCCATCAGCGCTTGCTGTGTCGACATCAACGACGCAGCTTCAGCACAGTGCAGCGAAACAGAGGGTTCGACGATTGAAAGTGCGGTACTCGCTTCTCTGTTGCAATCATTGACGCCCGCTGGCCGCTTCATCCGCAAAGTCCCGACAAGAAGAAAGGTGGCGATACAAGCCATACAGTACATCCATGAAAACACAAAAAAAACGCTCACTATAAAATCGCTGGTAAGGCAACTGGAAACCACCACACGCACTTTGCATTTTGGCTTTATTGAAACGTTCGGGATATCGCCAATTGCTTATATCAGGAACTTGAGACTCGCAAGCGCCCGTCGCGACCTGATCAATAAAACGTGGCCTACCGTCACAGAAACCGCGATGTTTTGGAATTTTCACCATCTGGGCCGGTTTTCCAAGGCCTATCAACTGGCTTACGGAGAGACGCCGTCGGAAACGGCCAAGCGCAACTCGGCCAGGCCAAGGAACACGACAACATCTGTTTACAACCAGGTCGTCGGGGATAGAAATTATCGTTAACAGGCGTTTATCAAAGCCGCGAAAATGATGATTAATGATTTCCCTTGATTAACCACAAGTTTCCACAATTGCTTATTTGCCTACTCAAGGAGATAAGCATGCAACATCGAATAAACACACTTCCACTCAAGCAGAAAATCGCACTGTGTATTACCGTCTATGCCAGCGGCATCTTGTTGGCTTGGGTAATTGACTGGTACTGAAGTCGCTTAATCCGTGACTACAGAAAGCACAGCGAATTAATGATACCTCGGAGTTTTTCGATGGTTGCCGCATATAAAGCGTTACTTGGAAGGCACGCAGTCACTGTATGTCTGATTGCTGCAACAGGTTGGGCCGCATGGTTCTGTGCTGGAGGGTTGGCGGATCAATTCGTTGCACGGAAGTTGAATAATGTTTATGCCGATCTGCGTGCTGCTCAAGTGGAGCCCAATGCGCAGATCGACAAAGTACTGGAAACCCTCGGCGATCTCGATCGCTCGGGTCAGGAATGCTCCGTAGAGCAATACTCACAACTGGCTGACCTGGTCAAGAACCTGCGATTTGTTGATCAAGCGGCAATCCAGTTGCCCAATGGCAAGATCTGTTCCTCCTACGGACAAGCACCTCCCTCGATACTGGCCGATAGCGACAAGCGCAAGTTTTCCGTTGGAAAGCGAACCTACTGGGTGGATGCTGGCCACACGGTTTCTGCGGACTCCGATTTTATCATTGTGTCGGAACAGTCAACCTACGTCTGGGCAAACAAGAAGCTCCTGCTCGACAACTTGAAGTTTCCCAAGGACCTGCAACTGGACCTCATCGGCCCCGGCGGCGCAGTGCCCATTGCCTCTACGGGCCACAAACCGCTGACGGTGCAGAAACCGTTCCACCTGGAAGAACTGGTTACCTCGGCAGACAAGGTCCTCATCGCCTTTGCGGGCAACCGAAATGAACTGATCTCGGTCATTTCTCTTCCGTTGAGCTACCTGACGAGTCTCAAATTCAAATTATTCATTGGCCTTGTGTGCGTTTTCGCAGCGCTGTTTTTGCTCGCATGGTGTGTCAAACGGCATTACACCTCTACCGCCGTACGGCTTCGCAATGCCCTGAAAGCCAACAGGCTGGATGTTCACTACCAGCCTATCGTCAACCTGACGACGGGCTATCTGGTGGGCGCTGAATCACTTTCCCGCTGGAACGACAACGGCACCCAAGTGCCTGCGGATGTTTTCATTGCGGTGGCGGAAAAATCCGACTTGATCCGCGTACTTACACGTTCGGTGATTCGACAGGTGGCGGAGGATTACAGCACCTACCTTTGGGCGTGCAAGGACTTCTACATTACGGTCAATCTTTGCGCCCAGGATATCCAGGACCCAAGTTTTCCAGACTATGTGGCCAGCGTGCTGGCAACCTACAACATGCCAGTGTCCGCCATGGCTTTTGAAATCACCGAAAGGACCCTGATCGATCAGAAGCCTGCCGCCCTGCAATTGCGACGGCTTCGTGCGTGCGGACATCGTATTGCCGTGGACGACTTCGGTATCGGCTATTCCAACCTTTCGCTCCTCGATTCAGTGCCTTTCGACATTCTGAAATTAGATCGCTCATTCATCGCCGACGACAAGATCGCGGCCAAGGATGCCTTGTGGCGCCACATTGCCCAGTTGGCCAGGTCGCTGAGACTCAAGGTCGTGGCCGAAGGTGTCGAGACTCAGGAGCAACTGCCGCATCTGGTCTCGGAGGGGGTTCTATTGGCACAAGGCTGGTTGTTCTCCAAAGCGCTGCCAATTCAAGCATTGGCAAGACGCTACTTTCAATGTCCGGAAAACATCCCGCCTTACGACTCAAAAATATCAATCAATGATTTTTATTAACCCTTCATGGCCCCTCAAATGCTCGCCGAACCCTAACACCAGACAAACCTGAAGAAGGACTCCACCACCCATGCTACTTCGAAACCTTGGCTTCGCTTCACTGCTATCGCTGCTGTCTTTTCAGGCGCTCGCTGATGACAAAGGTTTATATCTTGGAGCTGGCGTAAGCAGCATACAGACCGACGAATCCAGATTGGACGACGACGACACCAGCTACAAGGTTTATGCCGGGTATCGCGTCAATAGCTACCTGGCCTTCGAGGGGGCCTACGTAGACCTGGGTCAATTCAAGGACAAGAATGTCGATTTCGATGGTAAATCGGCTCAGGCTGCCGCCCATGTCGGCTTTCCGCTGGGCGATCGGTTGCGGGTATTCGGCAGTGTCGGTGCTCACGCCTGGGACGCCGACGGTAATGCCACCGACGACGATACCGGGGTTGACCTGACCTATGGTGTCGGCGTCGAGTTCGATGTCTTTCGCAACATCGGCGTGCGCGCTGAATACGAAGTTCTGGAGGTCGGAGAGATCGACCTGAATCAGACGACTGCATCCGCCTATATGCTTTTCTGACACCGCTACAACTGAGCGGCCTCCCCCGGGCCGCTCATCGCACTCTGCACAATGCTTGTCCTCGCCCTACCTACCCCACCCTGCCATTACTTCAACGTCTCCTTCGATTCCTGCGCAGGTGCCATGTACCACTTGTCCCTGGGCACCCATTTCTCTTGTTGCGGATCGCCCAGATAGTGCGGCGACATGATCTGCACACCGTACTCGTTGAACACGTCCTGGATGTTGGCGTGCAGCATGCTCAGCAGCACGGCGCGCGGTCGAGGCTGGCTGGGTATGGCCTGGGCCACCAGCCGGTATTCCGGGTAGAAGTCCGACAATGCCGTCTGGAACACCTGCGGCGGTGGGGTTTCGAGGACGCCGGGCGTGCGTCTGGCGGCTTCCAGCAACATCCCTTCGACCTGCCGCCAGGGGGTGTCATAACCGATGGTGACTACGGTATCGACCACATAACCGGGGCCTTGTACGACCCGTGAGTAGTTCTTGGTGACCGTGCCGGTGATCATCGAGTTGGGCAGGGTCAGCACTTCGCCCAGGCCGGTACGAATGCTCGTGGTGAACATGCCCAGCTCAGTGACCGTCCCTTCGTGCTCGCCAATGCGCACGAACTCACCGGGACGCAGGGTTCGGGTGTACGTCAGGATCAATCCGGCCGCCGCCTGCCCGACGACGCTGGAAGCACCCAGGGAGATCATCAGGCCGACCAGCACCGACAAGCCTTTGAACGCATCAGTACCCGCACCCGGCAAGTAGGGATAAGCCATGGCCAGGGCAAACAACCAGATCGCCAGCGAAGTCAGGCGCTGAGTCGGTTTAAGGGTTTCGTGGTTCAGCCAGTTGAAGGTGCCAGGCGTGGCCATGCGCCGCAGTATCCGGCGAGAGAACGCTGTCGCGCCACGGGCAATGAAAAAGATCGCCAGCGCCACGCCGAGCCCGGGGATGGCCCCTAGAATCCCTTGCAGCAAATAGTCGGCGACTTCCAGCAGATAGTTGTTAAGGCTTTCACCCCAAGGCCGGGTATAGGGAAACCGCGACAGGACAAACCCCAACCACTCGTAAGAGAGCAGCAGCACGATGACCCAGCGCAGCAACTCCAGCACGCGGCTGACCAAGGGATAAAGGAAGTTGGCGTCGATCAGCGGAACCTTTCCGACTTTCAGCGCCTGGGTGTGCCGATGCATCAGTTCAGGCAGTTTCTGCAGCACTCTGCGCCGCAGGTACGACATGCCGAACAGCAGCGCGATGTAAATGCCGGTGGCCAGCAACGCAGCGACGACGGAACGCAGGATCAACTGCAGGCTACGGGCTTCCCGGGTTTCGGCCACGACCTGGCGCAGCCTGTCGGCCGCGGATTCGGCGGCCAGTTGCACCGAGTCGAATTCGGTCTCGTCGACATCTGTGGGCGAAACGATAAAAGCACGGCGAGACCCCAGCAGCACCATGTAGCTTTTCATGATCGGGTCGAGGGTGACATTGAGGTCGTCGGCGTCATCCAGCGCCTCACCGATCACCGCTTTCGCCCGTTTGACCCGCGAGGCCGGGGCTTCACCGAGGATGGTCGCGCGAAACACCATGATGCTGCGGTTGGCCACTTTCAATTCAACGGGAGCATCGACCACTTTCGGTGCGTCTTCGGCCCACAGTTGCACCGACCAAAACATCCCGAAAACAGTAAACATTACAGCGAGCAGCCTGCTCCGCATGTGTCAGATCCTTACGTCACGAAATTCAAATCCAGAGTACGTATCGCAGCGTAGTTCACCGATGAACGGTTGTCAGATTGGAGCTACAGACCGTTTCCTTATCCGTCTGTTTTCTTGAAACAGCGAGCTCAAGCCCCGGACATTGTGCTCTTGACCGAATTCTCGAAACACTGAAGATCCCTGTGGGAGCGAGCCTGCTCGCGATAGCGGTGGGTCAGACACCTGGATGTCGAATGTGCCGCCACCATCGCGAGCAAGCTCGCTCCCACAGTGTGTTCCATACCTGATTCAAGGATTGACCTGATAACCCTTGCCCTGCAAACAGCTGGTGTAAGCCGTCGTGGTGTTCGCCTGGGTGGTTTTCGATTGCTCCCGGCGTTCCTGGCGCTGACGTGAAGCACCGACCACGGCGCCGGCCGCCGCCGTCTCCTTGGCGCGGTTCTGGCGATAGTCCTGTTTCCTGTCATCGTCGACACGATCATAAGCTTCGTCATGCTGATTGCCCCGCACCTGGGCCCCGACCGCGCCGGCGGCGGCCCCGGCAGCAGCACCCTTGATCCTCCCGCCGGAAGGCGTGGAAGCCGTCGAGGCGCTCTGGCTGGCGGCGATGCTGTTGCATTCGTTGATGTCGGCCTGGGTTTGTTGCGAACTTTGCCCTTTCATCGGCACCACCGATTGCGCCCAACCCGGGGCACTCAAAATCGACAATGCGATACATAGGCTGACCGGTGAAAATCGTTTCATGATGACCTCCGACAGGCTTGCCACATCGGGCAAGCCTTTGGGTCGACTGGCGGGCGGCAAGCGGCGCCATGCGTCGCCTGCCGATCGGGTGGAGCAACTGAAAAGTGTAGTTCAACGGCCCCGCACAGAAGGACTTCCGAACAAGCGGTGGACGTTGTGCAGGAGCGAGCCTGCTCGCGATGGCGGTGTATCAGGCACATAAATGTCGAATGTACGGCCGATATCGCGAGCAGGCTCGCTCCTGCAGGTCTATTGGTGAACTGCGGATGTGCGGTTACTCAGCCGGATCGAGCCGATCCAGCGCCCGATTCACTGCCAATACCAAACGAGGGGTGGTGGCCATACGCAGGTTGGTAGACCGGCCCAGGAACCCGGCGCATCCGAAGACGCCCTACGCATGACCACCATTAAGCAGAGACAAAATACTCTGTAAAGCGTGGTGCTCTGCGCCTGGATAACCGGGCTACCAAACCCGATCGCTGTTGTTTTCCAGCGACCGGCAAACGATAGAACCCGACTCCAAGACGCACAAGCCGGCGGGTTCTGGCGTAGCTGTAGGCAATGACGCAAGCCGTCGTAGCTTGCTGGAAGTAACGCTGACAGCCGTTAAACAGATCCGGAACAGCAGGCTGCAGAATACCTGGCACACAACAAAAAACTGTGGGAGCGAGCTTGCTCGCGATGGCGGTGGCTCAGTCAACATAGATGTTGAAGCTGATGTCCTCATCGCGAGCAAGCTCGCTCCCACAGGGTTTAGGGTGTTAATCAGGCATTGGTTGTCAGCGGATAGAGCTTGTCATCAAACTCCGCCAACTTCGGAAACACCAGCGGTTGATCATCGCTCAGATGCTGCAGTCGCTGCCCGTAATCCACCAGAAACTGCTGGCGCGCCTCGTCACTGATGTACGGCACATGCCAGGCCACGAACGGCTCCAGCACATCAAAACCAACATAAGCCAGGGTGCCACGCAGGATCGGCCGCAGCATGTCCTCCAGCGGACCATGGATCGCACCTTCGCCGAACATGTGCTCACGCCCGCCCAGGGTCACGGTCACCAGCGCTTTCTTGCCGGCCAGGCCGCCCTGATCGTAAAAACGCTTGCCGCCATAGCAGATGCCCGACACCAGCACCCGGTCGATCCAGCCCTTGAGCATGGCCGGGGTGGAGAACCAGAAGATCGGGAAGTTGAGGATCAGCAGGTCGGCCCACAGCAGTTTGTCCAGCTCAGCCTGGATATCCGCCGCCAGCGACTGGCTCTTCACGCCCAGGCGTTGTTCCAGGGCATAGACCAGGTATTCGGGGTTTTCCCGATTCGAGAAGTCCGCGTCGCTGGCCACCGGGTTCCAGTTCATTTTGTACAGGTCGCTGACCTGCACTTCGTGGCCCTGGGCTTCAAGCGTGGCGACAGCCTGGTCCCGCAGGGCGGCGGTGAAGGATTGTGGCTCCGGGTGAGCGTGGACGATCAGTACTTTCATGGTGGTTCCTTAGACTTGTTCCAGCGTATCGGTTGAAGGTGTGGAAGCGCGCGTGGCCAGCAACCGGTCGAGCCAGTCGGGGTCCATTTGCGGTTCGGAAGAAAACAGCAGCCCGGTGTAGTCCTGATGCGGCGGGGTGAAGATCTGGCTGCGCGAGCCGTGGTCCACCACCCTGCCCCGTTGCATCACCAATACCTCATCGGCGATCGCCCGCACAGTAGCAACATCGTGGGTGATGAACAGATAGCCGACACCCAGTTGCTGCTGGATGCGGTTGAGCAACTTCAGTACGCCTTCAGCCACCAGTTGGTCGAGGGCCGAGGTCACTTCATCGCAGATGATCAGTTGCGGTTCGGCCGCCAGGGCCCTGGCGATGCAGATGCGTTGCTTCTGCCCGCCGGACAGTTCCCGAGGCTGACGATCCATGAAGGTCGCGGGGTCGAGTTCGATCATCTCCAGCAGTTCGGCAACCCGGGCGCGCATGGCTTTACCCTTGAGGCCCAGATAAAACGTCAGCGGCCGGCCGATAATGTCGACGATGCGCTGACGCGGATTCAGCGCGGTGTCGGGGATCTGGTAGATCATCTGGATGCGCCGCAGTTGCTCCTTGCTGCGCTGGCGAAAGTCCGCCGGCAAGGGTTCGCCGTCGTACAGCACCTGGCCGTAAGTCGGTGGCAGCAATCCGGTGATCAGCCGCGCCGTGGAGCTTTTGCCGCTGCCTGACTCACCGATCACCGCCAGGGTCTGACCACGGTAAAGCTTGAGGGAAACGTCGTGCAGCACCGGTTGCTGGCCATAACTGGCGCAACTGTTGCGCAGTTCCAGCAGCGGTTGTTCCTGCTGCGGACAGGCCTTGGGTTCGGTGCGGAAACTGCGCACCGCCCACAGCGACTTGGTGTAGTCCTCCTGCGGATCGCCGAGCATCTGCCGGGTCTCGGCCTCTTCCACCAGTTTGCCGTGACGCAGCACCATGATGCGGTCGGCCATCTGCGCCACCACCGCCAGGTCGTGGCTGATGTAGATCGCCGCGCTGCCATAGGTCGCGACTGCGTCACGAATGGCTGCCAGCACCTCGATCTGGGTGGTGACGTCCAGCGCGGTGGTCGGTTCGTCGAAGATGATCAGGTCCGGATGGCAGGCCATCGCCATGGCGGTCATGACCCGCTGTAACTGACCGCCGGAGACTTGATGCGGATAGCGCTGGCCGATGGTTTCGGGATTGGGCAAGCGCAGCACCCGGTACAACTCCACCGCCTCGCGCATGGCCTGCTCGCGGCTCATGCCGCCGTTTTTCACAGCGGTTTCGACGTGCTGGTCGATCAGGCGATGGGCCGGGTTGAACGAGGCTGCCGCGCTCTGTGCCACATAGGCAATACGCAGCCCCCGCAGTTTACGCAGGGCTTCAGGCTTGGCGTTGAGCAAGTCGATGCCGTCGAAGTGCACCGAGCCGCCGGTGATCCGGCAGCCGTCGCGGGTGTAGCCCATGGCCGACAGGCCGAGGGTCGACTTGCCCGCGCCGGACTCGCCGATCAGCCCCAGCACCTCGCCCCGTTGCAGGGTCAGGTCGATGCCCTTGATCAGCGGATGCCAGGCATCTTCGTAGTGGCCTTCGATGTGCAGGTTGCGGATTTCCAGCAAAGGTTTTGAGGTCGTCATGTTCAGCATTCCTTGAGGCCGCTGGATTTGTGCAGCATCCAGTCGACGACGAAATTGACGCTGACTGTGATCAAGGCCACGGCCAGGGCGGGCAGCAACGGGCTGATGTCGCCAAAGGTGATCAGCACCGCGTTGTCGCGCACCATGCTGCCCCAGTCGGCGGTGGGCGGCTGGATGCCCAGGCCGAGGAACGACAGCGCACTGATGAACAGGAACACGAAGCAGAAACGCAGGCCGAACTCGGCAATCAGCGGTGCCGCCGCGTTCGGCAACACCTCGCGGGTCACCAGCCACCACAGGCCTTCACCGCGCAGGCGTGCGGCTTCGACGAAATCCTGCACCACCACGTTCATCGCCACAGCACGAGACAGCCGAAACACCCGGGTCGCATCCAGTAGCGCAATCACCAGCACCAGCGACGTCGCCGTGGTGCCGACCACGCTGAGAATCAGCAAGGCAAAGATCAGTTGCGGAATGGCCATCAGGATGTCCACCACCCGGGACAATCCCTGGTCGACCCAACCACCCTTGATCGCCGCGATCAAGCCGCTCAAGCCGCCGAGCAGAAACGCCAGGACGGTGGTGAGGAAGGCTATGCCCAGGGTGTTGCGCGCGCCATAGACCAGGCGACTGAACATGTCGCGCCCCAGGTTATCGGTGCCCAACAGGAACTGCCCGCCCCAGGGGGCGAAGCCCTCGCCCACCACCTGGGTTTCGCCGAACGGTGCCAATACCGGCGCGAACACCGCCACCAGCACGTACAGCAGGATCATCAACAAACCGAACTTGGCGCTCAGGGGCGCCTGCCACACTTGTTTTAACAGGCTCATGGTCTACCCCTTCGGATGCATCAGGCGTGGGTTGCTGGCAATCGACAGCACATCGGCACTGGTGTTGAGCAGGATGTAGGTCGCGGCGAAGATCAGGCTGCAGGCCTGCACCACCGGGATGTCACGCTTGGCCACCGAGTCCACCAGCAACTGGCCGAGCCCCGGATAGACAAACACCACCTCGACCACCACCACGCCAACCACCAGGTACGCGAGGTTCAGCGCCACTACGTTGACGATGGGGGCCAGGGCATTGGGCAAGGCGTGACGGAAGATGATCCGCGACTGGCTGATGCCCTTGAGCCGGGCCATTTCGATGTAGGGGCTGGCCAGCAGGTTGATCAAGGATGCGCGGGTCATGCGCATCATCTGCGCGATGACCACCAGGCTCAGAGTCGCTACCGGCAACACCGAACGCTCCAGTACCGTGCCCAACGAGGCGTCCGGCGCGAGGTTGGAAATGCTCGGGAACCAGTTGAGCTTCACCGCGAACACCAGGATCAGGATGTAGGCGACGAAAAACTCGGGGAACGACACCGCGCTCAGCGCCGAGGTGTTGAGCAAACGGTCGAACCAGCTGTTGCGGTACAGCGCCGCGAGCATCCCCAGCAGCAAAGCCAGCGGAACCGACACCAGCGCTGCCAGCAATGCGAGGCTGAAGGTGTTGCCCAAACGCGTACCCACCAGTTCGGCGATCGGCCGCTGGTTGGCCAGCGACACACCGAGATCACCGTGCAGCAACTGCCAGATCCAGTGGCCAAAGCGGGACAATGGCGGCAGGTCCAGCCCCAGTTGCGCGCGGTAGGCGGCCACGGTTTCCGGGGTGGCCGACTGGCCCAGCATGGCCTGGGCGATATCGCCCGGGAGCATGCCGACGGCCAGGAAAATGATCACTGAGACGGCGAACAGCGAGAGCAGGCCTAGCGCCAGACGCTGCCCCAACAGCTTGAAAATACTTCTCATCGTGCAGTTCCTTGAATTTGGCACGTCTTTGAAGGCAGCGATTTCCCCTGTGGGAGCGGGCTTGCTCGCGAAGAGGTTCTGTCAGCTGACATATGTGGCGACTGACACACCGCTTTCGCGAGCAAGCCCGCTCCCACAGTTGATCGTCATTGTTTGATCGAACCCGGCATCACGCCTGCCACCACCGCTCGATCACCCGCAGGCCATCCAGCTCGCCATAGGGCGCGGTCTGTGCGCCGTGAGCAACCTTGTTCGAGCGCGCCGCCACCGAGCTTGCGAACAACGGCACGATCGCCCCGCCCTCGTCCCGGCACAGCGCCTGCATTTCGTTGTACATCTCGCGGCGCAGCGGGTCGTTCATTTCGCCGCGAGCGGCGTTGAGCAGTTGATTGAAGCGCGGGTTGTCCCAGTGGGTTTCGTTCCACGCCGCGCCCTTGGCGTAACCGATGCTGAACATGCGGTCGGCGGTCAGGCTGCTGTACCAGAACGAAGTGGTGAACGGTTGCTTCATCCACACGTTGGAGAAGAAGCCGTCCGCCGGTTCGCGCACCACGTCGATGTCGATCCCGGCGGCGCGAGCCTGTTCCTTGAACAGCACCGAAGCATCCACGGCGCCGGTATAGGCAGCGTCGGAGGCTTGCAGGCGAACTTTGAGCGAATCCAGACCGGCCTTTTTCAGGTAGAAGCGCGACTTGTCCGGGTCGTAGGTGCGCTGCTCCAGCGCAGTGTTGATGAAGCGGCTGCCAGGCTGGATCGGATGGTCGTTGCCCACCAGGCCATAGCCATGCAGCACCGAAGCCAGCAGGGTTTCGCGGTTGATCGCATGCTTCATCGCCAGGCGCACGTCGTTGTTCTGGAACACCTGACTGTCGGTGAGCATCGGGAAGGTGTAGTGCTGGGCGCCTTTGGTTTCTTCGATGACCAGATTCGGGTTGCGCTTGAGCAGCGCGACGGTTTTCAGGTCGACCTTGTTGATCACATCCACTTGCCCGGTGACCAGCGCATTGACCCGCGCCGCGCCGTCGGCAATGGCAATCAGCTCGGCACTGGCGAAGTGTGCCCGGCCCGGTTTCCAGTAATCGGGGCTGCGTTCCAGGGTCATGCGCACACCCGGCTCGAAGTCCTTGAGGCGATAGCCACCGGTGCCGGCGCCGGCCTGCCAGTCCGCCGCGCCATCCTTGCTCGGCATGATCGCCAGATGGTAATCGGCGACCACATACGAGAAGTCGGCGTTGCCCGAGTGCAGTTCGAACACCACGCTGTCGCTGCCGTTGGCGCTGACCTTGGCCACGTCACCCAGCACGGTCTTGGCCGCCGAGGTGGATTTCTCGCCGAGGTGGTGCTGGATCGAAGCGACCACGTCGTCGGCGGTCAGGGTCTTGCCGTTGTGGAAGGTCACGCCCTGACGGATTTTGAAGGTCCAGATGCGCGCGTCCGGGGTCGAGATCCAGCTTTCCGCCAGTTCGGGGATCGCGGTGCCGTCGACGGCAATTTCGGTCAGGGTGTTATAGACCGCCGAGAAGCCGACGAAGGTGAAGGTGTCCGCCCAGGAGCCCGGATCCTTAGAGTCCGTGGTGCTGCCTCCGGCCAGGCCCAGACGCAGTACGCCGCCGGGTTTTGGCGTGGCGTCTTCGGCGAAGGCACCGAACGGCAGGCCCATGGAGAACGCCCCGGCCACCGCTGCGGCAGCAGCGCTGTACTTGAGGAAGTCTCTACGCGGAAAACTGAATTCATGGTTCGCTTGAGTAATCTTGTTTTTGTTATCGCTCATTGCATTGCCCCTGATCAAAAAGCTAATGAATTACCGGTTCAAAACCACGCAAGACACCGGGCCATGGCCCGGTGCATACAACGTTTGAATCGCCAACCGTCACACCTGGATCGCCTTCACTTCGACGAACTCGTTCAGCCCCTCCTCACCCCATTCGCGACCGTTACCCGACTGTTTGTAGCCACCGAACGGCGCCTGATAATTGAACGCCGCACCGTTGAGGAAGCACTGACCGGCGCGCAGCTGACGCCCCAGTTGCAAGGCACGCTCGGCACTGCCGGCCCAGACGCCGCTGGACAGGCCGAACGGCGAGTCGTTGGCGATCTGGATCGCTTGCGCCTCATCGGCGTAGGGAATCAGGCACAGCACCGGGCCGAAGATTTCTTCCTGGGCAATGCGCATGCGGTTGTCGACATCGGCGAACAGTGTCGGGCTGACATAGAACCCGCGCTCGAACGTCGTTGGCGTGTCACCGCCGCACAGCAGTCGTGCGCCTTCCTGTTGGCCGACCTTGATGTAATCGAGCACGGTTCGTTTTTGCCCGGCCGAACACATCGGGCCGAGGAAGCTTTGCGGGTCGAGGGGATCGCCCATGCGCAGGCTCAACGTTTCCGCCAGCACCAGTTCGACGGCCTCCGCGTAGCGGCTGGCCGGCAGCAGCATGCGGGTCAGCGCGGTGCAGGTCTGGCCGGAGTTGATCATCACGTCCTGCACGCCGTAGCGCACCGCCGCTGCCAGGTCGGCATCCTCGGCGATCAGCAACGGCGACTTGCCGCCCAGTTCCAGGCACACGCGCTTGACTGAAGGTGCCGCCGCTTGCGCGACCCGCACCCCGGCACCGGTGGAGCCGGTAAACGACACCATGTCCACGTCCCGGTGTTTGGCCAGCGCTTCGCCGACTTTCGAACCCGGACCGCTGACCAGGTTGAACACCCCGGCAGGCAGGCCGATGTCCTCGATCATCTGCGCCAGCAGGAAGGCATGCAGCGGGGTTTCCTGACTCGGCTTGACCACCACCGTGCAACCGGCGGCCAGTGCCGGGGCGAGTTTGCCGATCAACTGGTGCAGCGGGTAATTCCACGGATTGATGAACGCGCAGACACCCACGGCCTCGCGGATCACCAGCGAGTTGCCGACTTCGCGCACCTCGTCCATGAGATGCGCCAGTTCGACGTACTGCTCAAGGCCAGTGATCGGCCCGTCGACCTGCACCGAGCGGCACCATTGCACCGGCATGCCCAGTTCCGTTGTGATGACCGCGGCCATCTCATCGGCACGATTGCGCAGTTGATCGGCCAGTGCACGGATATAACCGGCACGCACGCTGGACGGCGTGCGCGACCATGAAGCGAAGGCCCGGCGAGCCGACGCCACGGCGTTTTCAACATCGAGTTCATCACCCAGCGGAACGCTGCCGCAGACTTCCTCGGTGGCCGGGTTGATCACCTCGGCGATGCCCCGCCCCGACGGGATTTGCCAGCGGCCATCAATGAACAGTGTCTTGTGATTAAGCATGAACCTGGGCCTCCATCAATTCCTGGGCACAACGGGCAATGCGCTGGCAGGCATCGCGCAGCGGTTCGGCACCGACCACCAGACCGAGGCGAATGTGCCCCGCCGCGCTCGGACCAAAGGCCTCGCCCGCCAGGACCGACACGCCGTGGCGACCCAGCAGACGGTCGGCAAACGCCTGGGCGCTGAGCCCGGTCTGGCGGATATCGAGCATCACGAACATCCCGCCATCGGGTTTCAACGCCCGCACGCCGGGGCAATCGGCCAGGCTGTCGCACACCAGATCGCGACGCTGGCGATAGGCTTCGCGCATGGCTTCGAGTTCCGGCAGGTTGCTTTCCAGGGCCACCACGGCGGCGTCCTGAATGAAATCCGGCGAGCCGTAGAGCATGCACAACGCGAGGTTTTCCAGGTGCGCGGCCAAAGATGGCGGCGCCACCACCCAGCCGACGCGCCAACCGGTCATGGCGTGGGATTTCGACAGACTGTTGAGGGTCGCGGTGCGCTCGGCCATGCCCGGCAGACTCGCCGGGCTGACGTGTTCGCCTTCGAACAGCAGTTCGCTGTAGACCTCATCGGAAATCAGCCACAGGTCATGGCCGATGCACAACTCAGCCAAGGCGGCCCAGGTGCTGCGCGGCAGGCTCGCGCCCGACGGGTTGTGCGGGCTGTTCAGTGCCAGTGCCCGGGTGCGTGGCGTGATGCGCGCGGCGACATCTTCGGGCAACACGCGAAAGCCGTTTTCCGAGCGTACGGGCACCGGCACCACCACGGCACCGCAAGCACCGAATACCGCTTCGTAGGTGACGTACATGGGCTCGGCGACGATCACTTCGTCACCCGGATTGAGTACGCATTGGGCCACGCTGAACAGCGCACATTGCGCCCCGGCCAGTACGGTGACCTGATCGGCCGAAACGCTTTGGCCGCTGCGTTGTTGATGACGCCTGGCGATGGCTTCACGCAGGGCACGCTTGCCGCGCACCTCGGCATAGTGCGTGTTGCCGTTTAGCAGGCTATCGATGGCACCCTGCACGATGGGCTGTGGCGTGTCGAAATCCGGATCGCCCACGGACAACAGCAGAATGTCTTCGCCTTGCTCGCGCAGTGCCAAGGCCCGGTAGTGAATGTCCCACGCGGCGGCGCCGTCACCGGCGATACGTTGAGTCAGATCGGAAAAGCGCATGGCTTCATCCCCTTAAAATGCAGATCAATGCGCACAGGCATGCTTGAGTTCGATCAGGGTCACGCCGTTGCGCTTGAAGCCATGGCGCAAGTCGGTCTGCAACTCGGCGAGGCTTTGCGGCTGGGTCACGGTGCAGCCGAAGGCACGCGCAAGGGCGGCGAAATCCGGGTTGCGCGGCAATACGCCGATGGGCTCGATGTCCAGGCCGAGCATGTCGTCGCGGATCTGCCCCAGCGCATCGTTGTTCCACAGCAGCACCACCAGCGGGCTGTCCAGTTCTTCCACGGCGGTGGCCAGTTCCTGGGCGGTGTAGAGGAAACCACCGTCGCCCACCAGCACCAGCCCAGGCCGCTGCGGCGCACCGAATTTGGCGCCGATCCCGGCCGGCAGGCCATATCCCAAGGTGCCGTAGCCGGTCGGGTGCAACCAACTGCGAATGGCGAGGCTGTCGAAGGCATAGTTGCCGGTGTAAGCCAGTTGGGTCATGTCGGTGCTGATGAAAGCGTTGTCCGGCAGCTCCGCCGCAATGCGATCCAGGATCGACTGATGGATCGACTGCAACGGGCCATGGCTGGCCTTGACCGCTTTACGCAGTGCGGCGACCGAGGCAATCGCAGCGCTGGCCTCGCGCACGTCGGTTGGCAGGCGCCCAAGCAAGCCACTGAGGGTTTGTTGCGCATCGCCATGCAACGCCACCGCGCAGGGGTAGAAGTCGTTGAATTTGCGTGGGTCGATGTCGACGCGCAGCAGTTCGCCATTGAGTGGCAGGCGTTCGCGCCAGAAGTCGGTGTCGGCCATTTCGGTGCCGACCGCCAGCACCACGTCAGCCTCGGCGATCAGGTTCCAGCCCGACTCCACACACAGGGATGAGCCGGCGTTGAGCGGCGCGTCCGGCGGCAGCAGGCCTTTACCGGCGACGCTGGTGAACAGTGGCGCGGCCAGCCGGGTGCTGATTTCTTGCAGTTCAGAGGTGGCATTGAGGGCGCCACCACCGGCGATGATCATCGGCCGCTTGGCAGCCTTGAGTTTGGCCACGGCTTGATCAATTGCGGTGGTCGACGCCGGGCCACGCCCCGGACGACGCACTACCTCATTGCTCCAGTCACGGGCAATCGGCGCCGACAACACGTCCAGCGGCACCGAGATGTGCACCGGACGCGGGCGCTCGCTGTCGAACACCGCGTAGGCACGGGCGATCAGTTCCGGCAGGTCTTCGGCAGTCAGTGCCACGGCCGAGAACGCAGTGATCGGCGCGGTCATTGCGCGCTGGTCCTGGCACTCGTGCAGACTGCCCCAACCCTTGCCCAGGCTGGCGCTGTGGTTGACGCTGGAAATCACCAGCATCGGAATCGAGTCGGCGTAGGCCTGGCCGATGCCGGTGGCGGCGTTGGTCACGCCGGGGCCGGTGATGACGAAGCACACGCCGGGTTTGCCGCTGACCCGGGCGTAGCCGTCGGCCATGAAACTGGCGCCCTGCTCATGACGAGTCAGCACATGACGGATGCCGCTGCCGGGCAAGCCGCGATACAGCTCCAGGGTGTGTACGCCGGGAATGCCGAACACGGTATCGACGCCGTAGTTGGCCAACAGGCGCACCAGGGCCTGGCCACCGGTCAATGTTTTGCTTTGCATGTTCATGTCCTCACTCGTGGCCGAAGCGAATCAACGCATCGACCGCAGTCGTGCCTTGGGCACTGACCAACAATGGGTTCACATCGAGTTCCAGCAACTGCGCGGCGTTTTCGCAGGCGTAATCGGCCACGGCGCGGATCGCGGCCACCAGGGCGTCCAGGTCAGCAGACTCGCGACCACGGAAACCTTGCAGTAGCGGTGCGCTGCGCAGACTGAGCAAGGCATTGCGGATCGCGCCGTCGGTGGTCGGCAGCAACAGACTGCGACTGTCCTTGAGCAACTCCACCAGAATGCCGCCGGCACCGATCACCAGGGCGAGGCCGAAATCGTTTTCGCGCTTGATGCCGACAATCAGCTCAGCCAGTGGCGGCTTGGCCATGGGTTCGAGCAACAGCTGATCGAACACGACGCCCGGGGCGTAAGCGGCAATGCTGGTGCGCATCTTCTCCAGTGCAGCGCTCAATGCCGCGCCATCCTTGAGGTTCAGCGCCACGGCACCGGCCTCGGTCTTGTGTGGCAGTTGAGCGCTGACCGCTTTGAGTACCAGCGGATAGCCCAGGGTTTCTGCGTCCTTCAGGGCCTTGTCCGGCGTGCTCAATACGCCGTTGGGCGTCGGCAGGCCAAAGCCTTTTAACGCCTGTTTGGAATCCCATTCATTGAACACGCGTCCCTCGCCTTCCAGCGCCTGCGGGCACAACGGCACCAGCGCCGATTCCCCCAAAGCCAGCAAGGTATGGCGATTGCGCTGATAACCGGCGATGCGGCCCCACGCGGCCAACCCGTCTTCAACGCCCTGCAAGGCTGCGACGCCTTGGGTGTGCAGACGTTCACGGGCATGGGCCGGCAGCAACTCGGGGAAGGCCGAGGTGACAAAGCCGGTCTTGCCGTGACGTTGCAGTGCCGCGCAGTACAACTCCAGAAGCAGGTCGCATTCCTTGCGTTCGCCGGTGAACTCCGACGGATAGTCGAGCACGAGCATCGCCGCATCGGCTTCGGTGCGCAGCGCGCTGTCGAGCATGCGGTTCAAGGCTTCGCCGTCGCCCCAGATCGCCGTGGTGAAATCCAGCGGGTTGACCAGGTTGGCGTAGGTCGGCAGCACTTGCGCGAGTTCGCCGACCTGCCCTTGATCGAGTTTCGGCAGGCCCAGGTCGTTGCGTTCGGCATAGTCGGCAATCAGCCCGGCGTCGCCACCGGAACAGGCCAGCGCAATCAGGCTGTTGCCCGCCGGCAGATTGCCGCAGGCCGCGGCTTTGAGGGTTTCGACAAAACTCACCGGGCCGCTGACGCGAATCACCCCGAGACGGTCGAACAACGCGTCATACAGCGCATCGGAGCCGGACAGCGAACTGGTGTGACTCAAGGCCAGTTCGGCACCGATCTGCGACACGCCGGTTTTCAGGGCGATGATCGGAATGCCCTTCTCCAGAGCCTTGTGCGCAGCGCGGGCAAAACCCGGCACATTCTTCAGGCCTTCCAGATGCAGGCCGATGGCGGTGACCCGAGGTTCGTCGAGCAACACGTCCATCAGTTCAGCCACGCCCAGTTGCGCCTGATTGCCCACCGAGACCATGTAGGCCACCGGCAGCGAGCGGTCGCTCATGGACAGGTTGTAGGCGAAGTTGCCGCTCTGGGTCAGCACCGCCACGCCCTTCCCGACTGCGTTGCCGCCGTGGGCCACCGGCCACAGAGCGGAGCTGTGCAGGTAATCGAGCAGACCGTAGCAGTTGGGGCCGAGCAAGGCCATGTCGCCAGCGGCCTTGAGCAGTTGCTGTTGCAGGGCCTGGCCTTCGGCACCGGTCTCGGCGAAGCCGGAGGCGTAGCAGATCGCGCCGCCTGCACCGATGGCGGCCAGTTCGGCCACGCAAGTCAGGGTCAACTCACGGTTGGTCGCAATAAATACCGCGTCCGGGCCGCAAGGCAGCTCGGCCACGCTGCGCACGCAAGGAACGCCTTCGAGGCTGTCGTGCTGCGGATTGACCAGCCACATTTGCCCTTGGTAGCCGCCTTCGGCACAGCGCTTGAGGGCGCGGGCCATGCTGCGGCCGCCGACGAACGCCACGTGTTGCGGCGCAAGCATGCGTTTGAGGTTGTCACGAATGGTGTGGGACATGGGAGTTCTCCGGGCCGATCAGCGCAGCAGCGGCCGCAGCAGCTCGCGGGAAATGATGTGGCGCTGGATTTCGGAAGTGCCTTCCCAGATCCGTTCGATCCGCGCGTTACGCCAGATGCGCTCCACCGGACCTTCGTCCATCAGGCCCATGCCGCCGAAGATCTGCACCGCTTCGTCGGCGGTACGGCCGAGCACTTCACTGGCGAACAGCTTGGCCATGCCGGCCTCGCCATCGGTCATGGTGCCCTGGTCCATTTTCCAGGCGGTGTGCAGGGTCAGCAGTTCGGCGGCGCGGAGTTGCGTGGCCATGTCGGCCAATTTGAACGACACGCCTTGATAGGTACCGATCGGCTGGCCGAATTGCTTGCGGTCCGCCGCCCATTGCAAGGACACGTCCAGTGCGCGCTGGGCCTGACCGACACAGTTGGCCGCGACCATCACGCGCCCGGCGGTCAGCCAGGCGTTGGCCACGTCCCAACCCTTGCCGACTTCGCCCAGCACTTTGCTGGCCGGCACGCGGCAGTCGTCGAAGAACATTTCGAAGGTGTGATAACCACGGTTGCTCACGCACTTCGGCCCACGGCGGATGGTCATGCCCGGGGTGTTGCGGTCGACCAGGAACGAGGTCACGGCGTTGCGCTTCTTGCCGTTGTGTTCGTAGGTGTCGGTGACGGCGAAGACGATGGCGAAATCGGCGTGGCCGGCGTGGCTAATGAAGTGCTTGCTGCCGTTGAGAATGAAGTCGTCGCCTTCACGCACGGCGCGGGTCTTGATCGCATTGGCATCGGAGCCGGCACCCGGTTCGGTCAAGGCGAAGCAGTCGATTTTTTCGCCCTGGATACACGGCAACAGGTAGTCGTTGATCTGTTCGCCCTTGCAAGCCATGAGGATTTTCGACGGCCGTGCGACAAACACGTGCAGCGCCCAGGACACCTTGGACAGCTCGCGCTCGATCAGCGCCTGGGACAGGTAATCCAGGCCACCGCCACCCACTTCTTCGGGCATGTTGAAGGCGTAGAAACCTGCCGCGATGGCCTTGCGGCGAATCTGCGCTGCCAGTTCCGGGGAAACCTCGTCGGCGCGGTCGACTTGCTCTTCATAGGGCAGCAGTTCCTTCTCGACGAAGCTGCGTACCGAGTCCACCAACATTTCTTGTTCTTGGGTCAGTTGGAAATTCATGGTGCTACCTGTTGTTCGTGTTCTGGGAGATGGAGAGGTATCAACGACCGATGAAGCGTGCCGGGCGTTTTTCCATGGCGGCGCGCAGGGCTTCGTTGCCGTCTTCGCTGCGACCACACAACAGGCCGGCGGCCAGTTCGGCCTGCAGTTGTTCGGCCAGGCTGCGTTCGGCGCCTTCACGCATGAGTTTCTTCGTCTGGGCGAAGGCAAAGGTCGGGCCAGCGGCCAGGCGTGCGGCCAGTTCGCTGGTAACCGTCAGCAATTGATCGTCGGCACAGACATCGCCGACCAGACCGGCGTCGAGGGCCCGGTCGGCGCCCCACAATTCGTCCAGGAACAGCAGACGCTTGGCCTGTTCGCTGCCGATCAGGCGCGGCAAGTGCCAACTGGCGCCGGCGTCCGGCGAGTACGCCATGCTGGTGTAGCCGGCCTTGAAGCGTGCCGATTGCCCGGCGATGCGCAGGTCGCAGCACAGGGTCAGGTCCATCCCGGCGCCGACGGCGGTGCCGTTGATGGCGGCGATGGTCGGTTTTTCCAGGCTGTGCAGGCGGGTCATCAAGGCGTGGGCGGTTTCGGTCCAGCCGTAGGTTTCCAACGCACCCCGGGCTTCGGCATCGGCCCATTCATCAAGGTCCGCGCCGGCGCAGAAGCTGCGGCCGCTACCGGTGAGCACCACCACGCGCACCGCTGGATCGGCGTTGTAAGCGTCGAGCAGGCCGTGCAGGTTTCTCAGCGTCGGAATGTCCAGCGCATTGCGCTGGGCCGTGCGATTGAGGGTGATCCAGGCAACGCCTGCTTCGACCTGACTGAGCAGCGACGATTGAGTGGTCATGGGAATCCTCGAATTATTGTGTTTGGTCTGAGGTGATGCGACTTGAGGCCATACTAAACGAGTGTTCAGTAAGGCGGCAATCGGCTTGGAAATGGGCTGTAACAAGCCGCCACTGTCGCCAAGTCATTGGTTTTATTAGGTATTATTCGGATTGCGAGGGATGTGCCGATGGTGCTGTTACAACTTCGAACAACTGATCACAGAGGACTAAGTCGCAGATCGACTGCCCACCACAAAACCAATGTGGGAGCGGGCTTGCTCGCGAAGGCGGCATCACATTCAACATCTCTGTCGACTGATCTACCGCTTTCGCGAGCAAGCCCGCTCCCACAGAGGGATGTGCTTGCTTCAAGGAATCAGGCAGTCGGCAAGCTCGGCGCCAATACCCCCTGACGCTTGCGATGGATCAGGAAGTACGCGCCATAGCACAGCGCAATGAATCCAAAGCCCCAATACAGCGACGGACGCTGGGTTTCATCCAGGGCCAGGAACACGAACAGCGAGCAGCACAATGTGATGCACATCAGCGGCAGCACCGGGAACCACGGTGCGCGGTATTTCAGGTCGCTGAGTTTGCCGCCGTCACGCAAATACGCCTTGCGGAACTTGTACTGCGCCAGCGCGATGACAATCCAGGTCACGGTGCCGGACATGCCGCTCACCGCCATCAACACCATGAACAAGGTGTCGGCGGCGACGAAGCTGGTCATCAGCGACACCAACGCGAAGCACAAAGTGATGCTCAAGGCACGCAGCGGCACGCCACGTTTGCTCAGCGGCGACAGGCTCTTGGGCGCCATGCCGGTTTTCGACATTGCCCACAGGATGCGCGTCGACGCATACAGGCCGGAGTTGCCCACCGACAGGATCGCGGTAAGGATCACGAAGTTCATCAGGTCCGCCGCATAGGGAATGCCGACCATGTCGAACACCTGCACGAACGGGCTTTCCATCAGGCCGGCCTGCTGCCACGGCACGATGGCCGACAGCACGATGATCGCCAGCACGTAGAAGATCAGCACGCGGAACACCACGTTGCGCACGGCGCGGGGAATGCTTTTTTCCGGCTGATCGGTTTCACCGGCAGCCACGCCCATGATCTCGCAACCCTGGAACGCGTAGACCACGGTCATCATCACCGCGAACACGGCTGACAGGCCGTTGGGGAACAGCGAATCGCCGATCAGGTTGGTCGCCATCGGCGCCGGTGCGCCACTGCTCAGGGGCATCACGCCGAAGATCACCAGCACACCGACCACGATGAAACCGAGAATCGCCGCAACCTTGATCCCCGAAAACCAGTATTCGGCTTCACCAAAGGCGCGGGTCGCCATGGCATTGATACCGAACAGCACCACCACGAACAGCGCCGACCAGTACCAGATTGGCACCTCCGGGAACCAACGGGTCATCAGCATGCCGGCGGCGGTGAACTCCAGACCCACGGTGGTGGCCCAGCTCATCCAGTACACCCAGCCGATCATGAACCCGGTGGCCGGGCCGATGTATTTTGTGGCGTGGGTCTGGAACGAACCGGACACCGGCATCTGCACCGACAGTTCACCCAGGCAGACCATCACCAGGTACATCAGGAAGCCCGCGACCAGGTAAGCCAGGATCGCCCCCACCGGACCGCCCTGGTTGATGGTCACGCCAGAGCCCATGAACAACCCGGTGCCGATGACGCCGCCCAGGGACAACATGAAAATGTGCCGGCTCTTGAGGGCCCGGGTCAGCTGGATGCCTTTACGATCAGTGCTGTGATCAGTGTTTTCGTTCATGTCGGCACCTCAGCAGTCAGAGAGGTGCGCAGCGCGCGACAGGACGTCACGGCGCAGGGACGGATCAGCTTTACGGCAATTCATTATTATTATCTCCAATAAGCTTCGAAGACCGCGCTGCGGCGGTTGCGTCGATTATTGGAAAGCCATGTAAGTTCGCGTTGACCGTAAAGATCGAAGTTGTTCGAAGTCGTAACAAACCTGTACGTCAGCTCTGCAACAGGCCTTTGAGAGTATCGAGCGAATGCTGCAATTGCTCATCGAGCGTGAGGCTCATGCGGCGGATCGCCGATTCATCGTTTGCCAGCGCCAAGGTCTCCAGCGCCCTTAACGTGCTGGCCAAGCCCCGAAAACCCAGGGAATCGCAGCTACCGGCCAGGCGGTGAGCCAGTTGCGCGACCTCTGTGCAGTCATCGGCGGCCATGGCTTCATTCAGCGCGTCGCGGTGCTGCAGGATCGAGTCACGCAGAACCGCCAGCAGACCCTGAACCTTTTGCGCACCGAGCAGGCTGCGATGGGTCTGTAACAGCGGCCAGTCCATCGTTTCATCACCCGCAAGCGACTCGGCGACGGGCGTATGCCCTTCCAGCACCTGGCGCAGGTTTTCCAGCTTCAAGGGCTTGGCCAGGACACCGTCCATGCCGGCCTCCAGATAACCGCGCACCAGTGCCGGTTGCACGCTGGCGGTCAGGGCGAAAATGCGGGTATGGCGGTTCGGCCCGTCGCTGTGGCGGATCTGGCGGCATAACTCGACACCACTAATGCCCGGCAGATGCACGTCCAGCAGGATCAGGTCGAACACCTGCGCCGCGCAGTGTTGCAGCGCCTGATCCGCTTCTTCGGCGAGCCACACCCGGTGGCCGTCCCGTTGCAGCAAGCCCTTGACCACTTCGCGGTTGAGCGCCACGTCTTCGACCACCAGGATGTTCAGTGCTGGCCCCGCCGCCCGAACCGGCGGGACCTCAGCCACGCCGCTGGCCGGCTGCAAGGACAACTCGAACCAGAAGCAACTGCCGCGCCCCTCTTCACTGTCCACGCCGATACAGCCCCCCATCTGCTCCACCAGGTGTTTGCAGATCGCCAACCCCAACCCCGTGCCCCCAAAACGTTGAGCGACTTCTTCGCTGGCCTGGGTGAAACGCTCGAAAATCTTTTCCTGCATCTGCGGGGCAATGCCGATGCCGTCATCCGTGACACAGACCCGCAGCCGCTGTCCCAACTGCTCGCCAGTTTCGCCAAGAAGCCCCACCTCGACGCTGACTTCGCCGCCTTCGGTGAATTTGATCGCGTTGGCCAGCAGGTTGCTCAGCACTTGGCGCAGGAACTGCTCGGCGCCGTGGTGATGCTCGGCAATCCGCCGGTCGACGCGGCAACTGAGGATCGTGTCGTTGTTCAGCGCTCGCGGTTCCAGCAGAGTCAGTACTTCGTCGAGCAACTGGCGCAGCGAGAAATCCACCGGTTCGGGATGGCTGACGCCCTCCTCCAGCTTGGCGAAATACAGCACTTCGTTGAGGATTGTCAGCAAGCCTTCGCCGGCCTTGTGCAAGGCATCCAGGCGTTTGCCGTCCTGGGCATCCAGCCGAGCGCCGCGCAGCAATTCGGCCATGCCGAGAATGCCATTGAGGGGTGTGCGCAGTTCGTGGCTCATGGTCGCCAGGAACCGCGACTTGGCAAGGTTGGCCGCTTCCGCTTCGTCCTTGGCGCGCATCAGGCTGGCGGTGCGGCGCTCGACCATTTTCAGCAACTCGTCACGGTTGTCCTGCAAGGCCAGCCGATCGGTTTCCCGGCGCTCGATGTCCCGCAGGATCGCCCGGCGCATGTCGTCCAGCGCATGGGCCACGGTGTCGATTTCGTCACTGCCGCGGCGCTTGTCCAGATGCAAGGGTTCCTGCCATTCACCGGCGGCGATACGCCGGGCAAACTCGGCCATGACTTTCAGGTGCCGGGTCACCAGTCGATAAAACAAGCCCGACAAGGCAACGGCCAGACCGCAGAGAAACACCGCCATCCACAACAGGCTGGTCAAACCGGTGGCGTAGAGTCGCTGGTACACCGCCCCCAGATCGGTGCTGACTTCCAGTTCACCCAAGTTGCGCAAAGGGCCGGACGGCGGCTGATAGTCCAGGGCAAAGCGTTCGATGCGCAGCGGTCCCGCAGGGGCCGGATTGCCCTGTACCAGGTCGAAGTCGGCGCTGGTCAAGTGCACCCGCGCGACGTCGGAGAAGTCCACCAGCCCGCGCAACTGCACATTCAACTGCTCCTGGTTCAAGTCCCAGAGGCTGCGTTCCAGGCTGGCCAGGTACCCGGCGCGGATCAGTTCCATGCGCGAATCGATATCGCGCATTTCCCGTCGATACTCGATGTACAGTTGCACGCTGCTGGCGAGCACGGTGAAGCACAGGCTGAACAACAGAATGAACAGCAACAGGCGTCGCAACAGTCCACCGGGACGGGCGCGAATCATTGCGCATCCGCCGGCAGGTTGATCATGTCGCGGTAGGTCACTTCGCTTTCGTTGAGCCAGCGCTCGATGTCACCGGCATCGATCATGCGCTGCAACTGCGCATTGATCTCGGGCATGCGAGTGGCCAAAGGCGAGCGCCGCGACACGGCAACCCGCAGGTAGTCCACGTTCAACGCCTTGGGCAAGGCGACGATGTCCTGGCCGCCGGGCAGGTTTTCCACGTACAGCTGGCCGGTGCGCCGCTCCTGAGTGATGAAGTCGATGCGCCCGCGAATCAGCTTGCCGAAGTTCTGGTGGCTGTCGGAAACCCATTCGATATTGTTGTTGCGCGCAACCATGCGATCGAACTCCACGCCGTAGCTCTCACCGAACAACAGGCCACCGCGGTAACGGGCCAGGTCGTCCAGTTGTTCGAATTTCACCGGATGCTGGCGGTTGACGAACAACGCCACTTCTTCACGCAATACCGGCACCGTCGAGAACAGCATGCTCTGCTCCCGTTGCGCGGTGCTGTAGGCCAGTACCACATCGACCCGGCCTTCGGCGGCGTCCAGCAGGCAGCGTTTCCAGTTGCCCAGCACGACCATCTCGACTTCATACCCCAGTTGACCGAACAAGTGCTTCACCACGCTGGGCGCCAGGCCGCGCACCTGCTTGCCATCACTCCAGGAGATCGGCGGGTACACCGGGTAATCGCAGTAACGCACCTTGTCCGCTGCGACGGCATGGCCGGCCACCAGTATCGCCAGCAGGCAAAGCCATCGCGTCATCAGCTTCAGGCCGCCACGCTGGCGGTGAACAGGTAACCGGCGCCGTGAATGGTGATGATCAACTGAGGTTCGGCCGGATCGTCATGCAACTTGCGGCGCAGGCGCCCGACCAGCACGTCGATGGAGCGGTCGTTGGGCACCCATTCGCGGTTGCGGATCTGGTCCATCAACTGGTCGCGGCTGAGGGTGTGGCCGCTGTTGCGCAGGAACACGCTGAGCAACTGGTATTCGCCGTGGGTCAGCAGGGTTTCGCTGCCGGACGGATCGATCAGGCGACGGCGGTCGGTGTCCAGCGCCCAGTCGGCAAACTGCTTGACCGGTTTTGCCGCCGGGATGGCGGGCGCTGGCGTTTGCGCATGACGTACCCGGCGAATCAGGTTTTTCGCCCGGGACACCAGCTCCCTTGGATTGAGGGGTTTGATCACGTAGTCATCGGCGCCGCATTCGAGGCCGACGATGCGGTCGATTTCATCGTTGCGCCCGGTGATCAGGATGATCCCGACCTCCGAACGTACCCGCAACTCGCGGGTCAGGGTCAGGCCGTCCTTGCCCGGCAGGCGGATGTCGAGCATCACCAGGTCGACGCTCTGGCTGGCCAGGAAGGTTTCCGCCAGTTCCGCCGTGGCGGCGCAATGGACGTCGTAACCTTCCTGGGACAGGTAGGCGTGCAGCAGATCGCGAATCAGCGGATCGTCATCGACGATCAATACCCGAGGAGTCATCGCTTGGTGTCCGGCATAGGCCCGAGGGCCAGTTTCTTATTAGAGTGTTTTCCTGCGTCGGCGCCAGAGAGTATCGATTGCTGAACGACTGATCAACAGTCGCTCGTCTGCACGCAAAAGCGCTGTCGTCCGCCGGCCTGCAAACCATCGACCCAGGCCTCGCAAATCTGGATGCCCTGCTCCGGGGTGAAGGTGCCGGGGTTCAACCCGGACTCCAGCCACAAGCCGTCTAGCAAGGCGCTGAGGCTGATGGCGGCGAGGTCGGCGTCGAAGCTTTCCCAGCCCTCCTCCTGGGCCAGCTCCGCCAACACCTTGCGCAGGATGCCGCGATACTCGCCATAGGAATGATCGTGGGCCTGGTTGATGGCCTCGGCGGTTTTCACTGCGCCCCAGAACGCCAGCCACGCATCGATCAGTTGCGGATCGAGCAGCTCGGCGGAGAACGATCCGCGAAAAAACGCCGACAAGCGTTCCCGGGCATTCGGCGCGGCTTGCTCCATGGCGTCACGCAGCAAGGTCATGACCCGCCCGGTGATCGCCATATAAGCCTCGGCCACCAGTTCATCCTTGCCGGAATAGTGATGGCTGATCAGCCCCACCGAGACCCCGGCCTCGGCGGAAATCTTGCGGATCGACGCGCCCTGGAAGCCATGACGCTTGAGGCACACCAGCGTCGCCTCGATCAGGTTGGCTTTGCGCAACTCCGGTTCCATGCGGGAAAAACGGGCTTCCTGATTCATGGGCGACACGCTCCTTGGTTCAATCGTTTAGGCCCGCGCGGGTTAGCGGCGGGCTGAACGAATGTACAGCAAGAGCGGGCTACTTCTCCAGTCAGTTGCCAGTCTGCTAGAACGTGGCGCCTGCTTCGCGAGCAAGCCCGCTCCCACAGGGTTTTGTGTTGGTCACAGATTTTGCGTACACCCACCTACCCCTGTGGGAGCGGGCTTGCTCGCGAAGGGGCCAGCTCAAACAACACAGAACCCGGATCAGTCGCGGTAACCCGGCGCCACTCGATCCAGCATTCTCAACAACGCAGCCCAGGCCAGTTGCATGGCATCCGGATCAGCCAGCTCACCCTCCTCCAACGGCCGCCCCGGATCATTGAACTGCCGTTCGGTATGCGCGCAGACCTCGTCCGACGGCAGTACAACCTCACCGGCGGCCTGGGCGGCCAACTGGATTTCACAGGCCTTTTCCAGGTAGTACATGCGCAGGAACGCCTGGCTCACCGTCTCACCGACGGTCAGCAAACCATGGTTGCGCAGCATCAGTACCGATTTGTCGCCCAGGTCCGCCACCAGCCTTTTTTGCTCGCTCAGGTCCAGCGCCACGCCCTCGTAGTCGTGGTAGGCAACACGGCCGTAGAACTCCATGGAAATCTGGTTCACCGGCAACAACCCGCACTTCAACGCCGCCACCGCGCAACCGGATTTGGTGTGGGTGTGCAACACGCATTGCGCATCTTCGCGGGCGCCATGAATAGCGCTGTGGATCACGAAGCCAGCCGGATTGACCGGGTACTGCGACGGTTCCACGGCGTGGCCATCAAGGTCGATCTTCACCAGATTGGACGCGGTTATTTCATCGAACATCAGCCCGTAAGGGTTGATCAGAAAGTGATGCTCCGGCCCCGGAATGCGCACCGAGATGTGGGTGAAGATCAAATCGGTCATGCGAAAGTGCGCAATCAAGCGGTAACAGGCCGCCAGTTCCTCACGCAGGCGCTGCTCGGTGGCGCTGCGTTCGGGTGCCAGGTGGGTGGCGATGTTGTTCATTCTTGTGGTTCTCCAGGCTGATCGGCTGGGGCAGACAGTAAGGCTGGACGCTCGGACACGTCCAGCCGTCCGTGTTTATTTACTGGCCCAGGCGTTGAAGCGCTCTTCGAGCTCTTCGCCATGATCGACCCAGAAACCGACGTTCATCGACAGTGCGCCCTTGAGGTTCTGCGGCGCGGTGGGCACCCATTGCGCCAGTTTGTCGTCCAGCCGTGCGGCGGCCTGGGTGTTGGTCGGGCCGTAGGGGATCTGTTGCACGTAGTTGACCTGAGCGTCCGGTTGATTGGCGAAGGCAATGAATCGCTTGGCCTGATCCACATGTTTGGACCCTTTGATGATCGCCCAGTAATCCATGCCGTACAGGCTGCCGGGCCAGACCAGACCCAGGTGGCTGCCTTTCTGCGCGGCGTCGGCGATGCGCCCGCTGTAGGTCGAGGTCATTACCACATCGCCGGCGGTCAGCCATTGCGGCGGTTGCGCGCCCGCCTCCCACCACTGGATGTAAGGCTTGAGTTCAGAGAGTTTGGCGAATGCCCGGTCCACGCCCTGCGGGGTGCTGAGTACCTTGTAGACGTCATCGGTCTTGACCCCGTCCGCCAGCAAGGCGAATTCCAGGTTGTACACCGCGCGTTTACGCAGCCCACGCTTGCCGGGGGTTTTCTTCACGTCCCAAAAGTCTGCCCACGAGGTCGGGGCCTGGGCCAGTTTGTCGGTGTCATAGGCAATGGCCACGCTCCACACCAGCGCAGCGGAGCCGCATTCCTGTGCCGCTTCGGGGATCAACTGGTCGGCATGGCCCAGACGGGTCCAGTCCAGGCGCTCGTACATGCCTTCCTCGCAACCGCGCATCAGGTCCGGGCCTTCGATCTGCACTACGTCCCAGTCGACGTTGCCGGTATCGACCATCACTTTGATTTTGGCCATTTCGCCGTTGTATTCGCTCTGGATCACTTTGCTTTGATCCACGGCGGCGAAGGGTTGAAAGAACGCCACGTCCTGGGCTTTTTGTCCGGCTCCGCCGTATCCGACCACCACCATGTCCGATGCTGCCTGAGCGCTGCCCAGGCCCATGGCCACGGACAACACCAAGGGATAAAAACCGTGCTTGAGCGTGTGCGATTTCATCAGTGGTTCCTCTTGCAGGTGCCACGGGACCCAAGGCCCGCGCAGCCCTTTTTTATTGTTGTGAGGTTTGGCCCTGGAGCGGGCTCGAGACGAAACTACTGCAAGGCATAGTAAAAAAACAAGTTGATTTTTTACTGAAGGTAAATTTCTATAGATAAAAATAACAACACCGAAAACCTTATGCCACTGTAGGAGCGAGCTTGCTCGCGATGGACCTGAGGGCGACGCGTTCATCCAGACAACACGCGTTATCGTTAACGTCCATCGCGAGCAAGCTCGCTCCTACAGGTCAGCCTGCCAGGAGTACCCGCCACATGACGACCTCTGCACCCGCCTTCGCGCACCTGTTCGAACCCCTGGAGATCCGTGGCAAGCGCCTGAAAAACCGCATCATGTCCAGTGGTCACGACACCTCGATGCCCACCGACAACCTGGTCAACGAACAATTGATCGCCTATCACCGGGCACGGGCCGAAGGCGGAGCCGGGCTGATCGTGCTGCAAGTGGCCGGGGTACATGACAGTGCGCGCTACACCTCCCACGTGCTGATGGCCACCGACGATGCGTGCATCGAGGGCTACCGCAAACTGGCGCAAACCTGCCATGCCCACGGCACCCTGGTGTTGTCCCAGGTGTTCCATCCGGGGCGGGAGATCATGGAGTCCAGCGATGGCCTGCTGGCGGTGGCCTATTCCGCATCGTCGGTGCCCAACGAACGTTTCCGGGTGATGCCCCGCGCGCTGGACCAGGCAATGATCGACGATATCGTCGCCGGTTATGCCGCTGCCGCCCGCCGCCTGCATCAGGCAGGCATTGATGGCGTCGAGGTCGTGGCCAGCCACGGTTACCTGCCGGCACAGTTCATCAATCCGCGGGTCAACCGGCGTACCGATGGCTACAACGGTGAGCTGGACCAGCGTTTGCGTTTTCTGCGCGAGGTCATCGCCGCCGTGCGCGCGGCGACCGACGAGCAGTTCATCATCGGCCTGCGCATTTCCGCCGACGAGCGCGACCCGGAAGGCCTGACCGAGGACGAATCCCTGGCCGCCGTGCAGTCACTGCAAGCGCAGCTCGATTACGTGCATATCGTCGCCGGCACCTCGGCTTCCCTTGGCGGCGCGGTGCATATCGTGCCGCCCATGGCGATCGAAGCCGCGTACCTGGCCAAGGAAGCCGGAACGTTCAAGGCCAGTTTGAACATTCCGTTGTTCGTCACCGGACGCATCAACCAACCCCAGGAAGCCGAGCTGATCCTGGCTCGTGGCCAGGCCGATGTGTGCGGCATGACCCGGGCACTGATCTGCGATCCGCAAATGCCCAACAAGACCGACACCGGCCGCGTCGAAGACGTGCGGGCGTGCATTGCCTGCAATCAGGCGTGCATCGGCCACTTCCACAAGGGCTTGCCGATTTCCTGTATCCAGCACCCGGAAACCGGTCGCGAACTGATCTTCGGCGAACGGCGACAAGCGCCACAGCGCAAACGCATCATGATCGCCGGCGGTGGCCCGGCCGGAATGAAAGCCGCCACCGTCGCGGCCCAGCGCGGCCATGAGGTGACGTTGTACGAAGCCAGTTCGCAACTGGGCGGTCAGGTGTTGCTCGCGCAATTGCTGCCCCGGCGCAGCGAGTTCGGCGGTGCCAGCACCAACCTGCAGCGGGAAATGGAACTGGCCGGCGTGCGCGTAGTGCGCAATACCCGAGTCGACCGGGCACTGGTGGAACAGGAAAAACCGGACATGGTGATCGTCGCTACCGGTGCCGAGCCCTACTGGCCACCCTTCGAGCGCGGTGGTGAGTTGCAGGTGGTGGACGCCTGGCAGGTATTGCGCGATGAAGTACGGATCGGCCGTTCGGTGGTGGTGGTCGACTGGCGCTGCGACTGGATCGGCCCCGGCATCGCCGAACGCCTGGTTCGCGCCGGGCACCAGGTACAACTGGCGGTCAACGGCACCCATTGCGGGGAAAACCTGCCGTTGTACGTGCGCGATCAACTGGCCGGCGAGCTGCATAAACTGGGCGTGCCGATCACGCCATATGCGCGGTTGTATGGCTGCGATGACAACACGGTTTACCTGCAACACACCGCCAGTGGCGAACCGATGCTGATGGAGAACATCGACACCCTGGTGCTGTGCCAGGGGCATCAGCCGGTCGATACCCTGGGTGCGGAGTTGCAAGGGCTGGTGGAGTTTCGCCGGATCGGCGACTGCCTGGCGCCGCGCACCGCCGAAGAAGCGATTTATGAAGGCCTTAAAGTCGCGTGGGAGCTTTAAGGCTGTTTATACTCCGGGGCTTAGACGGCTAACACCAACCCTGTAGGAGCGAGCTCTGCTCGCGATGGACCCGAGAACACCGCTGGGTGTCAGGCTTCCAGCGTTATCGTTGGCGACCATCGCGAGCAAGCTCGCTCCTACGGGGATTTGCGCCACTCCTCCCGGTTCGGATTTGACCATGAGCAACAGCAGCACCACACAGCCCGCACCCGGCAACGCCGAACCGCATTTTCTCGGCACGCGCATTCGCGGCCTGCGCAAGCGTCGGGGCATGACCCTGACGGAACTGGCGCAACAGAGCGAACTCACCGCCGGCTACATCAGCCAGCTGGAACGCAACCTCGCCTACCCTTCGATTCCGGCGCTGTTCAACATTGCCCGCAGCCTCGGCGTCACCATCCAGTGGTTCTTCGCCAGTGAAGCGGTCACCGCACCCGAAGACGATGGCATCGTGGTGCGCAAGAACAGCCGCCTGAACGTGCATTACGAAGACGGCATCGTCGACCAGTTGCTGACACCGCAAGCCAACCGCCAACTGGAAATGCTCCACTCGCGTTTCCCGCCCGGCACCTACAGCCAGCAAAGCTACAGCCACGACGGTGAAGAAGCCGGCTACTTGCTCTCGGGGAGTTTCGAGTTGTGGGTGGGCGAGCGCCATTTCCAGCTCAATGAAGGCGACAGCTTCAGCTTTTCCAGCCAGGAACCGCACCGCTATGGCAACCCTGGCGATGTCGATGCGGTGGTGATCTGGGTGATTACACCGCCGACGTTCTAACGTCGGCCGCGACCAGGGGACAGCGTGACACTCGCACGCTTGAGGGTGTCGCTCGGCAATTCCTTGAACAGCGCACGATAGCTGCTGGAAAACCGCCCCAGATGCCAGAACGACCAACGCATCGCCACTTCAGCCACGGTGGTTTGCGTCGGCGTGCGACTCAGCAATTCGCGGTGGGCGCTGTTGAGTCGGCGCAGGCGCAGCCACTGGGTCGGCGACATGCCGGTGTAGGTCTTGAACGCATGCTGCAACTGACGCAGTGAAAACCCCGCGATTTGGGACAACTGCAGCAGATTGAGATGTTCTTCCGGGGTGTCAGCGGCCCATTCCCCTACCCGTTTCATGATCGAGCGCTCCCCGGCCCGACGCTGCAAGGCGCCCTGGTCGAGGCCGACACACGCGTTGTCGAGGATGAACAGGCAATCTTCCAGCAGTTGCTGGGTCAGCGCTTCGCGGCTCGGTGGATCGAAGGTCTGCGACAGCCGCGTCAAGGTTCCGCTGAGCCAACGGCAAAACAGCGCGTTCTGCTGGGCGTTGAGCGGTGCCATGAACAACCCTTCAAGCCTGGCGATGTCCAGGCTGTGGCGCTTTACAAACTCCGGCCCGAACACCACGGCGATTTCCTGGTAGTTCTCCGGGGTGATCCAGATGTTGCGGCTTTCGCCATTCAACACGTACAGCGCGTTGTCACCGCGATCGAAACAGAACGATAACGAACCCTGGGGCGCGCTGAAATTCTGCTCGACCCGGGTGTTCATCGACTCTTCGTAAATCTCCACGCCCTGCAGATCCAGATAACGCACCCGACCCGCGAAGTGCCCCGGCGACATCTGCTGGTATTGCTGCACCCAGCCCGGCGTGGCGCGGATTTGCTCGGCGACATCGGCGGTGTTGAACGCTTGGACCTGGAGGGAACTGGAACCTGTCATGGGGCGACCTTACGCACTCTTTTGGTGCGTTTTGTGCTGCTTAAAGTGGATAGATGGAACCGCAAGGCTCGCACAAGATAGTCGTCAACGCGCTACAGGGGAAGTGTCCGGCGGATGAAACCGGTCTCTCCTGGCGTTAATAAAACCAATAACGAGGTCTTTATGAATGTCCCTTTCGATCAGCTGTTCACTTGGCTGAAAGATCACAAGATTACCGAAGTCGAGTGCGTCGTCAGCGATCTGACCGGCATTGCACGCGGCAAAATTGCACCGACCAACAAGTTCCTGCATGAGCGAGGCATGCGCCTGCCGGAAAGTGTCCTTCTGCAAACGGTAACCGGGGACTTTGTCGACGACGACATCTACTACGACCTGCTCGACCCGGCCGATATCGACATGGTCTGCAAGCCGGACGCCGACGCCGTCTACGTGGTGCCATGGGCCATCGAGCCGACCGCCATCGTGATCCACGACACCTTCGACAAGTTCGGTAACCCGATCGAACTGTCGCCGCGCAATGTGTTGAAGAAAGTCCTGCAGTTGTACACCGATAAAGGCTGGCGGCCGATTGTCGCGCCGGAAATGGAGTTCTACCTGACCCAGCGCTGCGAAGACCCGGACCTGCCGCTCAAGGCGCCGATGGGCCGTTCGGGCCGCGCCGAAAGCGGTCGTCAGTCGTTCTCCATCGACGCGGCCAACGAATTCGACCCGCTGTTCGAAGACGTCTACGACTGGTGCGAACTGCAAGGTCTGGACCTCGACACGCTGATCCACGAAGACGGCCCGGCGCAGATGGAAATCAACTTCCGTCATGGCAACGCCCTGGACCTGGCCGACCAGATCACCGTGTTCAAGCGCACCATGCGTGAAGCGGCGCTCAAGCACAACGTGGCGGCAACCTTCATGGCCAAGCCGGTCGGCGACGAGCCTGGCAGCGCCATGCACCTTCACCAGAGCGTGGTGGACATTGCCACCGGCCAGCCGATCTTCGCCGATGCCGATGGCAACATGAGCGAGCTGTTCCTGCATCACATTGGCGGCCTGCAGAAGTACATCCCGAAAGTGCTGCCGATGTTCGCGCCGAACGTCAACTCCTTCCGCCGCTTCCTGCCGGACACCTCGGCACCGGTGAACGTCGAGTGGGGCGAAGAAAACCGCACTGTCGGCCTGCGCGTGCCGACCTCCAGCCCCGACGCCATGCGTGTCGAGAACCGTCTGCCGGGCGCTGACGCCAACCCGTACCTGGCCATCGCCGCCAGCCTGCTGTGTGGTTACCTGGGCATGGTCGAACGCATCGAGCCAAGCGCTGCGGTACAGGGCCGCGCCTATGAGCGCCGCAACCTGCGCCTGCCGATCACCATCGAGGACGCCCTGACCCAGATGGAAGAATGCGACACCATTGGCCGTTACCTGGGCAGCAAGTTCGTGCGGGGCTATGTCGCGGTCAAACGCGCCGAGCACGAGAACTTCAAACGGGTGATCAGCTCCTGGGAGCGTGAGTTCCTGATGCTCAGTGTCTAAAAACCTCGCTCCCACAGGAGGCACGTGAATACCAAGCAAATCACCTGAAGAATCCAATAATTCCAAGAAGGTATCGATATGCGTCTATTGAAATCCATGGTCCCGGCCGCACTCGCGGTCTTGTTCAGCGCCGTTGCCCAGGCTCAGCCACAGGTCAGCGTCTACAACTGGACCGACTACATCGGCGAAACCACCCTCGCCGACTTCCAGGCCAAGACCGGGATCAAGGTGATCTACGACGTATTCGATTCCAACGAAACCCTGGAAGGCAAACTGCTTGCCGGTCGTACCGGGTATGACGTGGTGGTGCCGTCCAACCACTTCCTCGCCCGCCAGGTGAAGGCCGGCGCGTTCCTCAAGCTCGATCGCGAGCAACTGCCGAATTTCAAGAACCTCGACCCGAAATTGCTGGCGCTGCTGGAGAAAAACGATCCGGGCAACGCACACTCGGTGCCGTACCTGTGGGGCACCAACGGCATCGGCTATAACGTCGACAAGGTCAAGGCTGTGCTGGGCATCGACAAGATCGACTCCTGGGCCGTGCTGTTCGAACCGGAGAACATCAAGAAGCTCAGCGCCTGCGGCGTGTCGATGATGGACTCGGCGGACGAAGTGTTCCCGGCGATGCTCAACTACATGGGCATGGACCCACGCAGCGAAAACCCCGAGGACTTCAAGAAGGCCGAAGCCAAGCTGCTGAGCATTCGCCCCTACATCACCTACTTCCACTCCTCCAAGTACGTCTCGGACCTGGCCAACGGCGACATCTGCGTGGCGTTCGGATACTCGGGTGATGTGTTCCAGGCCGCCAACCGCGCCAAGGAAGCCGGCAACGGCGTGAACATCGCCTACGCCATTCCCAAGGAAGGCGCCAACCTGTGGTTCGACCTGCTGGCCATCCCTGCCGACGCCAGCAATCCGAAGGAAGCTCATGCCTTCATCAACTACCTGCTGGACCCGCAAGTGATCGCCAAGGTCAGTGAGTCGGTCGGCTACGCCAACCCGAACCCGGCCGCCAAGCAGTACATGGACCCTGAGCTGGTCAGCAACCCCGAGGTTTATCCGTCCCAGGAAGTCCTCGACAAACTCTACATCTCCACCACGCCGCCGCAGTCGATCATGCGCCTGATGACCCGTTCGTGGAGCAAAGTGAAGTCCAACAAATGAATCAGTACACCAAGGAACACACCCACTCCTATTACGCGGCGTCCGCCAAGGGCATGAGGCAGCGCCCCGCGCTGGCCTCGGACCTGGTGGCCGATGTCTGTGTGGTCGGCGCGGGTTTCACCGGCATCAACACCGCCATCGAGCTGGCCCAGCGTGGGCTCTCGGTAGTCCTGCTGGAGGCCCGACGGATCGGCTGGGGCGCCAGCGGGCGCAACGGCGGCCAGTTGATTCGTGGTATCGGCCATGACGTCAGCGGTTTCGCCAAGCACATCGGCGCCGATGGCGTGCAATACCTGGAACACGCCGGGAACGAGTCGGTGCAAGTCGTGGCCAATCGCATCCGCGAGCACGGCATCGATTGCGACCTGAGCTGGGGCTTCTGCGAACTGGCCAATACCCCGGCCCAGTTCAAGGCGCTCAAGGCCGAGCAGGCGCAACTGATTGAATCCGGCTACGCCTTTGAAACCCGCCTGGTGGCGCCAGAACAAATCCGTGAACAGGTGGTGAACTCCGGTGTGTACGCCGGCGGCCTGGTGGACATGGGCTCGGGGCATTTGCATCCGCTGAACCTGGTCCTTGGCGAAGCGCAAGTTGCCGAGTCCCTTGGGGTGCGGATTTTCGAGCAGAGCCCGGTGCTGGAGTTGATCCATGGCAGCACGGTGCAAGTGCGCTGCGCCGGTGGCACTGTGAGTGCAGGCACGTTGGTGCTTGCTTGCAATGCCCATCTGGAAGAGCTCGAACCGAAGCTCAGCGGCAAAGTACTCCCGGCAGGCAGCTACATCATCGCCACCGAACCCTTGTCGCAAGAGGCCGCTGCAAAACTGATCCCGCACAATGTTGCGCTGTGCGACCAGAAGGTCGGCCTGGATTACTACCGGCTCTCGGCTGACCGGCGCTTGTTGTTCGGTGGTGCCTGCCATTACTCCGGGCGCGATCCTTCGGACATCAGCGCCTACATGCGCCCGCAGATGCTCAAGGTGTTCCCCCAACTGGCCGATGTGCGCATCGACTATCAGTGGGGCGGCAAGATCGGCATCTCGGCCAACCGCTTCCCCCAGGTCGGGCGCCTGAGCCAGCACCCGAACGTGTTCTACGCCCAGGGCTATTCAGGCCATGGCCTGAACGTGACCCACTGGTGCGCGAAGTTGTTGGGCGAAGCGATCCATGCCGGCCACAGCAAAGGCTTCGACGTGTTCAGCGCCGTGCCGCACATGACCTTCCCCGGCGGACGCGCCCTGCGTTCACCCTTGCTGGCCCTTGGCATGTTCTGGTATCGGATGCGGGAAATGCTGGGCTGACGTAGGCCTGCCGGGCGCCTGCTAACCACTGTGGGAGCGAGCTTGCTCGCGATAGCGACCTGAAATCCAATGATTGGGTTGTCTGGCACACCGCTATCGCGAGCAAGCTCGCTCCCACACTGTTTTACGTATTCCCTCTTCTACCATCCCCTTGTTTCGACTTTCGATTTGCTCAATTGCGAGTCACTTCTATATTGAGGGAGTGCTCTGAACTTCCTGCCTTCTGTCGAGCTTGACCCATGGCGACTACTGATCAGCTGATCATCTGCGAGCACTGCGACAGCGTGTACCAAAAAGTAACGCTCGCCAAACATCAAAAAACCCTGTGTACACGCTGCGGCGGCGTGCTTCAGCGCTATAACGGCCTCACGGTGGAGCAGCGGCTTGCGTTGACCTTCACCGCGTTGATGCTCTGGATATTCGCCAATTTCTATCCGGTAATGAGCATCAACCTCAAAGGCGTGAAGAACAGCGCAACGCTCTGGGACTCGGTGCTGGCCCTGAGCCTGGGGCCTATCACCTTCATTGCCATGGTGGCGGCAATCGCCATGATCATCGCGCCGATTTTCCAGTTGCTGCTGCTGATCTGGGTGCTGGGCTTCGCACTCGGCGGGCGACGCTCGCCCGGATTCAAATTCTGCATGCGCTGGCTCGAAACCCTGAGGCCCTGGAGCATGCTCGAAGTCTGCCTGCTGGGCGCCATGGTCGCGGTGATCAAGCTCGCCGGACTGCTCGATGTGCTGCCCGGCATAGGGTTGTTTGCCCTGGCGGCACTGAGCCTGATGATGATCCGCATCGCCGGGCGCGACATCCGCGAACTATGGGACATTGTATGAGCACGCCTCCTTACGCCGACGAGCTCAACCTGTGCCTGTGCCACACCTGCGGCCTGGCCTGCGACATGACTTGCGAGCCCCACGAATGCGAGCGTTGCGGTGCACCGCTGCACCGGCGCAAAGCCAATTCTCTGGCCCGCACCTGGGCCTACATGATCGCGGCCCTGGTGTTCTACATCCCGGCCAACCTGTTGCCGGTGATGAACACCGAGATGGTCGGCAACGGCGCCGACAGCACGATCATGAGCGGCGTGCTGGAGTTCTGGGAAGCCGGGGCCTGGGATATCGCCCTGATCATATTCATTGCCAGTATCGCGGTGCCGGGAATCAAGTTCGTCGCCATCACATTGCTGCTGGTCACCGTGCAACGCGACAGCGAGTGGGCACGCAAGGAGCGGTCGACGCTGTACCGCTTCGTCGAAGTCATCGGTTACTGGTCGATGCTCGATGTGATCGTGGTCGCCCTGGTGGCCTCGCTGGTGAAATTCCAGGCCCTGGCCGACATCGAACCGCGCCCGGGCATTCTGTTTTTTGGTCTGGTAGTGGTGTTCACCATGCTTTCGGCAATGAGTTTCGATCCCCGCATGATCTGGGATAAAGAACGGAAAAACCCACACAATGAGGAGGTCACTGATGAAGTCACAAGCCACTGACGGGCCACAAGCTCCCGGGCAGGCTCCGATCAAGACCCGCCGTTTCAGCGTTTCGCTGGTCTGGATCGTCCCGATCGTCGCGGTGCTGGTGGGTATTTCGCTGGTGGTCCACAGCATTTTGCAGCAGGGCCCGACCATCGTTGTCACGTTCAAGACCGGTAACGGCCTGACCGCGAACAAGACCGAGGTCAAATACCGCAATGTCGTGATTGGTCATGTCTCCGATGTGGAGCTCAGCGGTGACCAGAAAAGCGTCAATGCCACCATCAAACTGGAAAAGCAGGCCGAAAGCTTTACCCGCGAAGATTCGCAGTTCTGGGTTGTGCGGCCGCGCATTGGCGCGGGCGGTGTATCGGGGATCGATACGCTGCTGTCGGGCGATTACATCGGGGCCGATATCGGCCAGGCCAACGGCCGGGCAAAAAACTTCATCGGACTGGAGAATCCGCCACCCATCACCTACGGCGAACCGGGCAAGCGTTTTACGCTGTTCACCCAGGACCTGGGGTCGCTGGACATCGGTTCTCCGGTCTACTACCGCAAGATCCCCGTGGGCCAGGTGGTGGCCTACGCGCTGGACCCGGATGGCAAGGGCGTGAACATTGAACTGTTCATCCATGCACCCCATGACAAGTACGTCACCGAAAACACCCGTTTCTGGAACGCAAGCGGCATTGACGTGAACGTCGGCGCCAATGGCTTTGCGGTCAAGACCGAGTCGTTGTCTTCCTTGCTGGTGGGCGGCATAGCCTTCCGCGCGCCCGACTACAGCCCCAACGACAAGCCGGCTGCCGCAGAGTATGCCTACGAATTGTTCGACGACCAACAAACCGCCCTGGCCCCGCCAAACGGCAAGCCGCAGTATCTGGCCATGCGTTTCGACCAGGCACTGCGCGGGCTCAAGGTCGATGCCCCGGTGGAGTTCCTCGGTGTGGAAATCGGCAAGGTAGTGGCGGTCAATCTGGATTACGACGAGAAAAAGCGCTCCTTTCCGGTCAACGTCGGTATCGTGATCTACCCGCAGCGCCTGGGCCAGGCCCATGTCAAAATGCTCAAGGCGCTCAATCATGACCCTGATAACGAAGCCGCTGGCGTACGCTTGATCGGTACCTTTATCGAAAACGGCCTGCGCGCCCAGGCCCGCACCGGCAACTTCCTGACCGGCCAGTTGTACATTGCCCTGGACTTCTACCCAAAAACCGACAAGGTCGCCTTCGATGTAAACGCACGCCCGGTCATGATTCCGACCATTCCCGGCAGCCTCGAGCAATTGCAGGAAAAACTCGAATCCATGGTCGACAAGATCAACAAACTGCCGATCGAGCGTATTGCCGGCAATCTCGATGGCAATCTCGTCGAACTGCGCAAAGGCATGATGCAATTCAACGGAAAGATCTTGCCTGGCGTGCAAACAACTTTGTCGGATGTCAGCAAGACGCTGGAAACGGCCAATTCGACCCTGCAGTCGGCCAGTTCGACCTTGGCCGAGGATTCGCCGCAACGGGAAAAACTGGGGCTAACCCTGGATGAACTGGGACGCACGTCGAGATCCTTGCGTGATCTTTCGGATTACCTGGGACGGCATCCGGAATCGCTGCTTCGCGGCCGCCCGAATAATGCCGCCCCCATGGATCTGCAAGGGCCACCGCGCAATTGAACACAGGAGCAACACCCATGGCTTTACCACTGAAGTTCACCCTGGTCACCGCGATGTTGCTGCTCGCCGCCTGCCGCAGCGACCCGATTCAATTCCATACCCTGACCCCGGCCCAGGAGGGCAATCACTCAAGGACCACCGTCGGCGTGATCCAGATCGAGTCGATCAGCGTGCCGCCCCAGGTCGATCGTGCGCAGATCGTCATTCGCGAGGGCAACAGTGGCCTGGCGATCCTGGAAACCCAATGGTGGGGCGCGACCCTGGTGGACGAACTGCGCAGTGCGTTGGTCGATCAACTGAGCAACAGTCCTGTACAAGGCCGACACTCGGTGCGGGTCGATGTGCAGCGTTTCGACTCGGTGCCCGGCCAGTACGCCTTGATGGACGTGGAATGGCGCCTGCGCAGCGCCAGCACCGGCGACACGGCACGGTTGATTTGCCGCAGCACCTTGCAAACGCCCTCGGGTGCGAGCATCGATGACCTGGTGCTTGCCCAGCAAAACAACGTCAAACGCCTGGCTGCGCTGATCAGCCAGGCTGCCGTCAGACCACAGGCAAGCTGCCCTGCGCCCTGAATGTATTCCTCCCCAGGATCAACGGCGACAGGTTCGCCGTTAATCCGTCCCTCCTGTTTCCTGCTGTCATTCCCCGAGAGAGGCGGCCCGTAGCAACTGGCAACGTCAAATACGCCGAGGCACACGACAAAAAGGCAGCCGGGGCAGCGTCATATTCTGATCGGCGGCATCGTTTGATCGACGAGTCGAAACACAGCGGGCACAGTGCTGCTAATCTGAATGAAAATTACATGTATTAACGGTTTTTTTGACGTTATTTTCTCATTTGGATCTCTACATTTCCCGCACTTCAAAAACATGCAAATGATTCGCATTGGTTAACTGGCGTTTGAATGCGCATGACTTTCAAAAAATGCACCAGGAGCAGCCCGCAGAATGATTCCAAAAATCCCTTCGTTCTTGAAACAAGCCCTGCTGGCCACCGCTTTGCTGAGCGCTGGCCAGGCCTATGCAGCCGACTCCGTCGGCATCGTGGTGTACAACGCGCAACACGCAGGCCTGACCAAGGCCTGGGTCGAGGGCTTTACCCAGGAGACCGGTATTCCCGTCACCTTGCGCAACGGCGATGACACCGAAATGGGCAACCAGATCGTGCAGGAAGGCGCGGCTTCGCCGGCGGACGTATTCCTGACCGAGAACTCCCCGGCCATGGTCCTGGTCGACAACGCCGGGCTGTTTGCGCCTGTCGATAAGGCCACGCTGGAGCAGATTGACTCCGCCTACCGTCCGGCCCACGGCAAATGGACAGGCATCGCCGCGCGCTCCACGGTGTTCGTCTACAACCCGAGCAAACTGCCAGAAGCCGACCTGCCGAAATCGATCATGGACCTGGCTTCACCGAGCTGGAAGGGTCGCTGGGGTGCATCGCCCGGTGGTGCTGACTTCCAGGCCATCGTCGCTGCCATCCTCCAACAAAAGGGTGAAGCCGCCACGCTGGATTGGCTCAAGGCGATGAAAACCAACTATGCCAACTACCGTGGCAACAGCTCGGTACTCAAGGCCGTGAATGCCGGGCAGATCGACAGCGGCGTGATTTACCACTATTACAGCCTGGTGGATCAGTCCAAGACCGGCGAAAACAGCAAGAACACCGCCCTGCACTATTTCAGGCACAAAGACCCGGGCGCTTTTGTTAGCATCTCCGGCGGCGGCGTCCTCGCTTCCAGTAAACACCAGGAGCAAGCCCAGGCGTTCCTCAAGTACATTACCGGCAAGGATGGCCAGGCTGTCCTGAAGAACGGCAAGTCGTTTGAATACGCCGTGGGCAAAGGCGCTGAATCCAACCCTAAACTAGTGCCTCTGAATCAACTCGATGCGCCGACTGTCGATGCGTCAAAACTCGACAGTAAAAAAGCCGTGGAGCTGATGACACAGGCCGGACTGCTCTAATTGATGCCAGAAACCCTGCCTGCGGAGGTCGCTGAGGCGACACCCGCACATTTACGTCGACGTTCCCGCGGAGTTTTTGCGGGACGTGGCGGTGTATGGGTAATCGGTTTGTCGGTGCTGGTTTCATTACTGGCACTGCTACCGATCGCCTACGTTATTGGTGTGTCCCTGCAAACCGGCTGGTCAACCGTTGTGGCCCTGGTGTTCCGCCCTCGGGTCGGTGAACTGCTGGCCAACACCGTGCTGCTGGTGCTGCTGACGATTCCCTTGTGCGTCGCGCTGGGGGTGACGCTGGCCTGGCTCACGGAACGCACGAATCTGCCGGGGCGGCGCTGGTGGTCGTTGCTGGCCACCGCGCCGCTGGCAGTGCCTGCGTTCGTTCACAGCTACGCCTGGGTCAGCCTGGTGCCACCGATTCACGGCTTGTTTGCCGGTGTCCTGGTCTCGGTCATCGCCTACTTCCCGTTCCTGTATTTGCCGGTAGCGGCCACTTTGCGCCGGCTCGATCCGGCCATCGAAGACGTCGCCGAGTCCATGGGGCTCAAACCCTGGAAAGTGTTTTTCCGCGTTGTGTTGCCGCAATTGCGCCTGGCGATCTGCGGCGGCGCCTTGCTGGTCGGCCTGCACCTGCTGGCCGAATATGGCCTGTACGCCATGATCCGCTTCGACACCTTTACCACCGCGATCTTCGATCAGTTCAAATCGACCTTCAACGGCGCAGCGGCGCACATGCTGGCCAGTGTGCTGGCGCTGTGTTGCCTGGCAATGTTGACGGCCGAATCCGCCGCCCGGGGTTCGGCGCGTTACGCCCGCGTCGGTTCGGGAAGCGCCCGGGAGCAACGGGTTGTACGCCTGAAACCGGTATCCACCCTGCTCTCGCTGACGCTGCAGATCATGACCTGCGCCCTGGCCCTTGGCGTGCCCTTGATCACCCTGGGCAAGTGGCTCATCGCCGGAGGCGTGGAAGTCTGGGACATGGCCGAATTGTTGCCCGCACTAGAGCAAACCCTGCTGCTGGGCATCGGGGGCGCGGCGCTGACCACCTGCGCGGCGATCCCGATTGCCTGGCTGTCGATCCGCTACCCCGGTCGACTGCAACGGGTGCTGGAAAGCTGCAACTACATCACCAGTTCCTTGCCCGGCATTATCGTGGCGCTGGCACTGGTGACCGTCACGATCCACTTTGCCCGGCCGATATACCAGACCACCTTCACCGTGCTGCTGGCGTACCTGTTGATGTTCTTGCCCCGTGCCCTGGTGAGCCTGCGCGCGGGCATTGCCCAGGCCCCGGTGGAACTGGAAAACATTGCCCGCAGCCTTGGCCGCTCGCCAGCCCGGGCACTGTGGCTGATCACCTTGCGCCTTGCTGCCCCGGGGGCGGCCGCCGGCGCGGCGCTGGTGTTCCTGGCGATCACCAACGAACTGACCGCCACACTGCTGCTGGCCCCGAACGGCACGCGCACCCTGGCGACCGGGTTCTGGGCCTTGACCAGCGAAATCGATTACGCAGCCGCCGCACCCTACGCCTTATTGATGGTTGTGCTGTCGCTTCCGTTGACCGGACTTCTTTATCACCAATCGAAAAAAACGGCTGGCCGATGAACACTCTTGAATTGAATGCCCTCTACAAGTCCTATGGTGCCCATTGCGCCCTGGACAACGTCAGCCTCTCGGTGCCCAGCGGCAGTCGCACGGTCATCGTAGGCCCCTCCGGCTCGGGCAAGACCACGTTGCTGCGGATGATTGCCGGTTTCGAGTTCCCCGATTCCGGACGCCTGTCGCTCAATGGCCAGACCCTGGTCGACGGCACCCACGAAGTGCCGGCCCATCAACGCCTGATCGGCTACGTGCCACAGGACGGCGCACTGTTCCCGCACATGACCGTGGCAGCGAACATCGGTTTCGGCCTGGCGACCAAGGGCACAGAAAAACAGCAGCGCGTTGCCGAACTGATGGACAGCGTGGCGCTGGACGCGAAGATGGCCGAGCGCTGGCCCCATGAATTGTCCGGTGGCCAGCAACAGCGCGTGGCCCTGGCCCGGGCCTTGGCGCAACAGCCACGACTGATGCTGCTGGACGAGCCGTTCTCGGCGCTCGACACCGGATTGCGCGCCGCCATGCGCAAGATGGTTGCACGGCTGCTGGAGGACGCGGGCGTCACCACCATTCTGGTCACCCATGACCAGAGCGAAGCCCTGTCGTTCGCCGACCAGTTGGCGGTGATGCGTCATGGCCGACTGGTCCAGTCAGGGCATCCGCTGGACCTTTACCGCTATCCCGAAGACGAGCAAACCGCGCTGTTCCTGGGGGATGCCGTGGTGATGCCCGCACGCATCGAGGCCGGTTGGGCCCATTGCGACCTGGGCCGGATCCCCGTCAACAACCACCGCAACAACAGTTCGGCGCAGATCATGCTGCGCCCCGAACAACTGCAACTGGCCAGTATCCTCCCCAGCGACCCGGAAGCCAGCGGTTGTCGGGCCGTGGTCACCGATCGGGATTTCAGCGGCAACACCTGCACGCTGACGGTGGAACTGCAGCCATTGACCCGCAACGCGCAGTCGGGCCGATCACTGCTGGTGCGCAGTTCAGGCATGTATGCACCACCCGCCGGCAGCTCGGTTCAGGTCTCGACCATCGGCCATGCCCATGTACTGAGCGAGGTGTGATCGTTCACAGATCGAATCGATCCACCGCCCGACGCCGCTCGTTGTCATCGCGCACATCGTAGTTGGCCGTGGTCTGGATATTGCTGTGGTGCGCCAGCTTCTGCGCAATCGACAAGTCATGCTCTTCGATCACCCGGGTGATGAATGAACGCCGGAAGTCGTGGGGCATGATTTTCACCCCGACCTGCGCGCCCCGTTGCCGGGCGATGTAGTAAATCGCGTGTTTGGTGATGCGCTCCCGGGTGATGTGGCTGCCACGGCGGATGCGGTTGAACAGGAACGGGTCGTCCGACTCGCCGTCCTTGAGCATCGAACGGCGCAGCTCGAGCCAGGCTTCAAGCTTGGCGAAGGCCCAGGCCGGTGCGTACTTGATCAACTGCTTGTTGCCCTTGGCCGTCACCCGCAGGCTGCGCTCGGTGAAATCGACCTGGTTCAGCTCCAGGTTCACCGATTCGGATTTGCGCATCCCGGAACCGTACAAAATCCCGATGATCGCGGCATCCCGCAGGCCTTGCGGCCGCGGATCGGCAGCGCAGACCGCCATCAGTTCCTGGATCAGCGTACGCCTGAGATTGCGCCCCTGGGACAGCCGTGTACCGGCCATGCCCTTCACCGTACGCATCTTCAACAGATGCTCCTGAGAGATCAGGCTCATGCGCCATGCTTCGTTCATCACCCCACGCACTGCGTTGACATAGAGCGAAGACGTGTTCGGCGCATAGCCGTCCGAGCGCAAGGTGGCCACCAACGCAATGACGTCCTCTGGCTGCAGATTGTGCCAGGGAATTTCCTCGATATCGTGGTCTTCGAAGCCCAAGCGGTCGGCGGCATCCTGCAGCACATAACGCATGGTCAGTTGGCTGGACGGCGCCAGTCTCGCCAGATACAGGGTCAGTGGATTGGTGAGGGGTGTGCGTGAATCAGATACAGGTAAGTCAATCAAACGAAACGGCCTTGAATTAAAACAGTTAAGTGAAACAACTAATAAGTAAAAAAACAATGATGTAAAGGCTATTTACGTTTACAGCCCCAGGGCTGCCCAAGAGTCAGGCCTTGCGCCCGTTGCACTACTGGGCAGCGTCGGCATTGTCCTGACGGTTGCAACAGCCGGATGTGACTTTTTTCAACACGATAGACAAATTGAAATATGACCTTGCCTATCCTGACTCGGTTTTGATTATTCCTCAGGCGGCACCATGAGCCTGCAATTGCTGCTGGTCGCCTGTCTGCTGACCCGTCTGGAAAAGCCTTGGCGTGGCATTGCTCATCCTCGGCGTCATAACCATCAATATCCCGACCTGCTCGTGCGCCTGAATCAAGGAGTGACCCATGAAAATCAGTGTATTTGGTAGCGGATATGTCGGCCTGGTGCAGGCAGCGGTACTGGCGGAAGTCGGCCACGACGTGGTCTGCATGGACGTTGACGAGAATAAAGTCGAACTGCTCCAACAGGGCCACGTGAGCATATTCGAACCCGGGCTGGCCAGCCTGGTACGCGAAGGCCTTGACGCCAGGCGGTTGCAGTTCACCAGCGACGAAAAATTCGCCGTCCAGCACGGACAGGTGCTGTTCATCGCCGTTGGCACCCCGTCCCGGGACGACGGCTCGGCGGACTTGCGCTACGTGATGTCGGTGGGCGACGCCGTGGCCCGTCATCGCGAGCAACCGGCGATCCTGGTGGAGAAATCCACCGTCCCGGTCGGCACCGGCGATGCCTTGCGTGCACACATCGACAAATGCCTGATCAGCGTCGGGCGCGTATTGCAGTTCGATATCGTCTCCAATCCGGAATTCTTGAAAGAAGGTTCGGCCGTGGCCGACTGCCGACGCCCCGACCGTATCGTCATCGGCTGTGAACGCGAAGAAGTGCGTGAGGTGATGCGTGATCTGTACTCGCCCTTCAACCGCAACCATGAGCGCATCATGTTCATGGACCTGCGCAGCGCCGAGCTGACCAAGTACGCCGCCAACTGCATGCTGGCGACCAAGATCAGCTTCATCAACCAGATCGCAGAACTGGCCGAACACCTGGGTGCCGACATCGAATCGATACGCCTGGGCATCGGCGCCGACTCCCGCATCGGCTACCACTTCATCTACCCCGGTTGCGGCTACGGTGGCTCATGTTTCCCCAAGGACATGCGCGCCCTGATCCACAGCGCTGAACAGGCCCATTGCTCCAGTGACCTGCTGCAAGCGGTGGAAGCCATCAACGAGCGGCAGAAATACAAGCTGTTCGAGCGCATCAACGCGTTCTACAAGGGCGACTTGCGTGGCAGGACCTTTGCTCTGTGGGGCCTGGCATTCAAACCAAACACCGACGACATGCGCGATGCGCCGAGCCGGGTGTTGCTCGAATCCTTGTGGGCCGCCGGAGCGAATGTCCGTGCGTTCGATCCGGAAGCCATGCAGGAAACCCAGAAGCTGTATCCCGATGAATCGAAGCTGATGCTCATGGGTACACCCGAGTCGGTCTTGTCCGGTGCCGATGCACTGATCATCTGCACCGAATGGCAACAGTTCAAGGCGCCGGACTTTCAACTGATCCGACAGCGGCTCAACGCACCGCTGATCTTCGACGGCCGCAACCTTTACGACACAGACCGTCTGGCACGCATCGGTTTCACCTACTTCCCGATCGGTCGGGGCGAGTCGAGCAAATTGCCGATTCCGTACCAGCAATGGTTTGCCGAGTCAGTGGTCGCCTGAACAGCCTGTTCCCTCACATCCGCCAACAGTCTCCCGCGCTGGCTCTGCACGGCCGTCGGTGCATTGCCGCCAGTGCTGGGCGGGCGGTTCGACAAGAATGATTTTGTGCTGCGGCACCTCAAGCAAATCCCATAGCAACGACCGCGTGTCTGACTGCTAGAGTAGCGCTCACGATCGGGCTGATGCCGGCCCGATTGAATAAGGATATTCGCGCCGTGACCAGCTACTCCCCCCTCATCCGCCGCCTGTTGATCTGCTCGCTGACCATCGTCGTCAGCCGCGCCATCACCAGCCCTTTGCTCACGCTATTCGTCAGCGACAAGCTGGGGCTCAACCAGCAGGACGTTGGCTTGCTGCTCGGCATTGCGGTGTTCGTCGCCACCCTGCTCTCCCTGTATGGCGGCTACATCATCGATCGCTTCGAAAAGCGCCGGTTGCTGATTCTCTCGATGGCGTCCAGCGCTGTCGGCCTGGTGTTGCTGACCTTTGCTGAAAACCTCTACCTGACGACCATCACCCTGATCGTCACCGAAACCGCTTCATCGCTGTTCCTCATCGGTTCGAAAGCGATCCTCAGCGACAACCTCCCGGTGGGTCAACGCGCCAAGGCGTTTTCCCTGAGCTATACGCTGACCAACATTGGCTACGCTGTCGGGCCGATGCTCGGTGTGCTGATTGCCGGGGCCTTTGCCAGTGCCCCCTTCCTGATCGCTGCGGCCATCGCTTTTTTCAGTATTTTCCTGATGACCGGGATCGCGAAGGACCCGGCGCGCTCGACTGTCGGCGGCCAGGGGCAGAGTTTCCTCAAAACCCTGATCACCCTGAAAAACGACCGCACCCTGATCCTGTTCACCGCCGGCTGCCTGCTCAGCACCGTGGTGCACGGGCGATTTACCTTTTACCTGTCGCAGTACCTGCTGGTGACCAGCAATCCCCAACACACCATGGAAATCATGGCCGCCCTGCTCGCCTGCAACGCCATCAGTGTGATCTTGCTGCAATACCAGATCGGGCGTTTTCTCAAGCGCGAGCAACTGCGCCAATGGATCGTGGCCGGCACCGGCCTGTTCATCCTCGGGCTGATCGGTTTCAGTCTGGCGGACAGCCTGGTGAGCTGGTGCGTGGCGATGTTCATCTTCACCCTCGGTGAAATCATCATTTACCCAGCCGAGTTTCTCTTCGTCGACACCCTGGCACCGGAAGAACTGCGGGGCAGCTACTACGGCGCGCAAAACCTTGCTGCCCTTGGCGGTGCGTTGAGCCCGGTGATTTGCGGCTTCATGCTGATGCACACCCCGGCGCCGACGATGTTTTATGCCTTGAGTGCACTCGCGGCCCTGGGCGGCTTGCTGTGCTACACAAGCGGTCGACGGAGCAAATTACAGCAAAATTAATGCACTGAAAGCTCATTAATATGAATTTGTCAGTAGCAGGATTGGACGGCACACTGTGCGCGTTCCTCCCCCAACAGTTGGAACAACTTCAAGGGCTTTCTGGGTTCCCCAGCCAAGCCCTTTTTTTTGCCTGGATTTTCTGCCGGAGTCTTCTCGAAATGCTTGCTCGCTGGTTGCCCGCCGCCATCAACACCCGCCCCACCGAATGGAGCCGCGCCGCCATCGGCATGGCCCTGGGGACACTGATGAGCGTGTGGCTCTGTAGCCAGGTGTTCGGCATTGAGGTGGCCCAGCACCTGATCGGCCCGCTGGGGGCTTCGGCGGTGCTGTTGTTTGCCGTGTCTTCGGGCGCGCTCGCCCAGCCCTGGTCGATTCTCGGTGGTTACTTGAGTGCCGGTGTGATTGCCCTGCTGGTGGCCCATGTGTTGGGCCGGACCCTGGGTAGCGCTTGCCTGGCGGCGGGCATGGCGTTGATCCTGATGTGCTGGCTGCGGTGTCTGCATCCACCGGCCGGTGCGTTGGCCCTGACCCTGGTGCTGGCCGATCCGGCAACCATTGCCATGGACTGGAAAGCCATTGGACCGGTGATGCTCAGCGCGGCGACGATGCTGCTGTGCGCCCTGGCCTACAACAACCTGACCCGCGTTCGTTACCCCAAGAGCGCCAGCGAGCCCGCGGCCAGGATTCCTGCCGATCACCCGCCGGTCGACCGTCAGGCCATCACCGCCGAAGACCTGAAACTGGCGTTGGCCGACATGGAAGCGTTCTATGACGTGACCCCCGAAGACCTCGAACAGCTGATCCAGGCCAGCCAACTGCACGCCAAACGCCGCAGCGTTGGCGAAGTGCTCGCCCCACGACTGTAAGTCGCTGTTCTGGAGGTTCTTTTGCCGTGGCCGGGCGGTTCTGGCATCCTGCGCCTCCATTTTCTGACCCGGCCCGCCTTCTGGCACGCAAACCACCATGACCGCCTCCGAAAAAGCCCCCGCTCCACGCCACAGCGACCTGATCTACGGCCTCGATGACCGCCCGCATCTGACCGCTACCGTCTTCGCCGCCCTGCAACACGTGCTGGCAAGTTTCGTCGGCATCATCACCCCGACGCTGATCATGGGCAGCGCCCTGGGCCTGCAAAGTGAAATTCCTTACTTGATCAGCATGGCGCTGTTCGTTTCCGGCCTGGGCACCTTCGTGCAGGCGCGGCGCTTCGGCCCGGTGGGCTCTGGCCTGTTGTGCCTGCAAGGCACCAGTTTCTCGTTCATCAGTGTGATTCTCAGCGCCGGCTTCATGGTCAAGGCTCGTGGTGGCGGTACCGATGAGATTCTCTCGACCATTTTCGGCGTGTGCTTTTTTGCCGCGTTCATCGAGGTGGTGTTGAGCCAGTTCATCGGCAAATTGCGCATGCTGATCACCCCGGTGGTGACCGGCACGATCATCACGCTGATGGGCTTGTCGCTGATCAAGGTGGCGATGACCGACATCGCCGGCGGCTTCGGCGCCCCGGACCTGGGGGCGGCCAGTCACCTGGCCCTGGCGGCGCTGGTGCTGGGAACCATCGTAGTGTTGAACCGGGTGGATGTGCCGTTTCTGCGCCTGGGGGCGATTGTCATCGGCCTGACCCTGGGCTACGGGGTGGCATGGCTCATGGGCCAGGTGGATTTCAACAGCCTGCCCGAAGTGCCGCTGATGAGCGTACCGGTGCCGTTCAAATACGGGTTCTCCTTCGATTGGGTGGCGTTCATTCCGGTGGCGGTGATTTTTCTCGTGTCGCCGCTGGAGGCCGCCGGTGACCTCACCGCCAACTCGATGATCTCCCGGCAACCGGTTAAAGGCCCGGTGTACATTCGACGGATCAAGTCCGGCCTGCTCGCCGATGGCCTCAACTCGGCCATGGCCGCGGTGTTCAACAGCATGCCGATGGTGACCTTCGCCCAGAACAACGGGGTGATCCAGCTCACCGGCGTGGCCAGCCGCTACGTGGCGTTTTTCATTGCCGGATTGCTGGTGGTGCTTGGCCTGTTCCCGATGATCGGCGCGGTACTGCAACTGATGCCGAAACCGGTGCTCGGTGGTGCGGAACTGGTGATGTTCGGCACCGTCGCCGTGGCCGGGATCAAGATTCTCGCCGAGGCAGGCCTGCATCGACGCAACATGCTGATCGTGGCGATTTCCATCGGCATGGGCCTGGGCGTGGCCGCCGTGCCGGAAGTCTTGCGTGAACTGCCCAAGGCCCTGCACAACATTTTCGAATCGCCCATCACCGTCGGCGCGCTGTGCGCTATCGTTCTTAATATCTTCCTGCCCGAGGAGTTCATCGAGCTGGAGGAGGACGAATTCGATCCGGAAGCCTCCGTGCTTCAGGTGATGCAGAACCCCGATGTGACCGCCAGGGATGAACCCGCAAAGGCTGCGGTGGTTGCACAGTCGAACCACTAGGCGGGCTCAAGGGCTGAGCCGCTGGCGGTTCAGCCTTTTTCAGATGAGAACACGTCCATGCGCAGCCTCCACGCGGTCCTGATTTCCCTCCTGCTTTGTCTGAGCGCCTGTTCCTCGCTGCCCAATCGAGACCCGTTGAAAATCAACGTCGTGGATGTCGAACCCCTGCAAGGCGAAGGCATGGAAGTGCGCTTTGCCGTGAGAATCCGCGTGCAGAACCCCAATGACTACACCCTCACCTACAGCGGCGTTGCCCTGGACCTGGACATCAACGGCCAGCCCTTCGCCTCTGGCGTCACCGATGAGAGGGGTACGATCGGGCGCTTTTCCGACACCATCGTCAGCGTACCGGTCAGCGTTTCGGCGTTTTCGGTGATCCGCCAGACCTATGGCATCAGCCAGATGGAAACCCTCAACAACATGCCTTATGTCCTTCGCGGCAAGCTCTCGGGTGGGGTGTTCAACACGAAGCGTTTCGTGGACAGTGGCACGCTCAATCTGCCTGGACCGACCACTGGCAGCCGTTAAACGTCTTGGATGAATTGGCTGTTGCGCCGCTGAAGTCACTCGGTGTCATTGAGAATCAGGCTGCGGTAATGCCCCGGATTTGACCCCGACCATTTGCGAAACGCCTTGTAGAACGAACTGACGTCAGCGAACCCGAGCCGTGTGGCGATTTCGCTGAAGCTGATCGTGGGTTCCGCCAGCCAGACAATCGCCAACTCCTTGCGCACGCTGTCCTTGAGGCCTTGATAGGTTTGCCCTTCTTCGGCCAGTCGGCGGCGCAAGGTTGAAGCCGACATGCACAGGCGTTGCGCCAGGGCTTCGGTTTCCGGCCAGTGCTCGGCCGGCAGGTGGCGCAGGTCGTGTTTGATGCGGCTGGCCAGGCTCTGCGGATCGCGGTACTTCACCAGAATGTTCGCCGGCGCACGGGCCAGGAATCGCTCGAGTTCTTCAGGGCTGCGCTTGATGGGCAGGTCCAGGCAATCGGCGGAGAAAATCATCCGGGTGCGTGGGCGGTCGAAGCGCAGGTTCTCGGAAAACATCACCTGATAGTCATCGCAGAAATCCGGTTTGGAACAGCGCAGCTCGATGGCAAGGATCGGAATCCGCCGTCCTGCCAGCCAGCAGGCAACGCCGTGCACGATCATCCAGTAAGTGAAATAAGTGAAGGCCCGGCGCGGGTCCTTGTCGTCCTCCAGCAGGACGATTTCCGCCAGGCTTTGCTGACGTACCAGCTGCGCCGGCAAGTATTCGAGGATCAACGACAGAAACGCCAGGCCGCTGGCCACTCCCGCCGCCACGTTGGGCTGGAGCATGGCGCTGCGGCACAGGAACGCAAAGCTGCCGGACTTGAGTTTGCGTGGGTCCATGCCAAAGAACTCATCATCCCCGCGCCGTGCCAGCAACCGCCACAGGCGCGCATAAGCCGTGGCCGGAACGCGGGCGTCGGTGCTGCCCAACAGTTGCGGGTCGATGCCGACCTTGATCAACACCTCGTCCGTGGCGATTCCTGGCGCGCAGCTTTGCAACAGTGCTTCACGCACCAGTTGAATGGAGATGGTGTCTTTTTCCGACATGGATCGCGGCAAGCCCTGTTCTTGTTCGAGTGGGGGGCATATTAGCTGAAACAGTATCCCTGTTGATTGATCCGCCGCTATCGCGAGCAAGCTCGCTCCCACACTGGATCTGCGTTGTTCACAAATGCTGTGAACACCCGGATTCCTGTGGGAGCGAGCTTGCTCGCGATGGCTTTTCTGAATTCACAGAATGCGGTAGAGCAACCGTTCGATCCGCACACGACTCACACGCTTGAGGAACTTGGCCACGCCCGCCGGGTATTCGGCCAGGGTTTCCAGGTTCTGGAAGTGCTCGATTCGCCGGGTGTGCTGGAAGATCTCCGCCAGCTCTTTGCCACGCGGTTCCAGCAGTTCGCCATGGGGATCATCGAGCAACAAGGCGTTTTCCAGATCGAGTCGAAACGCCCGCGGGTTGAGGTTGTTACCGGTCAGCAAGGTATAGCGCCGGTCGACCCACATGCCCTTGAGGTGGTAGGTGTTGTCACCGTCGCGCCACAGGTGCAGGTTCAATTGCCCGCTGTCGATGTTGCGCTGATGACGCTTGGCAAACCGGCGCAAGCTGATTTCGTACAGGTACGGCAGCGCGGAAATGACCCGGAACGGTTCGCTCGGCGGAATGTAGAAGTCGTTGGCCGTCTTGTCGCCGACCACGATGTCGATCTTCACCCCGCGGGCCAGCGCGCGGTTGATCTCGCGGATGATCGCCAGCGGCAGGTTGAAGTACGGTGTGCAAATGGTCAGTTGCTGCTGGGCGCTGGCGATCAGTTCGCAGATCACCCGGTTCAGCGGATTGTTCTTGCCGACGCCAAGCAGCGGGCTGACGGACAAACCGGTCCTGTCGGTGGTGCCCTGCGTGGTGTCGTACGCCGCGTGCTTGAGGCGGCTGCGCAGGTCACCGATGTCATTGCGCAGGCTGCGGGTGGTCGGCAGGTTTGGCAGGTCGAGGCGGTGCACCGCTTTGGAAGCCACCAGGCCGTGCTGCACCAGGTGCTGCATCGAATCGGCCAGTTCACGATTGTGCAGCAGGTGATAGCGGTCGTAGCGGTACTTGTCGAACTTGTGCAGATACACGTTGTTCAGGCTCGCACCGCTGTAGATCACGCAGTCATCGATCACGAAGCCTTTAAGGTGCAACACACCGAACAGTTCGCGGGTTTGTACCGGAACGCCGTAGATCGGCACTTCGCTGGCATGGGTGCGGGTCATTTCCTGATACCAGGCGGAGTTGCCCGGTTGCTTGCCGGCACCGATCAGGCCGCGCTGGGCGCGCAGCCAGTCGACGACCACCACCACGTCCAGTTCCGGACGCGCCAGTTTGGCGGCGTGCAAGGCATCGAGAATTTCCTGGCCGGCTTCATCCTGTTGCAGGTACAGCGCAACGATGTAGATGCGCCGGGTCGCGCTGGCGATTTTCTCCAGCAGGCAACGACGGAATTCGGCAGCGCCGCAGAGGATGCCAACGGCATCGGCCGTCAGCGGAAAACTGCGCAACTTGGGCAGCAGAGAGCGTTTGAAAAGCGACGGCATAGGGCTCGCAATGGGTCGAATCCGAAGAACCCATGAGCTTACACCATGCAAAGGTTCGGGTCTTGTTACCGTCTGTAATGCCCTCTTCGCGAGCAAGCCCGCTCCCACAGGGGAACGCATTTCAAATGTGGGAGCGGGCTTGCTCGCGAAGACCATTTGTCAAACACCACAAAAAACCGATTGACCAAGGAGAACGATCGTTCTACTGTTTGCAGCATGAACGAAATCACTAGCAACGACACACGCGACATCATTCTGGATGTCACCGAAAAGTTGATCTACAAAAGTGGCATAGCCGCCACTGGCATGGATCTTCTGGTGAAAACCGCCGGCGTCTCCAGAAAAAGCATCTACCGCTACTTCGCCAACAAGGACGAACTGGTGGTGGCCGCCCTGCAACGCCGGGACCAGCGCTGGATGCACTGGTACAGAGGCGCAGTCGGCCAGGCACAAACCCCGGCCGAGCGACTGCTCAACCTGTTTACCGTACTCAAATCGTGGTTCGCCTCCGACGGTTTCCGCGGCTGCGCGTTCATCAACACCAGTGGCGAAACCGGCGACCCGCAAGACCCGGTGCGCCTGCTCGCCAAAGAGCATAAACAAAAGCTGCTCGACTACGTGTGCGAGCTGTGTACCGAACATGGCGCCGAGGATCCGCAGTTGCTGGCCAAACAGCTGCTGATCCTGATCGACGGTGCCATTACCGTGGCGCTTGTCATGGGTGATCACAGTGCCGCCGATAATGCGCAATGCATGGCGCGAAAGTTATTGGACCTGTAGCAACCTGATCAAGCTCGACAGTTGTTTTAACTTTAACTTGATACGGAGACTTTAAATGTCTAATGCCGAAGTTCGTCCGCCATTACCCCCTTTCACCCGTGAATCGGCCATTGAAAAAGTTCGCCTGGCCGAAGACGGCTGGAACTCCCGGGACCCGGAGCGTGTGTCCCTGGCCTATACCCTGGACACTAAGTGGCGCAATCGCGCCGAGTTCGCCTATAACCGCGAAGAAGCCAAAGGCTTCCTGACCCGCAAGTGGGCCAAGGAGCTTGATTATCGGTTGATCAAGGAGCTGTGGGCGTTCACCGATAACCGAATTGCCGTGCGTTATGCCTATGAATGGCATGACGACTCGGGCAACTGGTTCCGCTCCTACGGCAACGAAAACTGGGAGTTCAACGAGGACGGCCTGATGGCCCGCCGCTTCGCCTGCATCAACGACATGCCGATCAAGGAAAGCGAGCGCAAGTTCCACTGGCCGCTGGGGCGTCGCCCTGACGATCATCCGAGTTTGTCGGATCTGAGCCTGTAAACACTGAGCAAAATGTGGGAGCGGCGGTGCGGCGATCCGACTTGCTCGCGAAAGTGGTGTGTCAGCCAACATTTATGCTGGATCTGACGGCCTCTTCGCGAGCAAGCCCGCTCCCACAATGGTTTTGTGGTGTGCAGGTGGTTAAGATGCTGCCCTTCCCCGCAGCCTCTTTCTGCACCCGCCGAATAAGCCGATCCCATGCCTTTCGAACTCAGCGTTGACCTCTCCACCCTGGCCATCCTGGCCTTAGTCGCTTTTGTTGCCGGTTTCATCGACGCCATCGCCGGTGGCGGTGGGCTGTTGACCACCCCGGCCTTGTTGACCGCCGGCCTGCCGCCGCATCTGGTGCTGGGCACCAACAAACTCAGCTCGACCTTCGGCTCGGCCATCGCCAGCTTCACCTTCTACCGCCGCAAGCTGTTCCACCCCGCGCAATGGATTCATGCCATCGTCGGCACCCTGGTCGGTGCGCTGACCGGTGCCGTGGTCGCGCATTACCTGCCGGCGGAATGGCTGAACAAGATGCTGCCGGTGATCGTCTTCGCTTGCGGTGTCTATCTATTGTTTGGCGGCACGCCAAAAGCGCCACTGGACAGCGAGGCACCGATCAAGAAAAAGTGGCAGTCGACCCAAGGCTTCAGCCTCGGCTTCTATGACGGTGTGGCGGGTCCCGGCACGGGCGCGTTCTGGACCGTGAGCAGCCTGCTGCTCTACCCCATCGATCTGGTGAAAGCCAGCGGTGTGGCACGCAGCATGAACTTCGTCAGCAACGCGGCGGCGCTGTCGATCTTCATCTTTTCCGGCCAGGTGGACTGGATCATCGGCCTGTGCATGGGCTTGTCGTTGATGGTCGGCGCCTTCTTCGGCGCCCGCACCGCCATCAGCGGCGGCGCGAAATTCATTCGTCCGGTGTTCATCACCGTGGTGCTGGGCCTGACCGTGCGCCTAGCCTGGCAGCACTGGTTCAGCGTGGCCTAAGCGCCGCGCCACGTAGACGTCGATCAGGTAACGGGCAATCGAGCGTGACGCCGGCAACGGCGGCAGCTCGTGCACGTTGAACCACTGGGCGTCCTCGATCTCGTCTTCCTGACAGACGATCTCGCCACCGGCATATTCGGCGTGAAAGCCGAGCATCATCGAGTGCGGGAACGGCCAGCACTGGCTGCCCATGTACTGGATGTTCCTGACCTCGATGCTCACCTCTTCGCGAACTTCGCGAATCAGGCAGTCCTCGGCCGATTCGCCCGGCTCGGCAAACCCGGCCAGGGTGCTGTAGACACCGCTGACAAAACGCGGTGAGCGCGCCAACAGCACTTCATCGCCTCGGGTCACCAGTACGATCATGCTCGGCGAAATCCGTGGGTAGCTGCGCAGATCGCACGGCTGACAATACATCGCCCGCTCGCGTGGCACCTGGGTCATGGCCTGACCGCAGTTACCGCAATAGCGGTGTTCACGGGCCCAGGTGCCGATCTGTGCGGCGTAACCGAGCACCTTGTAGAGCGTGTGATCGCCTTCGAGCATGAACGCCCGCAGGCCTTTCCAGTTGCAACCCGACACTTCGCTGTGACTGCGCAACTCCAGCAGATAGACCGGCTCGCCATCGAGATGACCGATGCCATGTTCGGCAAGAATCGACAGGTCCTGGCGCTTGAGCCATTCGCGAGCGAACAGTGCGCCGTTGTCATCGAACAGAAAGCCTTCGGGGCTGCGCGCGATGGCCCAGCCGCCGGGTTGATCGGTGTCCAGTACTGCGGTGGTCCAGCGAGGAATCATGGTTAATCAATCCAGAAATTCGGGTTTCTGTTTGCTCATATGGGCGGCCATGGCCACGCGCAGATCGGTGGATTGCAGCATGGCGGCGTTCCAGGTGGCGATGTATTCGAGGCCGTCATCGATGCGATGGTCGCGCATGTAGCTGATCATTTCCTTGGTGCCGGTGACGGCGATCGGCGACTTGCTGGCGATTGCGTAGGCAATGCCCATGACGCCGTCGAGCAGGCTGGCGTTGTCGCTGTAGACGCGATTGACCAAGCCCATGCCTCGCGCTTCATCGGCGCCGAAGGTGCGACCAGTGTAAGCCAGTTCGCGCAGCATGCCGTCACCGATGATCCGCGGCAAGCGTTGCAGCGTGCCAACGTCGGCGGCCATGCCGATGTCGATTTCCTTGATCGAAAACTGTGCGTCCTCGGCGGCATAACGCATGTCGCACGCGGCAATCAGGTCGATGGCGCCCCCCAGGCAGTAACCCTGAATGGCCGCAAGCACCGGTTTGCGGCAGTTATCGACTGCATTGAACGACGCTTGCAGGGTGAGGATCTTGCGCCGCAACAGGCGCGCGTTGCGCCCGACGTCCTTGCCCAGCTCATTGGCCACGCCGGCCAGCATCATCAGGTCGATCCCCGAGGAGAAATGCTTGCCTGCCCCGCTGAGGACCACCACGCGCACTTCATCGGTGTCGTCGATCCACTGGAAGATCTCGACGATCTCGCTCCAGAACGCCGCGTTCATCGAGTTGATCTTCTCCGGGCGGTTGATCTGTACGTGGGCGATTTTATCGACCAGCTCGACGTTGAACGCGCTGTATTGAGACATGCCAATGATCCTTTTGCGGGCAAAAATGAAGCCCGAACTATAACAAGGCATCAAGGTGGGCAGTAAGGCAGCGGTTCGGCCAAATGTGGGACTCAAACCGGCGCACCAGAACAGTGCACTCCTGATAAATCACGTCGCACATTTATGTGACTGCCCAGTGACTTTTTGATGCCAAAACGCAAAAAAACCTGCACTTCGTCGGGGCGTTTGCACCTCTATCAGGCACGTTCGTACCGCTACAAACCGATTGTCGAACAATTTTGCCATCTGGCCTTTACCGCTCTAAGTTCTGGCCTAGACTCATTTTCTCAAGGCGAAACCGGTTGGTCACAAAGTGGAAAAATAGTCGAAACTTTTTCCAATCCCGATCGGTCCTCTGACAAGAAGGTGCGTTGCGACTGGTGCAATCCTTGCAATGGCTCATTCACCCCTTTTGCTTCGACGCATTGGGCAGCGCTTGCTCACTGATGCGTAGCGCGATTGCGCCCGGCCACAGCAATTGGCCATGAAACACCGTTTGCCAGACCTAAGAATTAGATCAACAACACGGGAGATTCATATGATCAGTACGGCTTTGGAAATACAGGGAGAGCGTGCTCATCAGGTCGGCGAATCGAGCGCCGTAACTGCCGCAAACACCCAACCCGTCGGCGTTCCTGGCACCAGGACGCTGACTCCGGCAGCCAACCAGAATCCCAACCGTAAAAAAGTGTTGTTCGTCACCTCGGAAATTGCCGACCTGGTGAAGACCGGTGGCCTGGGCGACGTTTCTGCAGCGCTGCCACGGGCCATGGCCCATCTGCACGATGTGCGGGTACTGATCCCGGGTTACCCGCAGGTGCTGAACAGCGAAAATCCGATCCATATCATTGGCGAGCTTGGCGGTCATGCTGCGCTGCCACCGTGCAAGATCGGGCGCATGGACATGCCCGACGGTCTGGTCATTTACGTTCTGATCTGCCCCGAACTCTACGAGCGCGAAGGTTCGCCCTACGGCGCCAACAACGGCCGCGACTGGCCGGACAACCATATCCGTTTCGCCCGCCTGGGCCTGGCGGCGGCCGATATTGCCGCCAACCTCGCACAAATCCACTGGTGCCCGGACCTGGTGCACGCTCACGACTGGCCCGCCGGCCTGGCCCCGGCCTACATGCACTGGCGTGGGCAGCGCACGCCGACGCTGTTCACCATTCACAACCTGGCCTATCAAGGAGTGACCAGCCTGGGCTCGTGCCCCGAACTGGGCATTCCCCATCACGCGCTGCAACAGGAAGGCATGGAGTTCTACGGTAAGATGTCGTTCCTCAAGGCCGGCATGGCCTATTCGAGCCACATCACCACCGTCAGCGCGACCTACGCCCAGGAAATCACCACCCCGGATTTCGGCTGTGGCCTGGACGGTTTCCTCGCCGCCAAGACCCAGCAAGGCCTGCTCAGCGGGATTCCCAACGGCATCGATGAAAGCTGGGATGCGGCGACCGATCCGCACCTGTTCTGCCCGTTCAGCATCGGCGACTGGGATGGCAAGGCGGTGAACGCCGCCCATGTCCGCGAGCTGTTCGGTCTGGAAGATTCCCAAGGGCCGCTGTTCGCCGTGGTTTCACGCCTGGTCTACCAGAAAGGCCTGGACCTGACCGAAGCGGTGTCCGAGTACATCGTCAAATCCGGCGGCCAGATCGCGATCATCGGCCGTGGCGAGCCGGAAGAGGAACAGTCGATGCGCGAACTGGCCCTGCGCTTCCCCGGGCAGATCGGCGTACGCATCGGCTTCAACGAAACCGACGCCCGGCGCATGTTCGCCGGCAGCGACTTCCTGCTGATGCCTTCGCGTTACGAGCCATGCGGCCTGAGCCAGATGTACGCCCAGCGCTTCGGTTCGTTGCCGGTGGCGCGCAACACCGGTGGCCTGGCCGACACCATCGAAAACGGCGTGACCGGTTTCCTGTTCGATGAATCCACTGTGCAGAGCTACCAGGAAGCCCTGAGCCGCGCGTTCAAGGTGTTCGCCTTTCCCGACCTGCTGCACGCCATGCGCTGCCGGGCCATGGCGGCGCCGTTCAACTGGTGCAAGGCGGTCGAACCCTACGCCGAGCTCTACGAACAGCTTGTGGCGAAGGCATTGGGGAAATCGCACAAACAGTAAGAGGCTTTCAAGATGCCGTTACGGACCCTTGAGACCTGGCCCCACGGCGCAATCATGCTGGACGCAGAGCACACGCGATTCGCGTTGTGGGCGCCAGATGCGTTCTACGTCAGTGTCGAACTGGAAAATGGACAGTCCTTGCCGTTGCTGCCCCAGGCCGACGGCTGGTTCGTGAGCAACATCCGATGCACGGCGGGCACGCGTTACCGCTACAGCATCGACGGCGAACTGGAAGTGCCCGACCCGGCCTCCCGCGCTCAGGCCGGCGATATCGACCGGCACAGTGTGGTGGTCGATCCGCTGGTCTATGCCTGGCAACACAGTGCCTGGTTGGGACGGCCATGGAACGAAGCGGTGATCTACGAACTGCATGTCGGTGCGCTCGGCGGCTTCAGCGCCGTCGAGCAGCATTTGGCGCGGCTGGTCGAACTGGGTGTCACCGCGATCGAACTGATGCCCGTCGCGCAGTTTCCCGGTGAGCGCAATTGGGGTTATGACGGCGTCCTGCCCTACGCGCCCCAGGCGTCATACGGCTCCCCCGAGCAGCTCAAGCACTTGATCGACACCGCCCACGGCCACGGCCTGGCGGTGATTCTCGACGTGGTCTACAACCACTTCGGCCCGGATGGCAATTACCTGCATCGTTATGCCAAGGGCTTTTTTCGCGAAGACAAACACACGCCGTGGGGCGCGGCCATCGACTTGCGCCGCCGCGAAGTACGGGACTTCTTCATCGAAAACGCCTTGATGTGGCTGCTGGAATACCGTTTCGACGGTTTGCGCCTGGACGCGGTGCATGCCATCGAAGACCCGGATTTCCTCCAGGAACTGGCACGACGGGTGCGCCAGCAGACGGGCCCGACGCGGCATGTGTGGCTGATGGTGGAGAACGAACACAACCAGGCCAGCCTGCTCGAACAAGGTTACGACGCGCAGTGGAACGATGACGGCCACAACGCCCTGCATGTGTTGCTGACCGGGGAAACCGACGCCTATTACGCCGATTACGCGCAAAACCCCACCGAGCAACTGGCGCGCTGCCTGAGCCAGGGCTTCGTGTTCCAGGGCCATCTCAACCGCCATGGTGTGGCGCGGGGTGAACCCAGCGGGCATCTGCCGCCCAGTGCATTCATCCTGTTTTTGCAGAACCATGACCAGATCGGCAACCGGGCCTTCGGCGAGCGCCTGCATCAACTCGCCCACCCGCAAGCGCTGCGGGCCGCCACGGTGCTGCTGCTGTTATCGCCGATGATTCCGCTGCTGTTCATGGGCGACGAATTTGCGGTCGAGCAGCCCTTCCTGTTTTTCACCAGCCATCATGGTGAATTGGCCAAGCAGGTTCGCGACGGCCGGCGCAGCGAGTTCGCGGCGCTCAGCGCCTTTGCCGACCCGATCCTGCGCGAACACATTCCGGACCCGAATGATCCGCAGACGTTTGCAGCGTCCCGCCCGGTCCTGCCATCGACCGGCCATTGCGAGATGCACGACCTGTATTGCCGCCTGTTGCAGATCCGTCACCGGCACATCATCCCGCACCTGCCGGGCGCCCAGGCACTGGGAACCGATGTGCTGGGCGAAGGCGCGGTCAGTGCATCCTGGCGCTTGGGCGATGGCAGCCAGCTGCGCATTGACCTGAACCTCAGCGCCAGGCCTGTAGTCCATACCTCACAGACCGATGCCATGCGCTTGTTCGAATACCCGCCACAGAACCCCGACCTGCCGGCTACAAACACTCTTGCCCCGTATTGCGCGCTCGTCAGCCTTGCCGCCGCAGTCCCCTTTGCTACCTCGTTTGGAGAGCGTCCATGAGTGATGCGCAACTGGAAATCCTGGCCAGCCGTGCCGGCCTCGCCGTCGACTGGATCGACGCCAACGGCCGCCCGCAAAAAGTCGCGCCGTCCGTGTTGCGCAACGTGCTGGCCGGCCTGGGCCACCCGGCCGGCAGTGCCCAGGAAATCGACGCCAGCCTGCTGGAACTGCAAGAGGCGCAACAGACCCATCACTTGCCGCCATTGATCACCGCCGATGCGGGGATGGGCCTGGACCTGGCGCGTTTTTTCGAGCCCGGAACCCCTTGCGAAATCCACCTGGAGGACGGTTCGCGGCTCAACCTGAAACTGGACGCCAACGCAGTGCTGCCGGGGCTGGTACCGGTCGGCTATCAACAGATCAGTATGGACGGACAAAACTTCACCCTGGCCGTGGCCCCGGCCCGTTGCTACAGTGTGGCCGATGCCGTGGACAACCCGATCCCCCGGGCCTGGGGCCTGAGCGTGCAACTGTATGGACTGCGCCGCCCCTGCGACGGCGGGTTTGGTGACACCCAGGCGCTGGAGGACCTCGCCCGGGTAGCCGGCGAGCGTGGTGCCGAGGCGCTGGCGATCAGCCCGCTGCATGCGATGTTTTCCAGTGACACCCAACGCTACAGCCCGTATTCGCCGTCCAGCCGTTTGTTTCTCAACAGCCTTTACTGCGCCCCCGGCACCATTCTCGGCGAACGCGCGCTGCGTACCGCCATCGATGCAACCGGGCTGGCCATTGAACTCAAGGCGCTGGAAGAGCGTCCGCTGATTGACTGGCCGGCCGCCGCCGAAGCCAAGCATCGGCTGTTGCAGTCGCTGTACGAAGGTTTCGTCCAGGGTGAACACCCCTTGCACGAAGACTTCAGCAGCTTTCGTCACGCCGCTGGCGAAGCGCTGGAAAACCACTGCCGCTTCGAAGCCATCCAGGAGGCGCGCGCTGCCCGGGGTGAACACCTCGACTGGCGGCAGTGGCCCGAACCCTGGCGCAACCCGCGCAGCGCCGAACTGGCGGCATTCGCCGAAGAGAATGCCGGGCGCATCGGCTTCTTCGCCTTCTGCCAGTGGCTGATCACGCGCTGCCTGGAGCGCGCGCAAACCGCCGCCCGCGCCAGCGGCATGAGTATCGGCCTGATCGCCGACCTGGCCGTTGGCGCCGATGGCGGCGGCAGCCAGGCCTGGAGCCGTCAGGACGAACTGCTCGCGTCCCTCACTGTCGGCGCGCCACCGGATATTCTCAACCGCACCGGCCAGGGCTGGGGGATTTCCGCGTTCTCCCCTGAAGGCCTGGTGCGCAATGGTTTCCGGGCCTTCATCGAAATGTTGCGGGCCAACTTCGCCCACTGCGGCGGCTTGCGCATCGATCACGTCATGGGCTTGCAGCGTCTATGGGTAATCCCCAACGGATCGCCGCCAGCCGACGGCGCTTACCTGTACTACCCGGTGGACGATCTGCTGCGTTTGCTGACCCTGGAATCCCATCGTCACCAGGCCATCGTCCTCGGCGAAGACCTCGGCACTGTGCCGGACGGCCTGCGGGAAAAACTCATCGCCCGTTCGATGCTGGGCATGCGGGTATTGCTGTTCGAACAGGACAACACGCACTTCAAGCCGATCCTCGACTGGCCCGACAACGCCCTGGCCACCACCAGCACCCATGACCTGCCGACCCTCAACGGTTGGTGGCATGGTCGCGATATCGACTGGAATGCCCGGCTCGGCATGGTCGATGCCGGCGGTGAAATCGAATGGCGCCAGCACCGCGAACGCGAGCGCGAAGGCCTGCGTCGGGCGTTGAGCCAGGACCCGCAAAACTTTCGCGAAGAGTCCCACGAAACCGACCAGGTGCTCGATGCCAGCGTGCGCTTCCTCGGTCATACCCGGGCACCCTTGGTGCTGCTGCCCCTGGAAGATGCCCTTGGCGTCGAACAGCAGGCCAACCTGCCCGGCACCACCGACACCCACCCCAACTGGTCGCGGCGCTTGCCCGGTTACAGCGAAGCCCTGCTCGACGGAGCGGATGCCGCGCGACGTCTGGAACTGCTCGCCTGCGCACGGCTCCAGGCGGCCGAGCGTGATCGATGACCCAGGTGCCGACCCGACCACTGCGCGCCACCTTGCGCCTGCAATTTCACAAAGGCTTCACGCTCGAAGATGCGGTGCCACTGGTGCCGTATTTCGCCCGCCTCGGCATCAGCCATGTCTACGCCTCCCCACTGTTGCGCGCCCGCGCCGGGTCGATGCATGGCTACGACGTGGTGGATCCGACCAGGGTCAATCCGGAACTGGGCGGTGAGGCGGCGCTGAACAGCCTGGTCAGCGCCCTGCATGGGCACAACATGGGGTTGATCCTCGACGTTGTCTCCAACCATATGGCGGTCGGCGGCAACGATAATCCCTGGTGGCTGGATTTGCTGGAGTGGGGACGCCTGAGTCCTTACGGAGAGTTTTTCGACATCCAGTGGCACTCATCCGACCCGTTGATGGAAGGCCAGTTGCTCCTGCCGTTTCTGGGCAGCGACTACGGCGTCGCGTTACAGGACGGCACCCTGCCCCTGCGATTCGATGCCTGGCACGGCACCTTCCATGTCGAGCACTACGAACACCGCTTTCCCATTTGCCCCAGCGATTACGGGGAGCTACTCAGGGCCGATGCACCGCTCGATACGCAACAGGCCGAACAACTTAAAAACCTGGCCGATCGCTTCAGCACCCTGAGCTACCAGACCGACGCCCACAGCCTGGCCCTGCCATTGAAAGCAGAACTTCGCGATCTGGTCAGCGATCCGGCCATTGCCCAAGCCATTGAGCAGCACCTGAACAACTACGTCTCACTGACCGGCGAAGGCTTCCAGCGCCTGCACAACCTGCTGGAACGCCAGAGCTATCGCCTTGCCAGCTGGCGCACCGCCGCCGATGACATCAACTGGCGGCGCTTCTTCGATATCAATGAGTTGGGCGGACTGCGCGTCGAGCGTCCCGCCGTGTTCGAAGCCACCCACGCGAAGATCTTCCAATTGGTGGCTCAAGGGCTGATCGACGGGTTGCGCATCGACCACATCGACGGCCTCGCCGACCCGCGGGGCTACTGCCGAAAACTGCGCCGCCGGGTCGACAGCCTGTCAGCCGGCCGCCACCTGCCCATCTATGTGGAAAAGATCCTCGGCGAAGGGGAAACCCTGCATCGCGACTGGTCGGTGGACGGCACCACCGGCTACGAATTCATGAACCAGTTGTCACTGTTGCAACAGGATCCACAGGGCGCGCAGACACTGGCCGAACTCTGGCACCGTCACAGCGAGCGGCCCGCCGACTTCTACCAGGAAGCACAACTGGCCCGTCAACAAATCCTCGGTGGTTCCCTGGCCGGAGATTTCGAAAGCGTCGCCCAGGCCCTGCTGCAAGTGGCCCGGGACAACCTCATGACCCGCGACCTGACCCTCGGCGCCATTCGCCGGGCCTTGCAGGCGCTGATCGTGCATTTCCCGGTGTACCGCACCTACATAGGCCCCCTTGGCCGTTCAGCCCGGGACGAGGCGTTTTTCCGCCAGGCCATGGACGGTGCCCGCCAAACCCTGGGCGAAGCGGACTGGCCGGTGCTCGATTGCCTGGCCGGCTGGCTCGGCGGTGAACCCTGGCGTTCGCGCCCGGCCGGGCGCGAACGCAAGCGTCTGAAGCATGCCTGCGTACGTTTCCAGCAACTGACCTCGCCGGCGGCGGCGAAATCGGTGGAAGACACTGCGCTCTATCGATCGGCCGTCCTGCTCTCGCGCAATGACGTTGGCTTCAACACCGAACAGTTCAGCGCACCGGCCGCCGACTTTCATCAGGCCTGCATCGAGCGCCTCGACACCTTCCCGGACAATCTGCTGGCCAGCGCCACCCACGACCACAAGCGCGGCGAAGATTCACGGGCGCGGCTGGCGGTACTGAGCGAGCGCAGCGCCTGGTACGTCGACCAGATCGGCCTGTGGCGCGCCCTCGCCCGGCCCTTGCGCAACGACGATCAAATGCCATCGTCGGGCGATGAAATGATTCTGTACCAGACGATTCTCGGCAGTTGGCCGCTGGAGTTGGGGATCGATCATCCGCCGTCCCTCGAGGACTACGCAAAACGTATCTGGCAGTGGCAACGCAAGGCCCTGCGTGAAGCCAAACTGCAAAGCAGCTGGAGCGCGCCCAATGACCCTTACGAGCAAGCGACAGAGGACTTCATCCAGCGCCTGTTGCTCAGCCCCGAAGGTGAGCTGTTGCGTACGGCCCTGGCCAAGGCTGCCCGTTCGATTGCCGCCCCCGGCGCACTCAATGGTTTGGCGCAAACCTTGCTGCGCATGACCGTGCCCGGCGTGCCGGATTTGTATCAGGGCAACGATTTCTGGGACTTCAGCCTGGTCGACCCGGACAACCGTCGTCCCGTGGATTACGCCAGCCGCCAGCAGGCGTTGCAGCAAGCGGTGGACCTGCCGGACTTGTTGCAGAACTGGCGTGACGGGCGCATCAAGCAAACCTTGATTGCGCGCACCCTGGGCCTGCGCGCCGAGCATGCCGAGCTGTTTCGGCGTGGCACCTACCAGGCCCTGGAAGTGGTGGGCAGCGAGGCCCATCGAGTGCTGGGATTTGTCCGTGAACGGGAGGGGAAACGCGCCATTGTGATTGTGCCGATACGTTGTGCCGATCTGCTGGAAAACGGTGCCGAACCACAGGTCCACGCGCTGCGGTGGGGCGAAACCCGGGTCAAACTGCCGTTCGCCGTCCCTGACGAACATCTGCAGGGACTTTTTTCCGGCATCACAGTCACAAAACACAGGGAGCTGTTGATCAGCGCCGCGCTGGGGGATTTCCCGGTCAATCTCATTATTCAAACTACCCACACTTGAGTTCAGTTCAGGAGCATTGCGATGAGTACCGACGAAAAACGCATCCGCGAATTTGCCTATCAGATCTGGGAATCCGAAGGAAAACCCGAAGGCCAGGAAGCCCGCCACTGGGAGATGGCGTGCAAACTGGCGGAAGCCGAAGCCCTGGCCCCGAAAAAACCGGCCAAGGCTGCCCCGAAAACCCCGGTCAGCAAAACGGCCAATGGCAAGGCTGGCGATGCCAAGGTCGCCGCGCCAAAAACCAAGGCCAAACCGGCAGCGGCTTCAAAAGTGATCCCGCCGGGGGAAAAGGCCGTCGAGAAAAAGCCCCGGGCTGCGCGAAAACCGCCAGCGGTTTGAATATGTCTTGAGGCCCCTTCGCGGGCAAGTCGGACCGCCGCTCCCACAGTGTTTGAAGGTGTGGCTGCAATCTGTGGCAACTCACAATACCTGTGGGAGCGGGCTTGCCCGCGAAGAGACCATCACTTCCAGCATTGATGTTGCCTGACACACCGTTTTCGTCGGAGCGCCGCCCGGAGCAAGCTCGCTCCTACAGGTAACCCCCGTTTACAGGAGTACCTATGACCAGTCCGAAGAAAGCCGCCGCGCCAGCCCCTCGTGCCGAAACCACACGAATCCGCGAAGGCCTGCCCTTTCCGCTGGGTGCCACCTGGGATGGACTGGGAGTCAACTTCGCCCTGTTTTCCGCCCACGCCACCAAGGTTGAACTGTGCCTGTTCGACGACGCCGGCGAAGTGGAACTCGAACGCATCGAACTGCCCGAATACACCGACGAGATTTACCACGGCTACCTGCCCGACGCCCATCCGGGGTTGGTTTATGGCTATCGCGTCTACGGTCCGTACGACCCGGCCAACGGCCATCGCTTCAACCCCAACAAACTGCTGATCGACCCCTACGCCAAACAACTGGTGGGCAAGTTGAAATGGTCCGAAGCGCTGTTCGGCTACACCATCGGCCACCCCGACGCCGACCTCAGCTTCGATGAGCGCGACAGCGCGCCTTTCGTGCCCAAATGCAAGGTCATCGACCCGGCGCACACCTGGGGCCACGATCATCGTGTCAGCGTGCCGTGGGACAGGACGATCATCTATGAAACCCATGTGCGCGGCTTCAGCATGCGTCACCCTGCCGTCCCCGAAAATCTGCGCGGCACCTTTGCCGGGTTGATGGTCGATGAAGTGGTCGAGCACATCCGCAAACTCGGTGTGTCGACCGTGGAGCTGCTGCCGATCCATGCGTTCGTCAACGACCAGCATTTGCTGCACAAGGGCATGACCAACTATTGGGGCTACAACAGCATTGCATTCTTCGCCCCCGACCCGCGGTACCTGGCCAGTGGCAAGATTGCCGAATTCAAGGAAATGGTCGCGCACCTGCACGAAGCCAATCTGGAGGTGATCCTCGACGTGGTCTACAACCACACCGCCGAGGGCAACGAACAAGGCCCGACCCTGTCCATGCGCGGCATCGACAATGCCTCCTACTACCGCCTGATGCCCGATGACAAACGCTTCTATATCAACGATTCCGGCACCGGCAACACCCTGGACCTGAGCCACCCGTGCGTGCTGCAAATGGTCACCGACTCCCTGCGCTACTGGGCCACGGAAATGCACGTGGACGGCTTTCGCTTCGACCTCGCAACCATCCTTGGGCGCTATCACGACGGTTTCGACGAGCGCCACAGTTTCCTGGTGGCCTGCCGCCAGGACCCGGTGCTGCGCCAGGTCAAACTGATCGCCGAGTCGTGGGACTGCGGCCCCGGCGGTTATCAGGTCGGCAATTTTCCGCCGGGCTGGGTCGAGTGGAACGACAAGTTCCGCGACACCGTGCGCGCCTTCTGGAAAGGCGACGACGGGCAACTGGCGGACTTTGCCAACCGCCTGACCGCTTCGGGCGAAATGTTCAACCAACGTGGCCGGCGGCCTTACTCATCGGTCAATTTCGTCACCGCCCACGACGGTTTCACCCTCAACGACCTGGTGTCCTACAACGACAAGCACAACGAAGCCAACGACGAAAACAATCAAGACGGCAGCAACAACAACCTGTCCTGGAACCACGGCGTCGAAGGCCCCACCGACGATCCCGAGATCAACGCGCTGCGCCATCGGCAGATGCGCAATTTCTTCGCCACCCTGCTGCTGGCCCAAGGCACGCCGATGCTGGTGGCCGGCGACGAGTTCGCCCGCACCCAGGACGGCAACAACAATGCGTACTGCCAGGACAGCGAGACCGGCTGGGTCAACTGGGACCTCAGCGACGACGGCAAGGCCCTGCTCAAGTTCGTCAAACGCCTGATCAAATTGCGCCTGACCTACCCGGTCCTGCGGCGCGGGCGTTTCCTGGTGGGCAATTACAACGAGGACATCGGCGTCAAGGACGTGACCTGGCTGGCGCCGGACGGTACTGAAATGACCACCGAGCATTGGCACGATGCGCACAATCGATGCCTGGGCATGCTGCTCGATGGCCGCGCCCAGGAAACCGGCATTCGCCGCAAAGGCGTCGACGCGACATTGATGCTGGTGGTCAACGCACATCACGACATCGTCAATTTCCGGCTGCCTGAAGTGCCTGACGGCGGTTTCTGGACTTGCATGATCGACACCAACCAACCGTCGATCCGCGGCCAGGAGCGCTTTGAGTTTGGCCACGAGTACTCGGTCACCGGCCGTTCGTTGCTACTGTTCGAATTGCAGCATGAGGAAGAAGAGTAAAAGAGACCCCAGGTACTCATAGCCGTAACACCGCAGGGCGGAAATATCATTGCGGATAACTTCACGACGCGACGAATAGCGTTACATGAGCAATACTCGATTCGCGGCAATCCAGGGTTTGGCTTGTCGCGCCGCTATCCACCAGCCCTCACGGGTCTGCCGGGCTTGTCCCATGCACGACTGAAGGCGACGCAGAACAAGGACGTATCCACCATGAAACCCGTTTCCCTGAGCGAAGTCAGCCTGCCCTCACAGATCTGGAACAGCGCCCCGCAACTGGACAGCATTCCGGTCATCAACACCCAATCCCTGGTACCCACCGGCGCACGCGCGGTGCTCATTGCCCCGCACCCCGGCGATGAAGTCGTGACCTGCGGCGGCCTGCTGCAATTGCTCAGTAACCTGGGCCACCCGCTGCAATTGATCTCGATCACCGACGGCAGCGCCAGCCATCCGGGGTCACAGCAGTGGTCGGAAAAACGCCTCAGCGTATTTCGTCCCCAGGAAAGCGTGGAAGCCATACGTCGACTCGGGTTGCCGATGCACAGCCTGAAGTGGATTCGTGGCGGGTTTACCGATAACGCGCTGGCGGAGCAGGAAGATCAGATCGCCCGATTCATCACGCGCTACCTGCGCCCAGGTGATGTGGTGTTCAGCACCTGGCGCCAGGACGGCAATGTCGACCACGACACGGTTGGCCGCGCGAGCGCCAGGGCGGCGGCCAATATCGGGGCCACCTACAACGACGTACCGTTCTGGGCCTGGCACTGGCCGGCACGGGACCGGGAGCTGATTCCCTGGCACCGTGCCCGCAAGGTGCGCCTCGATACCTGGACCGTCGCCCGCAAGAGTCACGCCACCCACGCCTACGCCAGCCAACTGGACGGCGAACCGGCCATCGGCCTCGCGCCGTTGCTGCCCCGACCGCTGCTGGAGCGTATCCGTTTGCCTTATGAAATTGTGCTGGTTTGAAAACGCAGCCCATTGGACTGAACTGCCTGCTATCGCATCAGTCGCATACATAAGCAGCCCTGAGTCAGAGGAGTGCATGTGGCCAGTCATTCAAAACCGCAGGTAACCGAATCAATGCCATTGAACACGCCCCCGGCGATTCATCGGCTTCGCGTGCTGACGGTCAACACCCATAAGGGTTTTACCGCACTCAACCGGCGCTTCATCCTTCCTGAATTGCGTGAAGCGGTGCGCAGTACGTCGGCAGACCTGGTGTTCCTGCAAGAAGTCGTCGGTGAGCACGACCGCCACTCCTCCCGCTACAACGATTGGCCACAAACCTCGCAATATGAATTCCTCGCCGACAGCATGTGGAGCGACTTCGCCTATGGGCGCAATGCCGTCTATCCCGACGGTCACCATGGCAATGCCCTGCTGTCGAAATATCCGATCCGCGAGTATCGAAACCTGGATGTTTCCATTACCGGCCCGGAACGCCGTGGCTTGCTGCACTGCGTGCTGGACGTACCGGGTCATCGCGAAGTGCATGCGATCTGCGTTCACCTCAGCCTGCTGGAAAGCCATCGTCAGCTGCAATTGCAGTTGCTCTGTCAGCTCCTCGAGTCCCTGCCGGATGATGCGCCGGTGATCATTGCCGGCGACTTCAACGACTGGCAGATGCAGGGCAATGCCACCCTTGTCCGCCGCGATTACTTGCACGAAGCCTTCGAACGCCACCTGGGTCGTCCTGCCAAAACCTACCCCGCGCGGTTTCCCTTGCTGCGCCTGGACCGCGTCTACCTGCGCAACGCCAGCAGCCATGAGCCGCAAATACTGGGAAACAAGCCGTGGACGCACCTGTCTGACCATTTGCCGCTGGCGGTGGAAGTGCATCTCTGAATCACGGCCATTCATTGCCGGGTGTCGGCGTCGACAGCACCGGCCCCTTCGCGAGCAAGCCCGCTCCCACACTGGTTTTGAGTACGACATCAATCCAGTGTGGGAGCGGGCTTGCTCGCGAATAGCAGCACCGCCGACTTCGGATCAGCCCTGCGGCCGCAACATCAACACCGCCAACGGCGGCAAATTCAGCACCAGCGACAACGCCTGGCCATGGCTCGGCGTTTCCTCGGCCACCGCCCCGCCACTGTTGCCGTAGTTGGAACCGGCATAGATGGACGAGTCGCTGTTGAGCACCTCGTTCCACTGCCCGGCAAACGGCACCCCGACGCGATAAGCCTCGCGAGGCACTGGCGTGAAGTTGGCCACCACCAACACCGGTTCGCCGTCCTTGCTCCAGCGCAACCACGCATAAACGCTGTTGATCGCGTCATCGCCGATCAGCCATTGGAAACCCTGCGGCACGTCGTCCTGCTCATGCAGCGCCGGCTCTTCGCGGTACAAGCGGTTGAGGTCGGCCACCAGTTTCTGCACCCCCTGGTGCTCGGGGTATTGCAACAGGTACCAGTCCAGTTGCTGGTCATGGTTCCACTCGCGCCACTGGCCGAACTCGCAGCCCATGAACAGCAGTTTCTTGCCCGGATGCGCCCACATGAAACTCAGGTAGGCCCGCAGGTTGGCGAATTTCTGCCAGCGGTCGCCGGGCATCTTGTCGATCAGCGAGTGTTTGCCGTGCACCACTTCATCGTGGGAGATCGGCAGGATGAAGCGCTCGGACCACGCATACACCAGGCCGAAACTCAGTTCGTTGTGGTGATGGGCGCGGTACACCGGGTCCTGCTGGATGTAATGCAGCGAGTCGTGCATCCAGCCCATGTTCCATTTGTAGGCAAAGCCCAGGCCGCCCTGTTGCGTGCCCTGGCTTACACCGGGCCATGCGGTGGATTCCTCGGCGATCACCAGCGCACCGGGCGCTTCGAGGGCCACCACGTCATTGAGGTGACGCAGGAAGTCGATGGCTTCCAGGTTCTCCCGCCCGCCATGGCGGTTCGGCACCCACTCGCCGGCCTTGCGCGAGTAGTCGCGGTAGAGCATCGAGGCCACTGCATCGACCCGCAGGCCGTCGACGTGGAAATGCTTGAGCCAGTGCAGCGCCGACGCCAGCATGTAACCATGCACTTCGGTGCGACCCAGGTTGTAGATCAGGGTGTCCCAGTCCTGATGGAAACCTTCCTGCGGGTTGCCGTACTCGTACAGCGCCGTGCCGTCGAACTGGGCCAGGCCGTGGGTATCGGTGGGGAAATGCGCCGGCACCCAATCGAGAATCACCCCGAGTTCGGCCTGGTGGCAGGCGTTGATGAACGCGGCGAACTCGTCCGGCGTGCCATACCGCGCACTCGGCGCGAATTGCGACAACAACTGATAACCCCACGAGCCGCCGAACGGGTGCTCCATGATCGGCATCAGTTCGATGTGGGTGAAACCGAGGTCTTTGACATAGGGAATCAGCCGCTCGGTCAACTCGGGCCAAGTGTACTGGCGGGCCACTTCGCCCAGATCGTCCAGCTCGCATTGCCACGAGCCGGCGTGCAATTCGTAGATCGACAACGGCGCCGTCACCCGCTGGCGGTCGCCCCGGGACATCATCCAGTCCTGATCCTGCCAGTCGATGTTCAAGGGGGAAGCGACTTTCGAGGCGGTGTCCGGTGGCAGGCTGGTGGCCAACGCCACGGGATCGGCCTTCAACGGCAGGATGCCGTGGGCGCCGAGAATCTCGTATTTGTAGGTGTCCCCGGCTTGCAGGCGCGGGATGAACAATTCCCAGACGCCTGTGGGGTGACGCAGTCGCATCGGGTGCCGGCGCCCGTCCCAGACGTTGAAATCACCGACCACCGACACCCGCCGGGCATTCGGCGCCCACACGGCGAAACGCACGCCGTCGATGCCGTCCACGGTTTTCAGTTGCGCGCCCAGGCACCCGCTGAGGTCGCGGTGATTGCCTTCGGCAAACAGATACAAATCCATTTCGCCCAACAACGGACCGAAGCTGTAAGGATCTTCTGCCGTTTGCTCGCCGCCGGCCCAACGGGTACGCAGCAGATACGCTTGCGCACGTTCGAAATGCCCGACAAACAATCCCGGCGTCTCTGTGGCTTCAAGTTGGCCGAGCTCTTGTCCGCAATCCCTGGCCAGCACCTGCACACTCAAGGCACCCGGCAGATACGCGCGAATGAATTGCCCGCCAGCGCCATCAGCGTGGGGGCCAAGAATCGCAAAAGGATCAATATGCTCGGCGCGCACCAATGCGTCGATATCCCGTGCCCTGGGCAGCAGCGCTTCTTTGTGATGACCCTGTTCCTTGTTCGAGACACTCATGACTACTCTCCATCAAGATCGGAAAAGGGTTTAAGCCCACTCAATAATCCATATAAACCGTGCAACGGCACGGGCAACCAGGCGGGGCGATTTTCCGCTTCATAAGCCACTTCATACGCCGCCTTCTCCAGACCGAACAACGCCAGCGCGGCATCCTCGCCTTCGGGATCTTGCCATGCATGGGCAAGACTAGCTGCCGCCAGCCGATAAGCGTCGACAAATGCTTGCCGCGCCTCGCTCAAGTAGCGATCGGTGACCCGCAAGCGCGCGGCATCGGCCGCTGCGGTGTTATCGATGCTCTGCACGTTGATCGCCATCGCCGCCGCATAGTCGAAGGACCGCAGCACTCCGCTGACATCCTTGTACGGGCTGTGTTTGCCCCGTCGTTCATGCAATGGCCGGGCCGGTTCGCCTTCGAAGTCGATCAGGTAGGCATCGCCCTTGATCACCAGCACCTGCCCCAGGTGCAGGTCGCCGTGCACACGAATGCGCAAGCCGCCCGCGGTCTTTTTGCCCAACGCCTGTACATGGCCGAGGATGGCTTTCTTGTTGTCCAGTAAACGACCGACCAGGGTCTGGTCCGCCGGGTCAAGTTGATTTTTATGCTGCTTGAGCAAGTAAAGCGCGCGCTCGATTTGCGCCGCGACATCCTTGGCCGAGGCCAGCGCCTCCTTCTGCGTAGTGACCTGGGGCAAGAAGTCCGGGTTGGCACTCGGCGCCGCCAGCACCTGGTGCATTTCCCCCAGACGCTGACCAAGCATAGCGGCGAAATCTTTCAGTTCGCCGAGCGCGTTGTAATGCTGTTCCTGCTCGGACACGGCGTCGGCCAGTTCATCACGAAGCGCCCGTTCGAGGTTGTTCTGGGTCCATTCCCAGGCGTCGCCCTGATTGCTCAGGTAGCCTTGGGCGATCATCAGCAAATTATCTTCACCCGCCCCGTCCCGGCGCACCACGGCCCCCAGCAATGGTGAAATATTGCTGAACCCGGCTTGCGTCAGGTACGCGCTCATTTCCAGCTCAGGATGCACGCCGCAGGCGACCTTGCGGATCAGCTTCAGCACCAGGCTGTTGCCGATCACCACCGAGCTGTTGGACTGTTCGGCCGACAGGTAACGCACCGGCGACTCGGCATTGAGGCCGAGTTTTTCCAGTTCGGCGGTGGACTCGAAGCGAATGTCGCCATCGCTGGAGGCCAATACGGTGCCGGCCTGAATGCCCTGCAATACGGCATGCACAAAGGTGTCCAGGCTGAAGGCGTCGGTGATCAGGCCCACCTGGCGCCCACGCCGTACCCGCGACAATGCCAATTGCTGCGGCAAGGGAGTACCGACCTGATCTTCCGAGATAAAACCGAACGGCAACTGGTAGCGGCTGCTCTGGCCACCGCTGGTGACATTGATCTCGCTGAACAGCACCGGGTGCTGCGGATCGCCGAATCGCACGCCATAGGCCAGTTCGACCTGTTCGATGGCTGCGTCCTTACCCGCAAACCAGCGGCGGTTCTGCAACCAGTTGGGCAGGATGCTTTGCTCCAGCGTGGTGCGTGACGGTGCTTCGAGCAGTTCCTCCATGCGTTTTTTCAGCACCAGCGTGGTGAAGTCCGGCAGGCTCTGTGCAGGCTCCACGTGCCAGCTCGGCATCTGGTTTTCCGCGGCGAGGCCGAACCAGTAGAAGCCGTAAGGCGCCAGCGTCAGGAGGAAGTTCAGCTGGCCGATGGGGGGGAATGCGTTACCCCCGAGCATCTCCACCGGCACCATGCCGACGTAGGCCGACAGATCCAGCTCGGCGGCCTGGGCGCTGCGCGACACGTTGGCCACGCACAGAATGACTTCGTGCTTGCCGTCCGCCCCGGTGTATTCACGGGTGTAGGCCAGAATCCGCCGGTTGCTCGGCGACAGCATCTTCAACGTACCGCGCCCGAAGGCCTTGGATTGCTTGCGCACGGCGAGCATGCGCCGGGTCCAGTTCAATAGCGAATGCGGGTCGCCAGCCTGGGTTTCGACGTTGACCGACAGATAGCCGTACTGCGGGTCCATGATTGGCGGCAGCACCAGACTCGCCGGGTCGGCTCGGGAGAAACCGCCGTTGCGGTCGATGGACCATTGCATCGGCGTACGCACACCGTCGCGGTCGCCGAGGTAGATGTTGTCGCCCATGCCGATCTCATCGCCGTAATACAGGGTCGGCGTGCCGGGCATGGACAGCAGCAGGCTGTTGAGCAGCTCGACCCGACGGCGGTCGCGCTCCATCAGCGGCGCCAGGCGGCGGCGAATCCCCAGGTTGATCCGGGCGCGACGGTCGGCGGCGTAATAATTCCACAGGTAGTCGCGTTCCTTGTCGGTGACCATCTCCAGGGTCAGCTCATCGTGGTTGCGCAGGAAGATCGCCCATTGGCAGTTGGCGGGTATATCCGGGGTCTGGCGCAGAATGTCGGTAATCGGGAAACGATCTTCCTGGGCCAGCGCCATATACATGCGCGGCATCAACGGGAAGTGGAAGGCCATGTGGCATTCATCGCCGTTCAGGCCTTTCTTGTCGGTGTCGCCGAAGTACAACTGAGTATCCTCCGGCCACTGATTGGCCTCGGCCAGCAACATGCGGTCGGGGTAGTTGGCGTCGATTTCCGCACGGATCTTTTTCAGGACGTCGTGGGTTTCCGGCAAGTTCTCATTGTTGGTGCCATCGCGCTCGATCAGGTAGGGAATCGCGTCCAGGCGCAAGCCGTCGATGCCCATGTCGAGCCAGTAACGCATCACCGACAGCACCGCTTTCATGACTTGCGGGTTATCGAAGTTCAGGTCCGGTTGGTGGGAGTAGAAACGGTGCCAGAAGTATTGGCCGGCGACCGGGTCCCAGGTCCAGTTGGACTTCTCTGTATCGAGAAAGATGATGCGCGTGCCATCGTATTTTTGATCGTCATCGGACCACACATAGAAGTCCCGCGCCGCCGATCCGGGTTTGGCCTTGCGCGCCCGCTGGAACCACGGGTGCTGGTCGGAGGTGTGGTTGATGACCAGTTCGGTGATCACCCGCAGGCCGCGTTTGTGCGCCTCGGCAATGAAGCGCCTGGCATCGGCCATGGTGCCGTAGTCGCTGTGTACGCCGCGGTATTCGGCGATGTCGTAGCCGTCATCGCGCCGTGGCGAGGGATAGAACGGCAACAGCCAGATGGTGTTGACGCCCAGGTCGGCGATGTAATCGAGCTTGGCGATGAGGCCGGGAAAGTCGCCAATCCCGTCGTTGTTGGAGTCGAAATACGATTTGACGTGGACTTGATAGATCACCGCGTCCTTGTACCAGAGCGGGTCCTTGATGAACGTGGCTGCCTTGGGTTTCTTCGCCATGTGCAACTCCTGGTGAATTCATCTTGGCCACAGGCTGAGAATCCCCTGTGGCGAGGGGGCTTGCCCCCGTTCGGCTGCGAAGCAGTCGTCAATCCAGAGACTCGGTTTCGCTGAAAGAAAAAGCGGGGCCGCTTCGCGACCCAACGGGGGCAAGCCCCCTCACCACAGGCAAGCCCCCTCGCCACCGGCAAGCTCGCTCCCACAAGTTCAGCGTCTACGCGGTAATGCGCCAAATCCCGAACGGCTGGTAAGCCGGGTCGATCCGCATGAACTGCTGCTTGCCGTGCCAGGTCCAGCGATGACCATTCATCAAATCTTCGCCCTGGGTGCTGGCGTAGTCAGGCAAGCCCATGTCCCACAACGGCAACTCGAAGTTCGCTTCCTGCACGTTGTGCGGATCGAGACTGACCGCCACCAGAATGAAATTGCCTCCATCGGCGCTGCGCTTGCCGAAGTACAGGATGTTGTCGTTCCAGGCGTTGTAGACCTTCAGGCCCAGATGCGTGTGCAACGCCGGGTTCTGCCGTCGGATGCGGTTGAGCTGGGCGATCTCGGCAATGATGTTGCCCGGCGCATTGAAGTCCCGCGGGCGGATCTCATACTTCTCGGAATCGAGGTATTCCTCCTTACCCGGTACCGGTGCCGACTCGCACAACTCGAAACCCGAATACATGCCCCAAAGGCCCGAGCCCATGGTCGCCAGCACGGCGCGAATGAGAAACCCGGGACGCCCGGATTCGTGGAGGAACGCCGGGTTGATGTCCGGTGTATTGACGAAAAAATTCGGCCGGTAGCATTCTCGCCACGGCGACTCGTTGAGTTCGGTGAAGTAGGTCGCCAGTTCGGCCTTGGTGTTGCGCCAGGTGAAATAGGTATAGCTCTGGGAGTAACCGACCTTGCCCAGGCGCGCCATCATTGCCGGGGTGGTAAAGGCTTCGGCGAGGAAGATCACCTCGGGGTACAGCGCCCGTACATCGGCGATCAGCCATTGCCAGAACGGCAACGGCTTGGTGTGCGGATTATCGACGCGAAAGATCTTCACACCCTCCTCGACCCAGCCCACCACAATGTCGCGCAGTTCCACCCACAGGCTCGGAATCGCCTCGGGGGCATAGAAGTCGACGTTGACGATGTCCTGGTATTTCTTCGGTGGGTTCTCCGCATATTTGATCGTGCCGTCCGGCCGCCAGTTGAACCAGCCGGGGTGTTGCTTGAGCCATGGATGGTCCTGGGAACACTGGATGGCAAAATCCAGGGCGATTTCCAGACCATGGGCCGCAGCGGCCGCCACCAGTCGGCGAAAGTCTTCGCGGGTACCCAATTGCGAGTGAATCGCCTCGTGCCCGCCTTCCTCGCTACCAATCGCATAGGGGCTGCCCGGATCATCGGGACCCGCCGTCAGCGAGTTGTTCGGGCCTTTGCGGTAGCTGCGCCCGATCGGGTGGATCGGCGGGAAATACAGCACATCGAAACCCATGTCCTGGATCATCGCCAGCCGCGTATGCACGTCATTGAAGGTGCCATGGCGCGTCGGGCTGTCGGTGATCGAGCGCGGGAACAATTCATACCAGCTGGCGAACTGCGCCAGTTCGCGCTCGACATCCACCGGGTACTCCGGGCTCAGGCTCAGGTAGGCGCGATGATTGACGCGGGCCATGAGGTCGGCGCTACGCGGGTGCAAAAACAGTGCGACCTGCTCGGTTTCGAGCAGTCCTGACAGTTCATGGTGCAAGGCCGCCAGTTGCTCGCTGAGTAGCCCTTCGCTACGTTCGGCAGCCTGCTGGACATGAATCCGCCCTTCCTGCAATTCCAGACTGACGGGCACTGCCGCCGCATGCTTCTTTTCCAGCTCATGGCAAAAACTGGCGAACTGATCGATCCAGGCTTCGATACAGAACAGATAACGGCCCTGGCTGTCGACCCGGAACTGCCCTTGCCAGCCGTTATTGCCCAGGTCGTTCATGGCCGCGCTTTGCCAGGTGTCCTCGTCCTCGGCCCGCCAGCGCACGCGCACCGCCAGCTTGTCATGCCCGTCGGCGAAGACCTTGGCCGTCACCACCACGTCCTGCCCCACCACGGTCTTGACGGCGAATTGTCCGCCTTCAAGGATCGGCATGATGTTTTCAATGACGATACGCGGCAGCAACAACGCCTGCGACAGCGGCATGTGCGGGTTGTAGCTCAACTCAGTCGGTTTTTCAGCCGTCATCGAGCCTCTCTCCTTACGCCCCATGGACGCGCTTGTGTCTGGTCGCCCCCCGCCGGGCAATCCGCCCCGGGATGCACTCACTTAGGTTCCGAGCGACAGCCGCCGGGAAAGTTTCATCGGCAATTCCCGGAATCAAGTCCTTCGCGCTGCGGTCAACCAATCAGTCCACCTACTTAAGCACGACTCACGCCATGTGCCACCGGAGGCTTGAACAATGAACAATCCATTCCCGGCTGAAACCCCCGATCCCAACATCGACAACCCGGTGATCCCACCCAGCGATCCGCAACCGGTGCCCGAACAGGATCCGCCCGGCACGAACCCGCCACCAAGGGAAGAACCGCCAACGACGATGCCGCCGGTGATTGTGCCCCCTGAATGACGACAGTTGATCGCTCCCATACTGCCGGGGAACGATCTCATTGGTGATCCTTGTCGATCAGTTTCACAATCCCCGGCATCACACTGAACACTCCCAGCGCCAACAACGTACTGAACACCGCCGTCGCCTCCCGGCCCAGCCCGGCCGCGACGCCGATGGCGGCGGTCATCCACAGGCCGGCGGCGGTGGTCAGGCCCTTGACGTGCCCCTCATCGCCATCGCGATTTTTCAGGATAGTGCCAGCCCCCAGGAAGCCGATCCCGGCAATCACGCCCTGCACCACCCGGCTCATGGCATCGGGCTGTGAGCCGGACATCTGCGGCACCAACACGAACAGCGCCGCCCCCATTGCCACCAGCATGTGGGTGCGCACGCCGGCGGCCTTGCCCTGGTGTTCACGCTCGAACCCGAGAATCCCGCCCAGCACCGCGGCCATCAACAGGCGCACGGTCACTCGCGTCAATTGCGAGGCATCGCCGATGTCGGCGAACTCGCCTTGCAGCGTCACCCAGACTTCGTGCCACCAGGTGTTCATGGGATTGTCCTTGTGAGGGGCCATGGACGGTGGACCGCAGCGACCATTAATCGGTTGCACAGAACGATGACCGGCGGTTGCGGCCTGAAACTTTAGTTTCCACTGAAAAAAGGATCCCGTCATGACCGTACGCATCGAGAACCAGACCTGCTTTTTCACCACTGAAAATGGCGAACTCATTCGTCTGTGTCCCGACGTGACCATCATCACCGACGGTGCCATGGCCATGTCGGCAGTGGACATCGAAGGCGAGCGCATCTACATCACGGAAGCCGAGGCCGACGCCTTGACCGTCGCAGGCGCGGTGGATGGACGCCGACACCTGAAAGCTACCGACAGTGGTTCGGTGATTTGACCGGGGTTGATCCGCACTTGCCGCCGCTGTTTTGCAACGCCCCATGGACCCCACAGCGTCGGCTGCTTCAAGTTGTCGCAGTCCGTGCAAACACGGCCATCTGATCCGCTTTTTAATGCAATACCTGAGTCTGTTATGCAAACAGATCGCCGCTCATAGTGCTCATGCCTGATGGAGGCTGATGAGCGAAAGACCATGAGCGAAAGAATCCCCGTCCGAACCGTAGAAACATTCGAGCCTTCGCGCCCCAAGATGAAGGCCAAATCCAGCGACAACCTGATCCACACCCGCAGCTTCACCGGGTTGTTCCGCAACCTGCGCATCAGCGGCGCCGGTTTTCTGTTTGTGCTGTTTTTCGGCACCGTGTGGCTGAACTGGGGCGGCCGCCAGGCGGTGCTCTGGGATCTTTCGCAAAGCAAGTTCCATATCTTCGGCGCGACCTTCTGGCCACAGGATTTCATCCTGCTCTCGGCGCTGCTGATCATCGCCGCGTTCGGCCTGTTTGCAATCACCGTGTTCGCGGGCCGGGTCTGGTGCGGCTACGCCTGCCCACAAAGTTCATGGACCTGGATCTTCATGTGGTGCGAGAAGATCACCGAAGGCGAACGCAACCAGCGGATCAAGTTGCAAGCCGCGCCGTGGGGCCTGAACAAGCTGATGCGTCGCGCGGCCAAGCACACCTTGTGGCTGGCCATCAGCCTGCTGACCGGCCTGACCTTCGTCGGCTACTTCACGCCGATCCGGCCGTTGGCCGAAGAGCTGCTGACCTTCCAGATGAGTGGCGTCAGCCTGTTCTGGGTGCTGTTTTTTACCGGCGCCACGTACATCAATGCCGGTTGGCTGCGTGAAGCGGTGTGCATGCACATGTGTCCCTACGCGCGGTTCCAGAGCGTGATGTTCGACAAGGACACCCTGACCATTTCCTACGACGCGGCCCGTGGCGAGAGTCGTGGCCCACGCAAGCGCGAAGTCAAACCGGCCGAGGTCGGGCTGGGTGATTGCATCGACTGCCAGCTGTGCGTACAGGTCTGTCCCACCGGCATCGATATCCGCGACGGCTTGCAGATGGAATGTATCGGTTGTGCGGCGTGCATCGACGCCTGTGACTCGATCATGGACAAAATGGGCTACGCCCCAGGGTTGATCAGCTACACCTCCGAGCATCAGTTGCAGGGTGGCAAGACACACCTGCTGCGCCCACGTCTTGTCGGCTACACCGCCGTGCTGCTGGTGATGATCGCAGCCCTGGTGATGGCGCTGGTGGAACGACCGATGGTGTCCCTTGATGTCAGCAAGGACCGGGGCCTGTTCCGCGAGAACAGCCAGGGGCAGATCGAAAACATCTACAGTCTGAAGGTGATCAACAAAACCCAGCAGCGTCAGGACTATCAATTGAGCCTGGTGGATGCCGATGATTTCCAGTTGCAGGGCAGGACCGAATTCAGCCTGGCGCAAGGCGAGATTGTCGATGTACCGGTGTCGGTGGCGATGCTCACGGAGCGTCCGGCCAGCAGTTCACAGAGCATCGGCTTCAAGGTGGTCGACAGCGATGAGCCTGGCGTCTACAGCGTGGCGAAGAGCCGGTTTGTGGCGCCAATGAATCGCTGAGCCTTTAAGATGCTGACCTTGGTGAAGTGCAGTCTTGTTTTGGCAATGCAATCCACTGTGGCGAGGGGGCTTGCCCCCTCGCCACAATTAATCGAACAGACTCCATTGCGGGACACCGATGAAACGCTACGAAAAATTCGCCGACGACATCGCAGAACTGATCCGCTCCGGCGTCCTGGGTCCCGGCCAGCGGGTGCCGTCGGTGCGCTACGCCAGCCAGACCTACGGGGTCAGCCCGTCGACGGTGTTCCAGGCCTATTACCTGCTGGAGCGTCGCGGCCTGATCCGCGCTCGACCGCGCTCCGGCTATTTCGTCAACGCCCACGCACCCCGGCCGTTTTCCGAGCCGGTGATCAGCAATGAGGTCAACGAGTCGACGGAAGTCGACGTCAGCGAACTGGTGTTTTCGGTGCTCGACTCGATCAAGGACCCGAACACCGTGCCCTTCGGCTCGGCGTTCCCCAGCCCGACGCTGTTTCCCCTGCAACGTTTGTCCCGCTCCCTGGCCAGCGCCAGCCGCGACATGGATCCGCGCATGGTGGTCACCGACATGTCGCCGGGCAACCCGCAACTGCGCCGGCAAATCGCCCTGCGCTATATGGTCGGCGGGCTGATGTTGCCCATGGAGGAACTGCTGATCACCAACGGCGCCCTCGAAGCCCTGAACCTTTGCCTGCAAGCGGTGACCGAACCCGGCGATCTGGTGGCCATCGAAGCCCCGGCGTTCTACGCCTGTCTGCAAGTGTTGGAACGACTGAAACTCAAGGCCGTGGAAATTCCCGTGCACCCGCGCGATGGCATCGACCTTGGCGTGCTCGAGCAAACCCTGGAACGGCATCCGATCAAGGCCTGCTGGTGCATGACCAGTTTCCAGAACCCCATGGGCGCGACCCTGCCCGAGGCCAAGAAACAGCAGCTTGTGGAATTGTTGCGGCGCCACCAGGTGCCGCTGATCGAAGACGATGTCTACGCCGAACTCTATTACGGCCAGCAAGCACCGAAACCGGCCAAGGCCTTTGATACCGAAGGCCTGGTGATGCACTGTGGTTCATTCGCCAAGAGCCTGGCCCCTGGCTACCGCATCGGCTGGGTGGCTGCCGGGCGTTACGCACAGAAAATCGAACGGCTGAAACTCATGACCTCGCTGTGCGCCTCGATGCCGGCCCAGGCGGCAATCGCCGATTACCTGCAACACGGCGGCTACGACCGGCACCTACGTAAATTGCGCCACGCCCTGGAAGACCAGCAAAGCGCCATGCTTGCCGCCATCGCCCGCTATTTCCCGGCGCAGACGCGGGTCAGCCAACCGGCCGGCGGGTACTTTCTGTGGCTGGAATTACCACAGCAGATGGATTCGTTGAAATTGTTCCAGATGGCATTGGCGCAAGGCATCAGCATTGCACCGGGGCCGATCTTTTCACCGACCCAGCGCTTCAGGAATTGTATTCGGTTGAATTACGGCAGCCCGTGGACCGAGGACTCGGAGAAGGCGATGGAGACGTTGGGGCGGATTGTGCGGTCGTTCTGATAAGCAGGTGTCGCCAGGTCTATTGCCTTCGCGAGCAAGCCCGCTCCCACAAGGAATCTCCGGTGTTCACAGACTTTGCGTACACCACGGAACCCTGTGGGAGCGGGCTTGCCCGCGAAGAGGCCAGCACTGACAACGCAAACCTCAGATCAACGCCCACCACCAAGATCAACAAAAGTCCCCGTCGCATAAGAAGCCTTGTCCGACAACAACCAGACAATCGCCTCCGCCACTTCATCCGGCCGGCCTCCCCGCGCCATCGGAATCGCCGATTCCAGCTTGCTGACCCGATCCGGATCGCCGCTCAAGGCATGGAAATCGGTGTAGATGTAACCCGGACGCACGGCGTTGACCCGAATCCCCTCACCCGCCACTTCCTTGGACAGGCCGATGGTGAAGGTGTCCAGCGCGCCTTTGGACGCTGCGTAATCCACGTACTCGTTGGGCGATCCCAAACGCGAGGCGACCGACGATACGTTGACGATGCTGCCGCCCTGCCCGCCGTGCCTGGGCGACATGCGCAGGATCGCGTGCTTGGCACAGAGCATCGGCGCCAGGACGTTGGTTTTCATGATTTTGAGAATGCGGAACTCGGACATCTCGTCGACCCGGGACTTCTGCCCGACGGTGCCGGCGTTGTTCACCAGCGCGGTGACCCGCCCCAGCTCACTGTCCACCCGATTGAACAGGGCGATCACTTCGTCTTCGATACTGACGTCGGCCCGTACCGCAATGGCTTGCGCACCGAGGGCGCGGACTTGCTCCAGCACGCCGAATGCAGACTGTTCGTCCGCCTGATAGTTGATGCAGATCCGATAGCCCTGCGCGGCGGCCAACAGAGCGGTGGCGGCACCGATGCCGCGGCTACCGCCGGTGATGACGATGACTTTGTCCATGCGAGCTTTCCCCCAATCAAAGCTTAAGCGGTCGGGGGCAAGAATAACCGCCATTGGCGGTTTTTGCATGGCTTCACATCGGCTGTCATGTCATCGACATCTCGCGCCTGGCACTGGCTTTCAACTGCTCGACCAACTGCTCCCCGCGATGGATTTCCACCATGAAACCTGCGGCCGGCAGCGGATGCCCCAGCAGGTAACCCTGCAACGAATCGCAGCCGAGCTGAGTCAGGAAGTCCTGCTGCACACCGGTTTCCACGCCTTCGGCGACGATGCGCAACCCCAGCGCCTGACCGAGGGCGACGATGGCCGAAACGATGGCGGCGTCATCGCTGTCGCGCTCCAGGTCCCGGACAAAACCGCGGTCGATCTTCAGCTCGTTGGCCGGCAGGCGCTTGAGGTACATCAAGCTCGAATAGCCGGTACCAAAATCGTCGATGGACAGGTCGACACCCATTTCCGACAGTTCCTGCAGCACCGTCATGCTCGCATCGGCATCGCTCATGGCGGTGGTTTCGGTGATTTCCAGGGTCAGGCTGTTGGGTGGCAGATGGTGCGTCGCCAGCGCCTTGGCGACGCTCTGGACCAGCCCGGCATGGCAAAACTGAATGGCCGAAAGGTTCACCGCGATGCGCCAGTCGGTGTAGCCCAGCACGTACCACTCGCGCATCTGACGGCAGGCTTCGTTGAGCACCCACTCGCCGATCGGAATGATCAGCCCGGTTTTTTCCGCCAGCTCGATGAATTTGTCCGGCAACAGCATTCCTTGAGTCGGGTGTTCCCAGCGCAACAAGGCCTCGGCGCCCACCGGCCGGCCATTGGCGGCGTCGAACTTGGGCTGGTAATGCAGGCTGAACTCCTGCTGTTCCACGGCATTGCGCAGATCCTGCAGCAATTGCAGCTGCTTACGGGCGTTGTTGTTCATCGAGACATCGAAAAAGCTGTAGCCGTTTTTACCCGCGCCCTTGGCGTGGTACATCGCCGCGTCGGCGTTCATCAGCAACTCGTGGGCGGACTGCCCGTTACCCGGGTAGAGCGCGATGCCGACACTGGCGGAAATGTGCAAATCATGTTCGGCAACCCGGAACGCGCGCGCGATCAACCCGACCTGACGGGCCGCCAGGTTCAAGGCGTCGTTCTGTTCGCTCAATTGCACCAGCAACACGAACTCATCGCCGCCGATCCGTGCCAGGGTGTCCTGGCTGCGCAAGTCTTCGCGCAAGCGCAGGGCCACTTCGCGCAACAACAGATCACCCATGTGGTGGCCGAAGGCATCGTTGACCGGTTTGAAGCCGTCCAGATCGATGAACATCAGGGCAAAGCACCCCCCTTCTTCCCGGACCCGCGACATGGCCTGATCGATTCGATCGGCGAGCAACGTCCGGTTCGGCAATCCGGTGAGGGTGTCGTGCAGGGCCAATTGGGTCAGTTCACGGTTGGCCTCGGTCAGCGACTGGGCCAGGCTCGCGGTGCGAGCCTCCAGGCGTGCATCGAGGATCGAGGTCAGCAGGGCAATACTCAGCACCGCCAACGTGGTGATCAGCACCAGGTTGTCCAGGCCATTGCCGCTCAATCCATTGACCGCCGCGCCACAGAAACTGCCGTCGGCAAAGCGTGCGGCGGCCATCCCGGTGTAGTGCATGCCGACGATGGCGATGCCCATGATCACGGCGGCGCCACCACGGATCAGACGGACATAAGGCGTGTGCTGGCGCAGATGGAAAGCGATCCACAATGCTGCGCCCGAAGCACCGACAGCGATCAGCAGCGAGGCGCCGAACAGCGTCGGGTCATAGTCGATGCCCGGTTGCATGCGCATGGCGGCCATGCCGGTGTAGTGCATAGCGCTGATGCCGGCGCCCATGACCAACGCGCCAAAGGCCAGTTGCCAGGCCGGCAATTGCGGCTGGCTGACCAGCCACAGCGCAAAACCGCTGGAGAGCACGCCGATCAGCAACGACAACAGGGTGATGGTCCCGTCGTACCCCAGGTCGATCGGCAACTTGAACGCGAGCATGCCGATAAAGTGCATCGACCAGATGCCGATGCCCATGGCAACGGCCCCGCCCGCAGTCCACAAATGCACCGCGCGGCCTTTGGCGGTGGCAATGCGTCCGGTCAGGTCGAGTGCAGTGTATGAGGCGAGAATCGCTACACAGAGCGAAATGATGACCAGAGAGGGGGAATAGCTGCCGATGAGCATGGAGACTTCTCGCGAAAGCCCCCTTGTTAATGGCTTTCATTCTCGGGTGGGGGCAAATGCGGCGATTGTACTGATTCCAAATGAGAACGCACTCACAAAATGAGCAAAGGGCCATCAGTCCGATGAAACGCTTGTTTTAAGGTTTTACATTAACTTGCTTCAAGCTGCCGGCACCTGACAAAACCTGTGGGAGCGAGCTTGCTCGCGATAGCGGTGGGTCAGGCAACATCCATGCTGAATGTGACGCAGCCATCGCGAGCAAGCTCGCTCCCACAGGGATTGCAGCTACGCTATTGGTTTTCGCTCACCTCAAGCTGCCCGTCCCAGCCACCCCCCAACGCGGCAATCAACTGCACACTGGCTATCAGGCGGCTTTGCAACAGGTCCAGGTTGCTGCGTTCATTGTTCAGCGCCGCCGCCTGGGTCACCACCACATCGATGTACGCGATCAAACCGGCCTTGTACTGGTTCTGGGTCAGGCGCAACGATTCACGGGCGGCATCCAGTGCCTGTTGGCGCACGACGGCTTCATCCTCAAGCACCTTGAGCTGCACCAGGTAGTTTTCCACTTCGCGGAATCCGTCCAGTACGGTCTGGCGGTACTTGGCCACCGTTTCGTCATAGGCCGCTTCACTGCGGTCGACTTCCGCCGAGCGCTGGCCACCGTCGAACAGGGTCATGGCCAATTGCGGTCCGACCGACCAGAAGCGGTTCGGCAGGCTGAACAAGTCTTTCGAGGTACTGCTGCTGTAACCACCGTTCAAGCTCAGGGTCAGGTCCGGGTAATAGGCGGCCTTGGCCACACCGATGTTGGCGTTGGCGGCCATCACCGAGCGCTCGGCCGAAGCGATGTCCGGGCGACGCTCCAGCAACTGCGAAGGCAGCGCCAGCGGTACTTGCGGCAATTGCGGGATGTCCTGGCTTTGCGCCAGGCTGAACTCGGCCGGCGGCAGGCCGATCAGCACAGCGATGGCGTTCTCCAACTGGGCGCGTTGCCAGATCAGGTCGATCATATCGGCTTCGGTGCTTTTGAGCTGTGTCTGGGCCTGGGCCACCGCGTCCTTGCCCGATACGCCTGCGCGGTACTGGTTTTCGGTCATCTTCAACGAACGCTGATATGCCTCGACCGTGTCCTGGAGCAAGCGTTTCTGGCCATCGATCACGCGCAGTTGCAGGTAATTCTGCACCAGCTCCGACTGTTGACTCAGGCGCATGGCCGCCAGATCGGCAAAGCTTGCCTGGGCATTGGCGGTGTCGGCTTCGAGGCCTCGGCGCAGCTTGCCCCATACGTCCGCTTCCCAACTGACGCCCGCCTGGGCCGAGTACGTGTCGCGAATACCGCTGGACGAACTGCTCAGGCTGGAACTGCTGCTGCCGGTGCCCTGGCTTGAACGGTTCTTGCTGACGTTCAGGTCCACCGTCGGGAAAAACGCCCCGCGTGCACTGCGCACCAGGGCCTGGGCCTGGCGGTACTGCGCTTCGGACTGGGCGACGGTCTGGTTGGCGCTGTTGAGTTTTTCGATCAGGTCGTTGAGTTGCCGGTCGCCATACAACTCCCACCACGCGCCACGCGCCAGGGCATCGCTCGGGTTGGCCTGACGCCAGCCCTCCGCTGCCTTGTACTGCGCAGGCTCGGCGGTTTGCGGGCGCTGGTAATCCGGGCCGACGGCGCAGGCACTGAGCATCGCCACGCACAGTGACAGGCTCAACAGGCGCGAGCCTCGAGCCGTGATCAGCGGTGCAGCCAGGTTGAAAAGCGAACGGTCAGTCATAGCGGAGTTTCCAGAGCAACATCAGTACGCACCCCGCGCCATTTATTGAAGCGATGGCGCAGGTTGTCGAGATAGAGGTAAACCACCGGGGTGGTGTAAAGCGTCAGTACCTGGCTGAAGATCAGCCCGCCGATGATGGTCAGGCCCAGCGGCTGGCGCATTTCCGCCCCTTCGGCGCGGCTCAGCAGCAACGGCAAGGCACCGAGGATCGCCGCCAGGGTGGTCATCAGGATAGGTCGCAAACGTTGCAGGCAGGCGCTGCGGATCGATTCCAGCGGTGCCATGCCCTGGTTTCGTTCCAGTTGCAACGCCAGGTCGATCATCAGGATCGCGTTTTTCTTCACCACGCCGATCAGCAGAAACAGCCCCAGCAACGAAATCAGGCTGAACTCGCCGCCCAGCGCATAGATCGACAGCAACGCGCCGACCCCGGCCGACGGCAGGGTCGAGAGAATCGTCAGCGGGTGAATGTAGCTTTCGTACAGCACACCCAAGACCAGATACACCGCCACCAGCGCCCCCAGAATCATCCACGGCTGACTTTTTTGGGTCGCCGCGAAAGCGTTGGCTGTGCCGGCCATTTTCGCGATCACGTCTTCCGGCAGGCCGACCTTGGCAATCGCCCGCTCGATGGCGGCACCGCCCTGCTCCACGGTCACGCCTTCGGCCATGTCGAAGGCAATGCTCTCCGAAGCAAACTGGCCTTCGTGGCTGACCCGGTCGTTTTCCAGGCTGTTTTCGTAATGGGCGATGGTCGACAGCGGGATTCGCGCGCCGTCAGCGGTGATCACCTGGACTTGCGTGAGGGTGATCGGGTCCTGGGCGTATTTCGGATTGACCTCCATCACCACCTGGTACTGATTAAGACTGTCGTAGATGGTCGAAATCTGCCGCTGACTGTAGGCGTTGTTCAGCACCGCCGTGACCATGTCCATGTCGACACCCAGACGCTTGGCCTGGTCTCGGTCGACGATCAGGGTCACTTGGCGGGCGCCCCGGCCTTCCCGCGCATCGATCGCCGTCAGCTCCGGCAAGGCCCTGAGCGCGGTGACGACTTTCGGATACCACTCGCGCAATGCCCCCAGATCCCCGCTCTGCAGGATGTACGAGTATTGCGAGGTGGTCTGCTCACGGCCACCACCGAATTGCAGGTCCTGGTCCGCCATGAGCATCAGTTGTGCCCCGGGAACCTTGGGCATTTCCTTGCGCAGGCGTTCGATGACTTTCTGCGCGGAAATGCTGCGCTCCTTGATCGGCTTGAGGCGCACCAGCATGAAGGCGTTGTTGGTGCCGTTATTGCCGCCAATGAACCCGGCGACGCTTTCTACCGCCTCATCCTTCAACACCGCACGGCGGAAAATCTCCATCTTCGGCTGCATCACACTGAACGACAGGCCGTCGTCGCCGCGCACGAAACCGATCAGTTGACCGGTATCCTGCTGAGGTAAAAACGTTTTAGGAACAACCACATACAACGCAATATTAACGCCAATTGTTACGAACAGGCTGAACAAGGTCAGGCGCTTGTGGCGCAGTACCCAGTCGAGGCTGGTGGCGTATTTTCCGACCATCCAGTCGTTGGTCCGCCGGCTCCAGCGTTGCAGGCGGTTCTCCTGCCCCGGCGTGTGCGGCTTGAGCCAGCGAGCGCAGAGCATCGGGGTCAGGGTCAACGACACCACCAGCGAGACCACGATGGCCGCCGCCAGGGTGATGGAGAATTCGCGGAACAGGCTTTCGATGATCCCGCCCATGAACAGGATCGACAGGAACACCGCCACCAGCGACACGTTCATCGACAGCAAGGTAAAACCGACTTCCTGGGCGCCGAGGTACGCGGCCCTCATCGGCCGCACGCCTTCGTCGATGTGCCGGGAAATGTTCTCCAGCACCACGATGGCATCGTCCACCACCAGCCCGGTGGCCAGGATCAGCGCCATCAGCGACAGGTTGTTCAGCGAAAAACCGTAGAGGTACATCACGGCAAAGGTGCCGACCAGCGACACCGGCACCGCCAGGGTCGGGATCAGCGAGGCACGGAAGTTACCGAGGAACAGGAACACCACCAGGATCACCAGCGCTACGGCGATCAGCAGGGTCATTTCCGCCTCGTGCAGCGTGGCCTTGATCACCGGCGAGCGATCCATGGCCAGGTTCAGCTTGACGCTGGCCGGCAGCACCGCCTGCAACGCCGGCAGCTGGGCCTTGATCTCGTTGACCGTCTCGATGATGTTCGCACCGGCCTGGCGGTTGATCACCAGCAGCACCGCCGCGTCGTCGTTGAAGAAACCGCTGTTGTAACGGTCCTCGACGCCATCGCTGACCTTGGCCACGTCCTTCAGGCGCAGGGCCGCGCCACCGTTGTAGTGGATGATCAGCGACTCGTAGTCCTTGGCTTTTTCCAGCTGATCGTTGGCCTGGACCTGCCACAGCCGCTGATCGTCTTCCACCGAGCCCTTGGGCCGGCGCACGTTGGCATTGGCGATGGTGTTGCGTACATCGTCCAGGGCCACGCCGTACTGGTTCAATGACTGCGGTTCAAGCTCGATACGTACCGCCGGCAACGAACTGCCGCCGATCTGCACCTCGCCGACGCCCTGCACCTGGGACAGGCTCTGGGACAGGATGGTCGATGCCAGGTCATAGAGCTGGCCTTTTTCCAGCACGTCCGACGTCAGCGACAGCACCATGATCGGCGCCTGGGACGGGTTGACCTTCTTGTAGGTCGGCATGCTGCGCATCCCGCTCGGCAGCAGGGTGCGCGAGGCGTTGATCGCTGCCTGCACTTCCCGCGCCGCGCCGTTGATGTCGCGGTCCAGGTCGAATTGCAGGATCACCCGGGTCGAACCCTGGCTGGACCGGCTGCTCATGGTGTTGACCCCGGCAATGCTGCCGAAAGAACGCTCCAAAGGCGTGGCCACGGTCGACGCCATCACCTCGGGGCTGGCCCCGGGCAGGCTGGCCTGGACCACGATCACCGGAAAGTCCATTTGCGGCAGCGGCGACACGGGCAGCAAACCGAAGCTCACGCCGCCCAGCAGCATGATCGCCAGGCTCAGCAGCATGGTCGCGACCGGGCGCTTGATGAAAGGGCCGGAAAGGTTCATCGATGATTGCCCCCCGCACCAGCCCACGAGCCCTGCTGCCCCCCTGTGGGAGCGGGCTTGCTCACAAAGAGGGCCTTGCATTCAACATCCCTGTCGACTGACCGGACGCCTTCGCGAGCAAGCCCGCTCCCACAGGTTCTGCGGGGCGTCATACCGTCGCCTCCTGAGCGTCGGACTTGCCAAAACGCCGACCGAGACGGTCGAAGTACAGATAGATCACAGGCGTAGTGAACAGCGTCAGAATCTGGCTCAGCAACAGGCCGCCGACCATCACCAGACCCAGCGGTTGGCGCAGTTCCGCGCCGGAACCGGTGGCCAGCATCAACGGCACGGCACCGAACAAAGCCGCCAGGGTGGTCATCAGGATCGGCCGGAAACGCAGCAATGCCGCCTGATAGATCGCCGTTTGCGGGTCCATGCCCTGGTTGCGCTCGGCGTCGAGGGCGAAGTCGATCATCATGATCGCGTTCTTCTTCACGATGCCGATCAACAGGATGATGCCGATGATCGCAATCATGCCCAGGTCGTTGCCGCTGAGGATCAACGCCAGCAAGGCGCCCACCGCCGCCGAAGGCAAGGTCGAAAGAATGGTGATCGGGTGGATGTAGCTCTCGTAGAGCACACCCAGCACGATATACATGGTCACCACCGCCGCCAGGATCAGCAGCAAGGTGCTCGACAACGAAGCCTGGAACGCCTGCGCCGCGCCCTGGAACTGGGTCTGCACGCCAATCGGCATGCCGATGTCCTTCTGCACCTGCTCGATGATCTCGACCGCATGCCCCAGCGCCACGCCGGGCGCGAGGTTGAAGGACATCATCACTGCCGGGAACTGGCCGATGTGGGTGATCGCCAGTTGCGCCTGACGCTCCTCGACATGCGCCAGGCTGGACAGGCGTACCTGACCGCCATCGGTGGTCTTGACGTGAATCTGCTCCAGCGCCTGCGGGCCGATCTTCTCCCCTGACTGCGATTGCAGCACCACGCGGTACTGACTGGCCTGGGTATAGATCGTGGAAATCTGCCGCTGACCAAAGGCGTCGTACAGCGCATCGGTGATGTTCGACACCGACACACCAACCCGCGACGCCGCATCGCGGTCAATCACCAGATAGACCTGCAAGCCCTTGTCCTGCAAATCGCTGGCGACGTCGGTCAATTCCGGCCGGTCGGCCAAAGCCTCGACCAGACGCCCGCTCCACAGGCTCAGCAGCTCCGAGTCCGGCGACGACATGCTGAACTGATACTGCGTGCGGCTGACCCGGTCTTCGATGGTCAGGTCCTGCACCGGCTGCATGAACAGGCGGATGCCGACCAGTTTGTCCAGTTCCGGTTGCAGGCGGGCAATCACTTGCATGGCGCTCAGGTCGCGGTCGTTGTGCGACTTGAGGTTGATCAGCAACCGGCCGCTGTTGAGGGTCGAGTTGTCGCCATCCACGCCAATGTAGGAGGACAGGCTCTCGACCGCCGGGTCGGCCAGGATGACCTTGGCCAGTTCCTGCTGGCGCTCGTTCATGGCGGCGAAGGAAATCGATTGCGGCGCTTCGGAAATGCCCTGGATGACGCCGGTGTCCTGCACCGGGAAGAAGCCCTTGGGCACCACCATGTACAGCAATACCGTCAGCGCCAAGGTGCCAATGGCCACCATCAAGGTCAGCGGCTGGTGCTTGAGCACCCACTGCAACTTGCGCCCGTAGGCGGCGATCATCCAGTCGATGAACGCACCGCTGGCACGGTAGAAGCGGCCCTGCTCTGCTTCCTTGGGTTCACGCTTGAGCAACCGCGCGCACATCATCGGCGTCAGGGTCAGGGAAACGACCAGGGAAATCAGGATCGCTACCGCCAGCGTAATGGCAAATTCGCGGAACAACCGCCCGACCACGTCCGCCATGAACAGCAGCGGGATCAGCACGGCGATCAGCGACAACGTCAGGGAGATCAGGGTGAAACCGATCTGCTTGGCGCCCTTGAGCGCCGCGTTCAGCGGGCTGTCGCCCTCCTCGATGAAACGCGAAATGTTCTCCAGCATGACGATCGCATCGTCCACCACGAAACCGGTGGCGATGGTCAGGGCCATCAGGGTCAGGTTATTGACCGAGAACCCAGCCAGGTACATCACGCCGAACGTACCGATCAGCGACAGCGGCACGGCCACCGACGGAATGATCGTGGCGCTGGCGCGACGCAGGAACAGGAAGGTGACCATGACCACCAGGGCGATGGCGATCAGCAATTCGTGCTGCACGTCCTTGACCGAGGCGCGGATGGTCTGGGTGCGGTCGGTCAGCACCACCACGTCGAGGCCGGCTGGCAGGTTGTCGGTGATGCTCGGCAGCAGGGCCTTGATCCGGTCCACCACCTCGATCACGTTGGCGCCGGGCTGACGCTGGATGTTCAGCAGCACGGCCTGGTTCTCGTTGGCCCACGCCGCGAGCCGCTCGTTCTCGGCGCCGTCGACGATCTCCGCCACGTCCTTGAGCCGCAACGGTGCGCCGTTGGCGTAGGCCAGGATCAGGTTGGCGTAGTCCTTGGGCGACGTCAGTTGATCGTTGGCATCGAGCATCGAGACCCGGGTCGGGCCGTCGAAGTTGCCTTTAGGCTGGTTGACGTTGGAGGCGCCGATCAGCGTGCGCACATCCGACAGGTTCAGGCCGTTGGCCGCCAAAGCCTCGGGATTGACCTTGATCCGCACGGCCTGGCGTTGACCACCGGCAATGCTGACCATGCCGACGCCGCTGATCTGGGCAATCTTCTGCGCCATGCGCGTATCGACCAGATCGTTGAGCTTGGGCAACAACATGGTCTTGGAAGTGATGGCCAGGGTCAGCACCGGCGTATCGGCCGGGTTGACCTTGTTGTACACCGGCGGTGCCGGCAGGTCCTTGGGCAACAGGTTGGTCGCGGCGTTGATCGCCGCCTGCACTTGCTGCTCGGCCACATCCATGTTGATGTCGAGGCTGAACCGCAGTGTCAGCACCGACGCGCCACCGGAACTGGTGGACGCCATTTGCGTCAAGCCGGGCATCTGCCCGAACTGCCGCTCAAGTGGCGCGGTCACCGCGCTGGTCATGACATCCGGACTGGCGCCGGGGTACAAGGTCATGACGCGAATGGTCGGGTAATCGACCTGGGGCAACGCCGACACCGGCAGCAACCGGTAGGCGATGACGCCGGCCAGGATAATCGCCAGCATGCTCAGCGTGGTGGCTACCGGGCGAAGGATGAACAGCCGCGAGAGATTCATGCGCCGCCCTTTTTCGCCTTGTCGGTGGTCGCAGGCTCAGCCGAGTTGACCGCAGACTTGCCTTGCAGGTGTTCGGTTGGCGTGGTCGGCACGTCCTGGCTGTCGTTGACCACCTCCACATCGCTGCCGTCTTTCAGGCGGTCAGTGCCTTCCAATACGACCCGATCGCCCGCCGACAGTCCTTCGGTGACCACAGTGTTCAGGCCGTCACTGGCGCCGACTTTCAACTGACGGATCTTGACCTTCTTGTCACCGTCCAGGACATAGGCGAACGTGCCGTTGGTGCCGAACTGGATCGCGGCGGAAGGCGCCAGTACCACGTCTTTGAGAGTGTCGGCCAACAGGCGCACATTGACGAACTGGTTGGGGAACAGCGACTGATCGCGGTTCTCGTAACGGGCCTTGAATTTCAGGGTGCCGGTGGTGACGTCGATCTGGTTGTCCAGGCTCTGCAGCACGCCCGTGGCTTGCAGTTTGGTATCACCGCGGTCCCAGGCTTCAGCCGGCAGTTTGGCGCCGCTGCGATAACGGGCCAGCACGGTGTCGAGGCTGTTTTCCGGCAGGGTGAAGGCCACGCTGATCGGTTGGGTCTGGGTGATGATCGCCAATGCAGTGGTGTCGTTGGCCGCTACCAGGTTGCCGACGTCCAGTTGACGCAGGCCGACGCGACCGGTAATCGGGGCGCGGATCCTGGTGAATTCGAGGTTGAGCCTGGCGTCGTTGACCGCCGCCTGATTGGTCTTGACCGTGCCCTGGAACTGACCGACCAGCGCTTCGGCGGTGTCCAGGGTCTGCTTGGCAATACTGTCTTCGCGGTACAGGCCGCGATAACGCTCGACGTCGACCTGGGCGTTTTTCAGCTGCGCCTGATTCTGCAGCAAGGTGCCCTCGGCTTGAAGCAAGGCATTCTGGTAAGGGCGCGGGTCGATTTCGACGAGCATGTCGCCGGCCTTGACCATCTGCCCTTCTTCGAAATAGATCTTGACCAACTCACCGCCAACGCGACTGCGGACATTGATGGTGTTCAGCGCCGTAACCGTGCCCAGAGCCTTGAAATACAGCGGGAAATCACCCTTGACTGCCGGAGCCACTCGCACCGGCACCGGCCCGGACGCGCCACCGAATCCCGGGCGCATCCCGCCCGACCTGCCGGTATGCCCGGCGACAGCTTTCTGCCCCGCAGCCTCTTTGGGTGCAGCGCTGCCGGGCCAGAATTTCCAGCACAGGCCAGCGATGACCAACAGGACAAGCAGGCCGAACAGCCAGCGACGAGGACTACGGGAAGCGGAGGATTGCATTGAGTGATCAACCATTGGGCGCGTGGGCTTTTTTACATGAGGCTGAACGATAAGCACTGGCGGGTTTTAAGCAAAGCGCCTTTACCGGCAATTTACCTTCGGCTTACGTAACAGGAGAATTATCCAAGACACTGAAACACAAATGAAAACGGCCTGGACAGGGCCAGGCCGTTAAACATTGTAAAGCCCGGCTTATTTCAGAACAGCAAGTGCCGCGTCATAGTTCGGCTCGTCAGCGATTTCGCCAACCAGTTCGCTGTGCAGCACGTTGTCGTTTTCGTCCAGAACCACGACGGCACGAGCGGTCAAGCCTTTGAGCGGGCCGTCGGCGATGGCCACGCCGTAGTTCTGGATGAACTCGGCACCACGCAGGGTCGACAGGTTCTGTACGTTTTCCAGGCCTTCGGCGCCGCAGAAACGGGCCTGGGCGAACGGCAGGTCAGCGGAGATGCACAGCACGACAGTGTTGTCGACGCTGCTGGCCTTGGCGTTGAACTGGCGCACGGAGGTGGCGCAGGTCGGGGTATCAACGCTTGGGAAGATGTTCAGCACTTTGCGCTTGCCGGCAAAGTCCTTCAGGGTGACGTCGGACAGATTGCCGGCAACCAGGGAAAAGGCTGGCGCCTTGGAACCGGCTTGTGGCAGTTGGCCGTTGACTTGAACCGGGTTGCCTTTGAGAGTGACTTGAGCCATGAACGGAGTCCTTCTGAACGTTGTGGTGGAGAATTTTGACGAGGCCGAAGTTAACCACGAAATTGTCCGACGACCTATGGTCAAACATAAATTGTCATGTATCAGAGCACAAAATTGGATACACGTGCCCTCCCATACACCACAAGACCCTGTGGGAGCGGGCTTGCTCGCGAATACGGCAGCACATTCAGCATCGCCGGGACTGACAGATCGCTTTCGCGAGCAAGTCGGATCGCCGCACCGCCGCTCCCACAGGGACAGCGGTGTTATTTGAGCAACCGCAACATATTGCGATGGCGCGCCTCGAAAATCCGTCGCATATAGCCATTGACCAGCAACCACTCCACCGGCGCGCCGCCAATCGCCGAATACGTCACCCGGTCGGTGTATAGCGTACCGCCCTCTCCCGCTGCGACCCGATGTTCATGACGAAAGGCGCGCATCGGCCCGTTGAGCATTTCGTCGATGAAATGCCACTCACCGACCTCACGGATCACCACCGTCCAGTTCGACGGAAGAACATTGAACATCCAGTGCCTGAAACGAAACTGTCGACCTGCCTCGATGTGCAGGTTATTCAGGTCGATATCGCCCAGCGGTGTGATGCGTTCGGGGAAGATTTTCGGGAAGTTCACGCCTTCGAGGCAGAAGTCGAGGACTTGCCCAGGCGAGCGGTTGGGGATGAGGGTCGTGAGCTCCAGGACAGGCATGAGCAGTGGCAATCCATTGGCCGAGGGACCCGCAGGCTACCATCACACCAAAGCCCCATGCATCCCCTTGGGGTATCACTAAAATCTGTTGCAGTTTTTTGTTAGAGGGTTGTCGATTCAGACGCTGATCATTCGACTATCAAGTAACTCACTTACCCCCCAATGGAGAAAAGCCATGCGATTCATGATCATCATCAAGGCCAGCCAGGATTCCGAAGCCGGCGTGATGCCCAGCCAGGAACTGCTGACCGCCATGGGTAACTACAACGAAGAACTGGTGAAGGCTGGCATCATGCTTGCGGGCGAAGGCCTGCACCCGAGCAGCAAAGGCGCTCGTATAAAGTTTTCAGGTGACAAACGCACAGTGATCGACGGCCCCTTCATCGAAACCAAGGAACTGATTGCCGGTTTCTGGTTGTGGAAAGTGAAGTCCAAAGAAGAAGCCATCGAATGGGTCAAGCGCTGCCCCAACCCGATGCCTGGCACCGAGGCCGAGATCGAGATTCGCCAGGTGTTTGAAGCGGAAGATTTTGGTGCAGAGTTCACACCGGAACTGCGTGAGCAGGAACAGCGGGTTTGGGAACAGGCGAAGAAGAACTGAGGTTGACTGAACCGGCTGTTGCTTCAGTTTCCTGTGGGAGCGAGCCTGCTCGCGAAGAGGTCGTCATATCCAACGCTTATATTGACTGACAGGCCGCCTTCGCGAGCAGGCTCGCTCTTGCATCGGCTAGATAGCCACTTAACTTGTTTGGGCAAACGCTTGATCCGTATTAACTTTTTAGTACACGAAATTCACGAGAAACCGCCCACAAAACGAAAGAATTAATCCTTCCTACTGGTTAACCCGCGGTTAACTGCTAAGTTCATCTGACGAGTCCTACAGGCTTGATCGGAAAGGGATTACGCAGTTACGGCCAGGTTCAGGGGCCATCTGCCCAATCAGCCACCAGGGAACGGGGGGATTAATGTCTAAGAATTTGCGGAAGTACGCCTTTGTATGGGTGACTTCACTCGCACCTGCTTTTTGTGCTCACGCGGATAACGCCGAGACCGCCAACAAAAGCAACAACCCGCTGAACCTGGCACCCGGTATAAACCTGCAGGATTACTACACACCCAAACTGTTCGATACCAACGCTCACACCAATGATGCGCTGCTGCGCGGCGCCCTTCCGATGGCAGCCAATGACGTCATAGGCGTCCCGCAGTTGCTGCGCGTCACGCTCCCCGTCAGCACCCGACCCGATCCGCACAACGGCTACAGCACCGGCATCGGCGACCTGAACGTATTCGACATTTTCCTGCTCAAGACCAAAGGCGTGCAGCTGGGCATCGGCCCACAAATCACTGCGCCGACCGCCGAGCAGGATGAACTGGGGTGGTCCGTTCTACGGGATTTTGCGTTTGTATCTACCAAAACCGAAAGTCACCAACGGCCAATGGCACATGCCGTTGCTGACTCCTGTCACCCCAAAACAATAAACGGAGTCAGGCATGTTCAGGCCTCTCGTAGTGCGCCCCTTGTTGGCGCTGTGCATGGTCAGCGGTAGTCCATTGGTACTGGCGGCCGAGGGCGGCGTCGGTCGCCCCATCACCGGGCAGCAAGTGTTTTCCAACGCCGGGATCGTGCCCCCGGAGCCGGGTTGGGTCATGTCCCTGACCAGCATCTGGTACGACGGTGAACTCAAGGGCAGCGCTCAAGTGCCGATCGTGGGTGCCATCAGTACCGGGCTGGACATGAAGGTTTCCTACACCATGGCCAACTTCACCCATGTCTGGGACACCGGCAAGGGTCCCTGGAACTATGCCTCGGCCATAGGCGTGCCAGTGCAGTACACCGACATCACCGCCAACGTAACCGGCCCCCGTGGCCGTACCCTGGGCACCTCGGACACCGGCACCCAGTTCGCCGACATGCTGGTGACCCCGATCGCGGCCGGCTACCACTTCGACGAACTCAACCACATCTCGCTCTCGCTGCCGATCTACGTGCCGACAGGCGCCTACAACGTCGATCGCCTGGCCAACCCCGGGCAGAACAATTACACCTTCATGCCTACCGTGGCGTTCACCCACCTGGACGGCAAGGGCGGCGAATTCACCCTGTCGAGCGGCCTGGAGTTCTACACCGAGAACGACGCCACGGATTATCGCAACGGCAACATTTTCACCCTCGATGCACTGTGGACCCATGGATTCGGCAACGGCTGGAACGCCGGCATGGTGGCAGGCTATATCCAGCAGGTCACCGATGACTCCGGATCCGGCGCAACCAGTGGCTTTCGCGGGCGCTCCGTTGGCGCTGGCCCGACAGTGGGCTGGACCGGCAAGTTCGCCGACGCCCAGGCCAATATCAGTGCTCGCTGGGTCCCGGAGTTCGATACCAAGAACCGGCCTGAAGGCAATGGTTTCAGCGTCAACATGACCCTGGCGTTTTTCTAGGAGACCCCATGACCGCACTCAACGACCTCAACGCCCTGCAAGCCAGCATCGCCGAAGCCGTGCTCGGCCAGGATCAGGTCATTCGACAAATCCTTGTGGGCCTGCTGGCCAACGGTCACCTGCTGCTGGAAAGCCTGCCCGGCCTGGCCAAGACCCGTACGGTGAAAGCATTGGCCAAACACCTGGACGCGAAGATGAGCCGCATTCAGTTCACCCCGGATTTGCTGCCGTCGGACATCACCGGCGCCGAGGTGCTGCATCAGGTCGAAGGCAAGAACGAAATCCGCTTCCAGCCCGGCCCGCTGTTCGGCAACCTGATTCTCGCCGACGAAATCAACCGTGCGCCGGCCAAGGTCCAGGCGGCGTTGCTCGAAGCCATGGAAGAACGCCAGATCACCGTGGCCGGCAACAGCCATGCGCTGCCGGAACTGTTCATTGTGGTAGCGACTCAGAACCCGATCGAACAGGAAGGCACGTACCCGCTGCCGGAAGCGCAGATGGACCGCTTCCTGATGAAAGTGTTGCTCGATTACCCGAGCGCGGAAAACGAAAGCCAGGTGCTGCGTCTGCTGCGCGAAGAAGAACAGGCCCTCGGCGCCAGGACCGCTGCGGTGCAGGGATTCTCGTTGTCTCAGGACGTGGTGTTCGCCGCGCGCCGAGAAGTCAGTGCCGTGCACGTCTCCCCGGCCATCGACCGTTACCTGATCGACCTGATCAACGCCACTCGCCACCCGGTCGATTACGACGCCGACCTCGGGCGCTGGATCAGCATCGGCGCCAGCCCTCGCGGCGGCATCGGTCTGGACCGCTGCGCCCGGGCGGACGCCTGGTTGCAGGGTCAGGATTTCGTTTCTCCGGACAACGTCCGCGCCGTGGTGCACCCGGTGCTGCGCCATCGTCTGCAACTGAGCTACGACGCGGTGGCCGATGGTGTGAGCGCCGATCAGGTGCTCGACCGTCTGCTCGATAAAGTGGCGATTCCTGCGTGAACATTGATGGCCTGGTGTATGTCTCTCTGGCGCAGTTGATGGCCCTGGAGTTCAAGGCCCGTGACCTGAGCTTTCTGGCGCGTCAGCCCCAGGGCAGCATCCTGGCCGGCAACCACGCTTCGCGTTTGCGTGGCCGGGGCCTGAACTTCGATGAACTGCGGCGCTATCAGCCGGGGGACGATTTGCGTCACCTCGACTGGCGCGCATCCCTGCGCACCGGCAAACCGGTGGTACGGACATTCACCGAAGAGCGCGACCGCCCGGCGCTGATCCTCGTCGACCAGCGCATGTCGATGTTCTTTGGTTCGCAACGCAGCTTCAAATCCGCGGTCGCCGCCGAGCTCGGCGCCCTGGCGGCGTGGATGGTGTTCAACGCCGGCGACCGCGTCGGTGGACTGGTCTTCAACGATCAACGCATCGACAGCATCGCCCCGCTGCGCAGCCGCAAACGGATCGAAGCGCTGTGCAGCCGCATCGCCCAGCAGAACCAGGCGCTCAATGCCGCCAACCCGGACGCCGAGGGCGAAGACCGGCTCGACAAGGTCCTGCAGCATTGCCTGGCCGTGGCCGGTCACGATCACCTGATCTGCATCGTCAGCGACTTCGCCGGGGCCGGCGAACGCACCTTGCAACTGATGCGGCAACTGGCGGCGCACAACGATGTAATTGCCATGCAGGTGTATGACCCGCTTGCGCTTAACCTGCCGAAAAACGGCCGCGTGCTGGTCACCCAAGGGCAATTGCAGGTGGAGCTGGCGGTGGATCGGCAACAGGTGCACCAACCCCTCGGGGATTTTCTCAGCGGGCGGCTCAAGGATGTCGCGACTTTGCTGCGCCGCAGCCAGGTGCCACTGATGATGTTCAGCACCGCCACAGAGCCCCACGAACAACTGCGCGCCGAACTGGGCAAGCTTACCGGAGGGCGCCGATGAACCCCGCTATCCCGAGCATCGACCAACTCAAGGAAATGGCGCTGCCGGTGCCGGTCAGTTATGCACCGCAAACCTGGGGTTGGTGGGCGTTGCTGGCGTTGTTGATCGTTACGTTGGGGGTGACCGGCGCGCGGCGCTACCGGCAATGGCGGCGCGATCGCTATCGGCGCGAGGCGTTGGTGCGGCTGGAGGAATTGCAGCAGCGCAGCAATGACCTGAATGCATTGCGCGAGCTTCCTGAGTTGCTCAAGCGCGTGGCCCTCTCGATGCCCTCCGCAAAACCTGTGGGAGCGGGCTTGCTCGCGAAGAGGGCCTTAAACGCAACATCCATGTCGACTGACCGGACGCATTCGCGAGCAAGTCGAATCGTCGCACCGCCGCTCCCACAGGGCTCTCCAGCGGCGTTGGGGAAGGAGGACTGGCAGGCATTTTTGCAGCGGCACAGTAAACAGCCGCTACCCGTCGACTTCAGCCAACAACTGTCGCTGCTGGCCTACGCCCCCGACGCAACATTGCGGGCCATGCCCAATGAACAGCGCCAACAGCTGTTCAGCACCTGCAAAACCTGGGTGGAGCGTCATCATGTGGCAGCTTGATTATCCCTGGCTGCTGATCCTGCTGCCGCTGCCGTGGTTCGGCTATCGCTACCTGTCCGACTACCGCGAAGCGCGCAGCGCCGTGCGTGTACCGTTTTTCGGGGCGATGAGCCGCGCCGTCGGCCAGGCACCGAGCCAGGCCGGCACCCGCAGCAACGGCTGGCAATTGCTCCTGAATCTGCTGGTCTGGACGCTGCTGCTGGTGGCGGCGAGTCGGCCTGTGTTGGTGGAAAAGCCCATCGAGCGCCAGCAGCCGGTGCGGGACCTGATGCTGGCCATCGACATTTCCCAGTCGATGGAAACCACCGATTTCACCGACGCCAACGGCCAGAAAATCAATCGCCTGGCCGCAGTCAAGGAAGTGGTGCACGGGTTCATCGACAAACGTAAAGACGATCGAATCGGACTGATCGTGTTCGGCACAGGTGCCTATCCGCAGGCACCGCTGACCCTGGACCACGCCAGCCTGTCGCTACTTCTGGACGACACCGGCATCGGCATGGCCGGCCCCAACACCGCCATCGGCGACGCTATCGGCCTGAGCCTGAAACTGCTGGCCCAGGCCCACGAGCAGGAAAAAGTGCTGATCCTGCTCACTGACGGCAATGACACCAGCAGCGCCATTACCCCGGATCACGCGGCCGCCATGGCCGCGGCCAAAGGCGTGGTGATTCACACCATCGGCATCGGCGACCCGACTGCCGAGGGCGAAGCCAGGGTCAACCTGCAAGGCTTGCAGGACATTGCCCAAGCCACGGGCGGGCGTTTCTTCCGCGCCGAAGACCGCAACGCCCTGGATCAGGTCTACAGCACCCTGGACAAACTCACCCCGCATCAGGTGAAAACCCTCAGCCACCAGCCCAAACGCGATCTGTTCTGGTGGCCGCTGGGCGCTGCCATTGCCCTGCTGGCGCTTTATCACTTGGGCGCCCTGCTGCTTCCACGGCTGATGCTCGCCCGTCAACGGCAGGAAGCCTGACATGGACATCAACCTCAGCGACTTCCATTTCCTGCGCCCACTGTGGCTGTTGCTCGCGGTGTTCGGCGCATTGCTGCCATTGCTGTGGCGGCGCAACCAGGACCTGCAACGGCGCTTGCGCAGCAACATCGCCGCGCACCTGCTGCCGCATCTGCTGATCACCCCGCAGGACCGGCAACGCCTGCGTCCCGTGCATCTGGTATGTGCGCTGCTGGTACTGGGCGCCATCGCCGCCGCCGGGCCGACCTGGGAACAGGATCGGCCGGACTTTCTGGAAAACCGTGCGCCGCTGATCATTGCCATCGACCTGTCGCCCTCCATGGACGCCAGCGACGTTCCACCCAGTCGCCTGGAAGCGGTCAAGCACAAGCTCCACGACTTGATCCAGCGCCGCGCCGGTTCGCGCAATGCCTTGATTGCCTACGCCGGCAGCGCGCATCTGGTGTTGCCCGCCACCGACGATCCGGCGTTGCTCGATACGTTCATTCAGGCCCTGAGCACCGACCTGATCAGCAAACCGGGGAAAAATGTCAGCGCGGTCATCGATCAGGCCAAGCGCCTGCTCGCCGCCGAGAAAACGCCCGGCACCCTGCTGTTGATCACCGATGGCGCCGACATCTCGGCACTGGCCGGGCTGCACAAGCAACTGGCAGACAGTGCGCTGCAAGTGCTGATATTGGCGGCCGGCAGCAGCGACGGCGGGATCATCCGCGATGCCAGCGGCCAGCCACGCACCGACAGCGACGGTCGCCCGCAACTCGGCAGCTTCGATCAGGACGCCCTCAAGCAGCTTGCCTCAACGCTGGACGCCCCGCTGGGCAGCCTGACCCTCAACGATGACGATCTGGACTGGATCGAACTGCACGCCGAGCAGCACTTCCAGGCAGCCAGTGACGAGCAGCGCGAATTGCACTGGAAAGACGCCGGTTACTGGCTGTGCTGGCCGCTGTTGTTGCTCGCTTTCTTCAGCGTACGCAGGGGCTGGAGCCTGAACTGGATGGCTGCACTGCTGCTGACGGTGGGCTTGGGCCTGCAACCGGCGCCGGCACAGGCCAACGCGCTGACCGATGCCTTTTTCACCCGCGACCAGCAAGGTCGCTGGGCCTTCGAACATGAGCACTACCCTCAGGCGGCGGCACTGTTTGTCGATCCGTACTGGAAAGGCGTGGCCGCCTACAACGCCGCCGATTTCGACCTGGCACTGGCCAGCTTCGCGCGACTCGATACTGCGCAGGCGTATTTCTACCTGGGCAACATCTACGTGCGCCGGTTCAAGTTCGATCAGGCCGTCGCGTCCTATACCCAGGCGCTGAAATTGCAACCGCAGTTCCCGGAAGCCACGGCCAACCTGGCCCTGGCCATTGCCTTGCAGAAAGACACCGAAAGCGCCGAGAAAAACACGCCTGAGGTCAAACCCGACGAAATCAAGATGGACAAGGCGCCGGGTAAAGGCCAAAGCAAAAAGGTGGAAACCCTGCAAGCGGCCTCGGATGAGCAATGGTTGCAGAACCTCACCACATCGCCGGCGAAATTCCTCAAGCAGAAATTCAGCTTGCAGGATCAGGCGGGGGTCAAGCCATGAGCGTTATTCGGCAAGACCGCGTCGCGGCATTCGCGAGCAAGCCCGCTCCCACAGGGGGCTTGTGGTGTCCTTGTGGGAGCGGGCTTGCTCGCGAAAGGGCCCGACCACTCACCACAATACTCGGCGCCCTGCTCATCGGCCTGATCAGCCTCAACACATTCGCCGCCGACCCTCAGTTGAAAGTCCAGGCCAGCCTGCAACCCGCCGACCCCGTCATGGTCGGCAGCCTGGTCCAGTTGCGACTAGATGTCTTCACCGACTCCTGGTTCACCAGCGCCCCCACCCTGCCCGACCTGAAACTGCCCGGCGCATTGGTGATGCCACCGGACGGCCATGCCCAGCACATCAACCAGACCTTCGACGGCCAGTCCTTCAGCGGCATGCGCTACAGCTACCTGATCACCCCGAACCTGGCCCAGGGCTACGACATTCCGGCACTGACGGTACAAGCCACACCGGGTCAGACCAGCCACGAACTCAGCGCCCAAAGCCAGCCTTTGCATTTCAACGCCGCGCAACCACCGGGGTTCCAGCCCGGTGAGGCGGTGCTGGTGGCTCAAGGGCTGCGGTTTACCCAGAAGACCGTCAATTCGGCCACGCCGCTGAAGGTCGGCGACAGCATCACCCGGGAACTGACCTTGCAGGCCGACGGTGCCCTTGCCATGTCACTGCCGACACCGACGCAGGATGTCATCAAGGGCCTGAGCCGTTACCCGAAAGCACCGCAAATCCGCAATCTGGATGACGGTCGCGGCAACTTCAATGGCGGCCAGCGCATCGACAGCGTGACTTATCGAATCGACACCGAAGGCCACTACAGCCTGCCATCCGTCGAAATCAAATGGTGGGATGCCAGCAGCCAGCAAACCCGCATGGCCACGGTGCCTGCCGTGACCTTCGACGCGGTGGCCAACAACGCCTACAAACCGGTGTTTTCCATTACCGAAGACCTGAAAAAACTCGGCCAGCAGAATCGCCTGCACCTTTCCGGGCACTGGTTCGGACTATTGACACTGGTGTTGGCGGTAATGGCACTCGGCTGGTTCAGTCGCCCGCTCGTACACCGCACGCACCTCAAGTGGCAAGCCCGACGCCGCGCCCGACATGCCGCCTGGCTGGAGTCCGCCGACTACGCATGGCGGCAGATACCGCCGCAGATCGAAGGCAAACCGGCGCAACTCAGCGCCCTGTACCTGTGGACCCGCCGCAGTCGTCGGGGCCTGAAACTGACCGGCCTCGGCCCACGCCTGCAAACCTTCCTGCGCGCCTGTTATGGCCGCGAACCGGACAAAGACCAGGCGCTGCGCCAAATCGGGAAGTCCTTGTCTACGCTGCATAGTCAGTCCGGACGCAACAGAGAAACAGTCGTCTCTGCTCTTCATCCGCTCAACCCCGTTCACGAGAAGGACTTGCCATGACGAACTCGACATCGCTACGCCATCATCGCGCATTCAGTTTCCTGCTGACCCTGGCCTTGAGCCTGCCGCTGCTGGTGCAGGCAGCCGAGCCACTGCCCTCCTGGAACGACGGTCCGTCGAAAAAGCAGATCATCGAGTTCGTGCAGACGGTCACCGATCAAAACAGCAAGGACTTCGTCAAACCCGAGGACCGCATTGCCGTGTTCGACAACGACGGCACCTTGTGGAGCGAGCAACCGATGTACTTCGAGTTGCTGTTCGCCCTGGAAGAAGTCAAACGCACCGCGCCGCAGCACCCGGAATGGAAAACCACCCAGCCGTTCCAGGCCGTGCTGGAAAACGATCACAAGGCACTGGCCGCCACCGGCATGGAGGGCCTGCTGAAGATCTTCGGTGCGACCCACACCGGCATGACCACCGAAGCGTTCGATGACTATGCCAAGACCTGGCTGAGTCAGGCCAGGCATCCGAAAACCGGCAAGCCGTACACCGAAATGATCTTCCAGCCGATGCTGGAGATGCTCGACTACCTGCGCGGCAAAGACTTCAAGACCTACATCGTCTCCGGTGGCGACACCGGGTTCATGAGAGCCTTCGCCGAGAAGGTCTATGGGGTACCGCCCGAGCAGGTTATCGGCACGACCTTCGTTACCAGCTTTGAATACAAGGATGGCAAGGCGTCGATCCTGCGCACGCCGAAACTGGCCCACAACGACGATGGCCCGGGAAAGCCGGAAAGCATCGACGCGGTGATCGGTCGTCGGCCAATCCTCGCCTTCGGCAACTCCGACGGCGACCTGCAAATGCTCCAGTGGACCGCCGCCGGTCCTGGCAAGCGTTTCATGGGCCTGGTGCATCACACCGACGCCAAACGCGAATGGGCATACGACCGGCAGTCGCAGATCGGTCGTCTGGACAAGGCCCTGGACGAAGCAAACAAGCGTGGCTGGACGGTCGTCGACATGGCGTCCGAATGGCGTCGTATCTACCCGTTCGATGCCGCCACTTCCGAGCAAGTGCAATAAAAAGACGTTACGCAGGACCGCAATAAACGTTTGTCGCAGCACGCGACGCAAGTGAGCATAAGGAGCCAGTCAGATGACTCGCATACGTAAGTGGATACCGAAACTCGCCCTGGTGGCGACTACGGTCATGGCGTTTTCGGCAACCGCCGGGGCCGCCGAGAAACCCAACATTCTCGTGATCTTCGGCGACGATATTGGCCAGACCAACATCAGCGCCTACTCCATGGGCGTGGTCGGCTACAAGACTCCGAACATCGACCGGATTGCCAAAGAAGGCATGATGTTCACCGACTACTATGCGGAGAACAGCTGCACCGCCGGCCGGTCGTCGTTCATCACTGGCCAGACACCTTTGCGTACCGGCTTGTCGAAAGTCGGCATCCCGGGTGCTCCGGTGGGTTTGCAAAAGCGTGACATCACCATTGCCCAGGCACTGAAGTCCCAGGGCTATGCGACCGGCCAGTTCGGCAAGAACCACTTGGGCGACAAGGATGAATACCTGCCGACCAACCATGGTTTCGACGAGTTCTTTGGCAACCTGTACCACCTTAACGCCGAAGAAGAACCTGAGCGTCCGTACTGGCCAAAAGACGATGCCGAGTTCCTCAAAGCCAACACCCCGCGTGGCGTGATCCACAGCTTCGCCGACGGCAAGATCGAAGACACCGGCGCGCTGACCACCAAGCGCATGGAAACCATCGACGACGAAACCACCGCGGCGGCGCAGGCATTCATCGAGAAGCAGGCCAAGGCGGACAAGCCGTTCTTCGTCTGGATGAACACCACGCGCATGCACTTGTTCACCCACGTGCGCGAGTCGATGAAGGGCCAGAGCGGCATGCCCGGCAACGATTACGCCGATGGCATGATCGAGCACGACGGTGACGTCGGCAAACTGCTGAAAACCCTCGATGACCTGAAAATCACCGACAACACCATCGTCGTCTACACCACCGACAACGGCCCGAACCAGTTCTCCTGGCCGGACGCGGCGACCACGCCGTTCCGCAACGAGAAGAACTCTAACTGGGAAGGTGCCTACCGCGTGCCGGCAATCGTTCGCTGGCCGGGCAAGATCAAGGCCGGTGAGGTGTCCAACGAGATGTTCTCGGGCATGGACTGGTTCCCGACCTTGCTGGCCGCCGCTGGCGATGCCGACGTGAAAAACAAGCTGCTCAAGGGTTGGGCACCGACTTCCGGCGGCACCAACTTCAAGGTGCATCTGGACGGTTACAACCAACTGCCCTACCTGACCGGCCAGGCACCCAAGGGTGAGCGCAAGGAGTTCTACTACTTCAACGATGACGGCGTGCTGGTGTCGATGCGTTTCGACAACTGGAAAGCCGTGTTCTGCGAACAGCGCGCACCCGGCGGCTTCAAGGTCTGGAGTGAACCCTTCGTATGCTTGCGCGTACCGAAGATCTTCAACCTGCGGATGGACCCGTATGAACGTGCCGACGTGGTTTCCGATCAGTATTACGATTGGCAAACCAAAAACGTCTACCTGGCCGGTCAAGCGGTACAAAAGTCTGCCGGGTTCCTCCAAACGTTCATTGAATACCCGCCGAGCCAGAAACCGGCCAGCTTCAGCATTGACCAGATCCGTGCTGCGGTAGATGCCAAAATCGCTGAAAAAATGAAAGCTGCACAGTAAGACCGCTGGACCGCCGCTCGCCTTCATTGGCGAGCGGTACTGTTTCCGAGTTGGGACCGTATTGGCCCCAATCGCGGGCAAGCCCGCTCCCACACTGGATCTTCGGTACGACAAAATCCCTGTGGGAGCGGGCTTGTCCGCGATGAGGCCCGCACAGTCGCAGTTTTCTTGAATTGCAAAGGCAATCCGCAATGACCTCACGTGTCGCCAGCAAATCGTCGGCCATACCTGCCCCGCAAGTCGCCTCCCCGGCGCTGTTGATCCCCGCCCTGCTGCTGTTTGTCTCCGGCGCCGCGGCGCTGGTGTATCAGGTGCTGTGGATCAAGCAGTTGTCGTTGGTCGTAGGCGTCGAGGTCTATGCCATCACCACCGGGATCAGCGCGTTCTTTGCCGGGCTGGCCCTGGGTGGCTTGCTGTTCGGGCGCTGGGCGGACCGGATGCAGCAACCGGTTGTGCTGTACGCCGGGTTGGAAGTGCTGGTGGCCGTGCTCGGTGTCTCAGCAACCTTTGCCATGAGCCTGGCGGCCAGCCCGTTTGCCTGGCTGGAAGCACACGTGGGCTTGCTGGCCTGGGTGCTGCCGTTCGCGCTGGTGGGTATTCCTGCCCTGTTGATGGGCGGCACCCTGCCGGTGCTGGTTCGCTCCCTGGCCACTGACCCGCAACACCTGGGCAAGGCCGGCGGGCAGCTGTATGCGGCGAACACCGCCGGGGCCATCGCCGGCACCCTGCTCGCCGCGTTCGTGCTGATTGCCACCCTCGGCGTGCGCGGCAGCGCGCTGGCCGCCGCCATGCTGAACCTGCTGGCCGCCGCTGGGGCCTTGTGGTTCCAGCGCCAGCGCGTGGCACCCGTCGATGCCCCGGTGAAACATCACACTGAAAAAGCCCCCGACCGCCTGGCCCTGTGGCTGTATTCCATTGCCGGTGGTGTGGCCCTGGGCTACGAAGTGGTGTGGTCGCAATCGATCGTGCAATTCATGAGCACCCGCACCTACGCCTTTGCCGTGGTGCTGGCGACTTACCTCACCGGCTTGTTCCTGGGCAGCATGCTGCTGGCCCGTCGGGTCGATCGCCTGCGCGATCCCTGGGGAGTGTTCGGTGTGCTGATTGCCGCAGCCGGCGCGATTGCCTTGCTGGAAGTGGCGTTGCTCGGACGCTGGCTGGTGCTCGCCCAGACCCTGGCCGAATCCTGGGTATTGTCATTGGGCGGCAGTGAACTGGCTGGCATGAGCACGCGGTTTGCGGTGGCCGCCTTGAGCATCGTGTTTGTACCGACCCTGTGGCTGGGGGCTGCGTTCCCCTTGGCCCTGCGCTTGAGCGTCGGCGGCGAACAGGTGGGGCGCCATGTCGGCGAAGTCGTCGCGTTCAATACCCTTGGCGGGATTGTCGGCGTGATGCTCTGCGGCTTTGTCCTGATCCCGATGCTGGGTCTGGTACGGACCCTGGGCCTGCTGGCGCTGATTGCCGCCGGTATCGCGTACCTCGCCGTGCGCAAGGGCCATGGTGTGAAGAAAGGCCGGCGTCAGGCGGTGGTTGCCATTGGCCTGGTGTCCCTGGCGCTCGCCGTGTTCACGCCGGTCAACAAGCTCGCCAGCCTGCTGCCGGGCGCGCGCAATGGCACGCTGACGTTCTACGAAGAAGGCCGTGGCGGCACCGTCGCCGTGGTCACCCAGGGCAAGGGCGAAAGGGCATTCCAGCGTTTGTACATTCAGGGCGTATCCAATACCGGTGACGCCATGCCGTCCCTGCGCTACATGCGGATCCAGGCGCTGCTGCCCCTGCTGATCCACAACGGTGAGCCGCGCTCGGCACTGGTGATCGGGTTCGGTACCGGCATCACCGCGGGCGCCCTGACCCGCTACCCCGGCCTGGAACATCGCGTGGTCGCCGAACTGCTGCCTTCGGTGGTCAAGGCAGCCCCCTTGTTCAAGGGTAATTTCAATGCCGCGGCCGATCCGGGGGTCGATGTGCGCTTGCGTGACGGTCGCCAGGAACTGCTGCGCAATCCGCAGCGCTACGACCTGATCACTCTCGAGCCGCCACCGCCCTCCGCTGCCGGCGTGGTCAACCTGTACTCCCGGGACTTCTATCAACTGGCCGCCAGCCGCCTGCACAAACAAGGCCTGGTCGCCCAATGGCTGCCGCTGCCGACGCAGAACATCGACGACTCGCGCTCTCTGGTGCGCAGCTTCCTCGACGTGTTCCCGTACGCGACCCTGTGGACCAGCGAGTTCCACGAGATGCTGCTGGTGGGTTCGATGGAGCCGATTGAACTGGATGCGGCGAAGGTCAACGCGCGCTTCCAGCAGGACAGCGTTCGCAGCACCTTGCAGGATGTCGGCGTCGGTTCGGCCGCAGCATTGCTCGCGACATGGGTGACTGATCGTGAGGGGCTTGAACGCTTCGCTGGCGATGCGCAACCGGTGACGGACGATCAACCGCGCATCGAGTACGCACCCTGGGTTCGCTCGAAAGAGATCAGCCGCGCGTTGCCCGCCCTGCTCGCCCTGCACCAGCCGCCAGCCGTGTTGAACGCCGACGCCGGGTTCATCGAGCGCATGAACACCCAGCAACAACGCCTGATGCAGTTCTATCGGGCGAGCCTGCATGCGTACGACGGAAACCGTGACGCTTGGGCCAGGGATATGCGCGAGGTGATGCGTGGGGATTCCGGGAATCCGTATTACCGGTGGTTTGTCGGGGAGTGATGCGACGCCTGACAGATCGCCATCGCGAGCAAGCTCGCTCCCACAGGGTCTGGTGTTGTTCACGACAATTGAGTACGACACAAAACACTGTGGGAGCGGGCTTGCCCGCGAAGGGGCCATCAGCCTCAAAACAACATCATTTGACACAAACCGGTCATCCGGCAAAGCTGCATCGAGCGTCATCGCGCGCCGCAAGGCAATCGCACCTGGACCATGGAAGTCGTAATGCCGAAACATAAAAATAAAGCTGCAACCCCAAACCCTGATTCGCAACCGACCCTGATCAACCGTTATCTGTTCCCTGTCACCATCGGCATCCTGCTGCTGGCTGTGGCGGGTATTGGCTGGTTTTTGCTGGGCAGTACACCGACGCCGCTCAAGCCAATCCCCGTCAGCGCGCCTGCCGTGCAACCGGCCAAACCGCAACCGGTCGCTGTCGAGCCTGCGAAAATGGTCGATGAGCAACAATGCCAGGGCTGCCACGGCGAGCAGGTCAAGGACTGGCAAGGCTCCCATCACCAACTGGCGATGCAGCAAGCCAACGCGGACACCCTGCTCGGCGACTTCAACAACGTCACCTTCAAGGCCGAAAAAGAGACCACGGTGTTCTCGCGCAAAGGCGACGAATTCTGGGTCAACACGCCGGGTATCGATGGCAAGAATGCCGATTTCAAGGTCGCCTACACCTTTGGCATCGCCCCCTTGCAGCAATACCTGATCGAGGTCGGCGAAGGCCGGCTCCAGGCCCTCGGCGTGGCCTGGGATACCGAGAAGCAGCGCTGGTTTCACCTCTATCCGGGTCAGGGCGTGACCTTCAAGAACCCGTTGCACTGGAGCAAGCCGAGCCAGAACGCCAACTTCATGTGCGTCGAGTGCCACACCACCGGTTACAAGCGCAATTTCGATGCGGCGAAAAACACCTTCGACAGTCACTGGAACAGCCTCGGTGTCGGCTGCCAGGCCTGCCATGGCCCGGCGTCCAATCACCTGGAATGGACCGCGAAGAAAACCGACCTGATCCACGTAGGCTTTGCCGTCGACCTCAAGGACAAGAACGCCGCCGTCGAAATCGAAACCTGCGCCCGCTGCCACTCTCGCCGCGCGCCCCTGGACGATGGCTACACGGTCGGCAAACGGCTGATGGACGACTACCTGCCGAGCGTCCTGACCCGCGAGTTGTACACGCTGGACGGCAAGATCAAGGACGAAGTGTTCGAACACGGCTCCTTTGCCCAGAGCAAAATGTTCGACAAGGGCGTGCGTTGCAGCAACTGCCACAACCCCCACAGCACACAGTTGAAGGCACCCGGCAACGGCGTTTGCCTGCAATGTCACAACACCGCCGGCAAAACCACCGTGGAGGGCGTCGACGGCAAGGGCCTGCAAGCGAAAAACTACGATTCCAGCGAACACACTCGCCACACCATGGGCCAGCCGGGTTCGCAGTGCGTGGATTGCCACATGCCCGGCAAGTTCTACATGGGCAACGACTTGCGGCATGACCACAGCTTCAGCATTCCCAATCCTGAGCGAGCAAAGAAACTCGGTACGCCTGACGCCTGCCTGACCTGCCACAAAGGCAAGGCCGGCGACAAGGTCACCGAACAGTTCAAGCTGTGGAACACCGCCAACGCCAGCGCGGTACAAGCCCCTCGCTACGACGACAGCCTGTGGCTGATTCGCAACGGCCAGCCCGGCGCCGCGCAGGCGTTGTTCGAGCAACTGCAACGCAGCAACCTGCCGGCGATTCAGCGCGCGACGCTGCTGGCCGAACTGCCGGCGTACCCGAGCGAACAGGCGTTGAAACTGGCTACCAGGGACCTGGGCAACCCGGCGCCACAAGTCCGCGAGAGCGCGGTGCGGGCGGTCAGTGCCTTCCTGCCGCCTGCGGAGCGCGCGCCATTGCTGACGCCGTTGCTGAGCGACCCGGTGCGGGCTGTACGCATCGCCGTCGCCCGGGACCTGCTCAGCGTGGCGCGCAATGGCTTGGGCAGCGCCCAGGACGCCTGGAATGCCGCCATTGCCGAGTACGAAGCGGTGCAAAAGAGTCTGGCCGAGCGTGCCGAGGCCAACCTGAACCTGGCCATGCTCTATCAGGCCGATGGCCGCAGCGCAGAAGTCGAAGCTTTGCTGCGTACCGCCCTGCAGCGCGATCCGGACTTCTACCCGGCACTGGTCACCCTGGTGCAATGGCTGGAGGCCAGCGGACGCAGTCAGGAAGCCCATGCCCTGCTGGGGCAAAGCCTCAAGGACCACCCCGACTCTGGCCTGCTGCAACACACCCAGGGCCTGGCGCTGATTCGTGCGGGCCAGGCCGCTCAAGCCATGCCGTACCTGCGCAAGGCCGCGCAACTGGATCCCCAGAGCGGGCAGTTCGGCTATGTGCTGGCAGTGGCCCTGCATGACAGCGGCAAGATTGACCAGGCGTGCGCCGAACTGGAACGGCTGTTGAAGGTGCAGCCTGCCAATCGCAATGCCCGGTTGTCGTTGATCCAGTATTACCTGGACAACGGGCAGGAGCCCAAGGCGCAAGTGCTGTTGCAGGGCTGGAAGAAAATGAACATGGGGGATCCGGCGTTGAAGTGACGGGAGATACTTGTAGGAGCGAGTTTGCTCGCGATGGCGTTACAGGCGACGCGTTTGTTCAAAAAAATCGCGTTTTCGTTGACGTCGATCGCGAGCAAGCTCGCTCCTACAGGGGCCGAATTCACCGGCGCCTGAACAACGGCCGCGGCTCAATCACCGAACGCCCGTACAACACGCTCATCCCCGCCAATCCCTTCAATGCATCTTCTGCGGATTTGTCTTCACGCACGGCAAAGCTGTCGAAACCGCATTGGCGCATGTGGCTGAGTTGATCGCGCAAGACATCGCCGATGGCGCGCAACTCGCCGGCCCAACCCAATCGCGCACGCAGCAGATACGCCTGGCTGTACCCGCGGCCATCGCGAAAGCTCGGAAAATCCAGGGCGATCAAGGGCAGCTGGGTAAACCATGGCTGAAGGCTTTCCACTTCATCGTCCGGCCCCAGCCACACGCCGTTTTGCGACGGGTTTTCCAGCCAACGGCTCAGCGGCACAATCGTCGCCCCCACGGGCAGCGGTGCTTGCGGGTCGCGCACGAGCTTCCACGGATCATCCGCGACAATCCGCGCTACGCCCGCTTCCAGCCGCAACAGATTGTTCATGCCGACACCTCCAGCACTTTCGCATAGACCGCCTCCTTGAACGGCTCTAGCCCGATCCGTTGGAAGGCGTCGACGAACAGTTCTTCGCTCTCGCGATAACGCACGAAGGTGTCGATGATGCGCTCGATCACCTCGGGCACTTCGGTGGAGCTGAAGGACGGGCCAATGACCTTGCCCAACGCGCTGTTCTTGCCCTGGGCGCCGCCGAGGGTGATCTGGTACCACTCGGTGCCGTTCTTATCGACCCCCAGAATGCCGATGTTGCCGATGTGATGGTGACCGCAGGCATTCATGCAGCCGGAAATATTGAGGCTGATATCGCCCAGGTCGTGCAGGTAGTCGAGGTCTTCGAAGCGAGCGGCAATAGCCTTGGCGATGGGGATCGACTTGGCGTTGGCCAGTGCGCAGAAGTCGCCACCGGGGCAGGCGATGATGTCGGTGAGCAATCCGGCGTTGGCGCTGCCCAGATTGTGTCCGCAGGCCAGGCGCCACAGGGTGAACAGATCGGCCTTGGGCACGTCCGGAAGGACGATATTCTGCTCATGGGCAATGCGGATTTCACCGAAGCCAAAGCGCTCGGACCACTCGGCCACCGCCTCCATCTGCTCGGTGGTGACATCGCCCGGTGGCGCAGCGCTGCCGGGCTTGGTCGACAACACCACGCTGGCATAGCCCGATATTTTGTGCGGCTGCACGTTACGCTGCACCCAACGAGCGAACGCCGGGTTTTCGGCCAGGTGCGTGCCGAAATCGAGATTGGTGTCGGACAGATCACGATATGGCGGAGCGACGAACGCACTGGCCACCCGCTCGAACTCGTCAAGGGTCAGTTGCGCCGGGCCATCCTTGAGGTACTGCCACTCTTCTTCCACTTCCCGGGCGAAGGTCTCGATGCCCAGGGCTTTGACCAGAATCTTGATTCGCGCCTTGTACTTGTTGTCCCGCCGGCCATGGCGGTTGTACACCCGCAGCACCGCCTCTACGTAAGACAGCAGGTGCTGCCACGGCAAGCCTTCGCGGATCTGCACGCCGAGGATCGGCGTGCGCCCCAGACCGCCGCCCACCATGACTCGCAGGAGCATGTGCCCTTCGGAGCCTGGGTAAAGATAAAGGCCGATGTCATGCATCATGATCGCCGCGCGGTCCTGCTCGGCCGAGCAGATGGCGATCTTGAACTTGCGCGGCAGGAACAGGAATTCCGGGTTGATGGTCGACCACTGCCGCAGAATTTCCGCCAACGGTCGCGGGTCAATCATTTCGTCGGCCGCAACCCCCGCAAAGGCTTCGGTGGTGATGTTGCGCACACAGTTGCCGGAGGTCTGGATCGCATGCATTTCCACCTCGGCCAGGCGTTCGAGGATCGAAGGCACCTGGGCCAGTTCGATCCAGTTGAACTGCATGTTCTGCCGGGTGGTGAAATGGCCGTAACCGCGATCGTAATCCCTGGCAATGCTCGCCAACGTACGCATCTGCCGGGCACTCAGCGTGCCGTAGGGAATCGCCACTCGCAGCATGTAGGCGTGTTTCTGCATGTACAGACCGTTCTGCAGGCGCAACGGCAGGAATTCTTCCTCGCTCAGCTCACCGGCCAGAAAGCGTTCGACCTGATCACGAAACTGCGCAACTCGTTCGAGCACCAGTGCCCGGTCATAGTCGTCGTACTGATACATCTGGCTACCTCATCAGAATTAGGCACAGAACCCTGTAGGAGCGAGCTTGCTCGCGATGGACGTCAACGAAAACGCGAACCTCCTGGATAAACGCGTCGTCCTTGACTCCATCGCGAGCAAGCTCGCTCCTACAGGGGGCGCAAGTCGGGCTCTGCGGCTCGTTTCGAGGTAACGACTATGAGCTTGCGGCGCAGTACGTTACAGATTCACTTGAACTCTAAAAAACCGTATCAGAACACGACTGAAAGCCGCAGGAGTGGCGAAAAATCTGATCCGCACAAATGAATTTTCCCTGAGCCTGTTTTGTTTTTACCGGTGTTTTTACAGTGCACGGCATTGCAACCGAGGAAGCATTGACCATGAGCACAACAACCATCGGACAGGCCTATAACTACAAGGTCGTCCGCCAATTCATCGTGGCGACCGTAATCTGGGGCATCGTGGGGATGGCGATGGGCGTGTGGATCGCCTCGCAACTGGTGTGGCCGCAGATGAACCTGGACCTGCCGTGGACCACCTTCGGCCGCTTGCGCCCGCTGCACACCAGCCTGGTGATTTTCGGTTTCGCCGGCAGCGCGCAATTCGCCGCCAGCTATTACGCGGTGCAACGTACCTGCCAGGTACGGCTGTTCTCGGACACACTCGCTGCCTTCACGTTCTGGGGCTGGCAGTCGGTGATTGTGGTGATGCTGATCACCCTGCCGCTGGGCTACACCACCACCAAGGAATACGCCGAAATCGAATTCACCGGCGCGGTGTGGATGACCGTGGTCTGGGTTGCGTACGCCGTGGTGTTCTTCACTACCGTAGTGCAACGCAAGACCAGACACATCTACGTCGGCAACTGGTTTTTCGGTGCATTCATCGTGGTCATCGCCATGCTGCACGTGGTCAATCACCTGTCGATTCCAGTCGACTGGTTCAAGTCCTATCCGGTGTATTCCGGGGCCACCGACGCCATGGTGCAATGGTGGTACGGGCACAACGCCGTGGGCTTTTTCCTGACCACCGGTTTCCTGGGGATGATGTATTACTTCGTGCCGAAACAGGCGGGCCGGCCGGTGTATTCCTATCGCCTGTCGATTGTGCACTTCTGGGCGCTGATCACCCTGTACATCTGGGCCGGCCCGCACCACTTGCACTACACCGCGCTGCCGGACTGGGCGCAGTCGCTGGGCATGGCCATGTCGCTGATCCTGCTGGCGCCGAGTTGGGGCGGAATGATCAACGGCATGATGACCCTGTCCGGTGCCTGGCATAAGTTGCGCACCGACCCGATCCTGCGTTTCCTGGTGCTGTCCCTGGCGTTCTACGGCATGTCGACCTTCGAGGGGCCGATGATGGCGATCAAGACGGTCAACGCCCTCTCCCACTATACGGACTGGACCATCGGCCACGTGCACGCCGGGGCGCTGGGCTGGGTGGCGATGATTACCTTCGGTGCGACCTATCACATGGTGCCGAAGGTATTCGGGCGCGATCAGATGCACAGCACGCCGCTGATCAACCTGCACTTTTGGCTGGCGACCATCGGCACCGTGCTGTACATCGCCTCGATGTGGGTCAACGGCATCACCCAGGGCCTGATGTGGCGCGCGATCAACGATGACGGCACGCTGACCTACTCCTTCGTCGAAGCCTTGCAGGCAAGCCATCCCGGATTCGTCGTGCGCTTTGTCGGCGGGATGTTCTTCCTCAGCGGTATGCTGCTGATGGCCTACAACGTGTGGCGCACGGTGCGGGTAACGGACATGGCGATGGCCGAACGCGAGGCGCGGTTTGCCTGATGATTGAAGTCATACTGAACATTCTGGGTCTGGCATTTTTGTGGTTCGCCGTCGAGTATTGTCTGCGCCACCAGACCGCCGAGAGCCTGGACGATGCGAGCCTGATCCCGTTTGCGGATGACCCGGAAGTGGCGCGGCGGGTGGAATTGGCGACAGGAAAAACCGTTAGAACACTGCCGCCGCAAGAGGCGAACCCGGATTGGGAAACCCTCGATATCTGATGTGGCATCGATTACTGTGGGAGCAAGCTCGCTCCCACAGGGTTGTATGTCGAGATTTCAGGCACGCTCTCGGGGAATCAGGCTTTGCAGTTGTTGCGCCAGGAAGTTTGCATCGAACTCAAAAGTGTCCGGGTCTTTCAAGCCATTGGTCTTGCGCCACTGCCAGCCAGTGGATGGCGGCAGGCACACCAGTGACACGCTGCCATAACGTGCTGCTGTAAAGCCCATCACCGCCACGGAAATCTGCCCGCCGACACCCATCACCTCCGGCACGAATTCCACCGGTTTGCCAGCGATCAGGATGCTCAGCTTTTCGGTCTTGAACGGAGAGCTCTCCACCAGAACACTCGGCCCCGACGCGACGTACACTTCGCGGTTCACTTCGAGCAGGTCAGGTGCCTTGACCGGTTCCAGCCACTGCTGGATCTGATCGAACAGCGCACCAATGCGCTTCGCCCACTCGGCCGATTGCGACTCGAACACTTGCTTTTTGTGCGCTTCGCTTTCGGCATAGTGGCGAAGCATTTCGCCCAGTTGCTGTACATCGTCCATAGCGGTGTTCCTTTGGTTGAAGCGGTGTTGCGGATATCAAGCATGGCAGATGCGCGTGGCGGGCGTACGAGTAAAAGCGTGAGCGGTACTGCCACCGCCGGACCGAATGTGCAGGAGGCGGTGGCGTTCGCCCTGGGTGGCTGACTCAACCGGCCTTGGGCATGCGGCGCAGACGCGCCATGCTCAAGGTGTCCACCAGCACGCCGTCACGCACGGCGTAGTCGCGGTACAGGCCCTCGGTTTCGAAGCCGAACTTGCGGTACAGGGAAATGGCCGCTTCGTTGTCGGCATACACCGAAAGCTCGATGCGCTGCAGATTCATCCAGTTGTCGGCGATATCCAGCGCCGTCGCGAGCAGCTTCGAGCCCACACCCTTGCCCTGCCACGCCACCGCAACGCCCATGCCGAAACTGCCGGCATGGCTGCGACGAATGCGTGAGAACTGCTCCAGGCCAATGTTGCCGATGACCGTGCCTTGATGCAGGGCCACCACATTCACCAAGCGTTCGTTATCCAGCGCAAGGCGACTGCGCCAGAGTTCGGTGGACTGAAACGGCATTTGCAGGGTTTGACGGGCGATGGCCGGGTCGTTGTACAGCGCCGCAACGCCTTCGATATGGGATTCGTTGAAGCGTTTGAGGGTGATGACGGGTTCGGTGGCTGGCATGGGTGAATCATCCTTGAAGCAGACATGGCCGTTCACTCTACAACGCGACCTTCGTGTGTGGCGAGAAACAATGTGGGAGCGGGCTTGCTCGCGAATGCGGTTGACCAGTCACCTTCAATGTTGAATGTGATGGCGCCTTCGCGAGCAAGCCCGCGCCCACATTTTAATCGTGCTCAGCTTTCGAACCACTCCCGGCGCTCGCTGAAGGTGTTTTCGATCAATTCGACGATCATCCGTACTTGCTCGTCGTCCCCGGAATCAGCATTGACCGCCATCCACACCTGACGCCGCATTGGCTGGTCAAACAGGCCCGGCAAGGCAATCAGTCCGCGGTCGAAGTGGCTCATGTAGTGCGGCAGCAGGCCGATGCCGGCACTGCAATGGATCATCTCCAGCATCAGCTCCCAGGATTGCAGTTGCACCACCCCGGCCGGGCGCTGATCCACCAGCGTATTCCATGGCCGGAAGCTTTCAACCTGGCCGTCCTGCCGCCATTGCACCAGGAGAAAATCGGCCAGGTCATCCAGGCATTCCGGCCTGGAGGCAACCCGCGAGTAGCGCTTGGCAATGTGCGGCAGGTAATCGAGTTGCGCCAGGCGCCGGGGTTCGGTGGTGGCAAAGCTCGGTCCCGGCAACGGCGATCCGGTCTCGCCCAGCCACACCACCACGTCGGCGCTGACCGCCTGCAAAGCCAGCTCGCTGTCGAGCGTCATGATCTCCAGCCGAACGCTGGCGTTGCGCCGCAGCAGTGCAACCAGGTCACGTCCGAGAATGTCATGCAGGATCGAATCCGCCACGGCCAGGCGAATCAACGGCTGCTCGACCACCGGCAAACCGCGCTCATGGGCCAGGGCGATCAATTGTGCGTGCAAGCGCAAGCCATCGCGGCTGAGGCTCAAACCATTGTCGCAATGGTTGAACAGCGAACATTGGAGCTGCGTTTCCAGCAGCACCAGTTGCCTGCGCAGGCGCGTGGTCTTGATGTTGAGACTGCGGGCGGCCTGCATGAAGCAACCGCAACGGGCGCTGACGGTGAAACACAGCGCCAGTTCGGGGTCGATAGCCGCCGCCAACTGGCGCCAGGACGCATTTTTATCGATAGCTACACGATACTCCGCAGCCCCCTGGTGGGCGCTGGCTTCCATGAATGACATCGAGGACTCCCTGTCGATCTGACACTGACAGGTACATCCTGCGGATCGTTCATGAACCTGCTGTGACAATGACTCAGGCGCTGGGTGTCTGCCGAAAGCTCACGGCCAGGCGATTCCAGCTGTTGATGGTGGTAACGGCAATGGTCAGGTCGACCATTTCGCTTTCACTGAACTGCTCCCTGGCTTGCGCGTAGACATCGTCCGGCACATGGCTTTCGGAGAGCAAGGTGACCGCCTCGGTCCAGGCCAGCGCGGCTCTTTCCCGAGGATTGAAAAAGTTGCTGTCGCGCCAGACCACAATGGAATACAGACGCCGGTCGCTTTCGCCCAGGCGCCGTGCATCCACCGAGTGCATATCGGTGCAAAAGGCACAGCCATTGAGCTGCGAAGCACGAATCTTGATCAGGTGCAGCAGGGCCTGCTCGATACTCAGGCTGCTGGCCAGGGCCTCCATGGCGATCATGGCTTTCATCGCTTTGGGCGACGCGCTGTAGTAATCCAGACGGGGGTTCATGAGGCGATCTCGTGCAGGCGTGATGTGATCTTCACGGTAGTCGCTGGCGCAGGGGCATGACAGATCCAATCAGGCGATTTCCCCGGGGACCACCGCCGCCAGACCAATTGACGGTTTTTCCACTGCACAACTTCTGTACCACAAGCGGATAAGAGTAATCTTGCGCGACGCACACGCGCCCAACAGCCCCGGAGCCTCGCCGGTATGGAACTACATGTTGTCATCAACGGTCGCAAGGACCTGGCCGGCCAGCTGTACAACCAACTGCGCAGCGCTATCGAGTCCGGTCGCCTGACCGCCGGGACACAACTGCCCCCCAGCCGCTTGCTGGCCGAACAACTGGGTATTTCGCGCAAGACCATTTCCGACACCTACGCCCAACTGACTTACGAAAACTTCCTCACCGGGGTGGTCGGCAAAGGTACCTATGTCAACGCACGCTTGTCGAAGGTGCAGCGTAAACAGAACCACACCGAACTCGGCGGCTTCGAGGTGATCGAGTACTGGCGCAACCTGCCGGTGTTTCTGCGTCATCCGACCCTGGAAGGCTCGCTGCGCTACGACTTCATTGGTGGCGCCACCAGCAAGGGCCAGTTTCCCCAGGATGACTGGCGGCGCTGCACCTCTCATGCAATGCGCCAGATTGCCGGTTCCAAGGGCTTATACAGCCAGCCCGAGGGCTTGCCGGCGCTACGTAACGCCATTGCGCAGCACATCGCGTTCTCCCGCGGGGTCAATTGTCAGGATGAGGATGTGGTGGTGTGCAACGGCGCGCAGCAGGCGCTGGACCTGATTGCCCGGGTGCTGATCAGTCCGGGCAGCCTGGTCGCCATGGAAGACCCCGGCTACCCGCCGGCGCGCCTGCTGTTCGGCACCCATGGCGCCACCGTCATTGGCGTACCGGTGGACGCCGAAGGCATTGTGGTGGACCAGATTCCTCGCGGTACGCGCCTGATCTACGTCACCCCCTCGCACCAGTTCCCGCTGGGCATGCCGATGAGTCAGGCGCGCCGGGAAGCACTGCTGGCCAAGGCCCATGAGTTGGGTGCGATCATCATCGAGGACGACTACGACAGCGAGTTCCGCTATGAAGGCCGCCCCACCGATTCCCTGCAAAGCATGGATGAACGGGGAATCGTCGCGTACGTCGGGACGTTCTCCAAAACCCTGTTACCGGAACTGCGGCTCGGCTACGGGATCCTGCCGCCGGCGATCCTCGAGGCCGTGGTGCGCGCCAAGCAGCTCACCGACCTGCACACCTCGACCCTGCCGCAATGGGCGCTGGCCAAGTTCATCGCCGAAGGTTGCCTGCTCAAGCACATCCGGCGCTGCCATACGATCTATGCCGGGCGCCGCGAGCGGATCCTGACGCGCATGGCAGGCGATCTTTCGCCCTGGCTGGAGGCGGTACCGTCCACTGCAGGTTTCCACATGGTGGTGATGTGCAAAGTGCCGATGGATATTCCATTGGTGATCGAACTGGCGAAAAAAGTCGAAGTCGGGCTATATGCCATCGACAGCTTTTTCTATCAGGAAACGCCCAGGGCCGGGCTTTTTTTCGGTTTTGGCGCCATCGAAACCCTCGACATCGACATCGCCCTGGACCGTTTGCGCGACATCCTGCAGCAAGTGGCCTGACGGATTGGCCTGCGGTTTTATCCGGGGATTGGCTATTGGCGGTCCCGGGGGCCGGGCCTATCCTGCATAGGCGTTATCCCTCAATGAGCAGGATTCGTCCGGCCTGATTCAGGAGTGTGAGCAATGTCCCATGAAGTGATCAATACCGTACAGGTACAGGCCGCCGCCGGGCGCTCGGAAGAACTGGGTAAGCAACTTCAAAAGATTGTCGAAACCCTGCGTGAACTTCCCGGGTGCGAATCCTATATGGTCGACCGCTGCCCCGAGGACACCAATCGCTGGACCGTCAGCGCCCACTGGCAATCGGAAGAGGCCATGCGATCGCATTTCAACTGCCCGCAAGTCCAGGGTTTCATCGACCTGATCGATTGCCAACTGGCCAACTCCGTCGACTTCAACAGCTTTCCGATCCGCTAGCCCCCCCTGTAGGAGCGAGCTCGCTCGCGATGGTCGTCAACGATAACGCGTGCTTCCTGGTTAAACGCGGCGAATCTGAATCCATCGCGAGCAAGCTCGCTCCTACAGAACTCCCCCCCCGCTGGAGCGAGCCGCCCAGACATTGGTCCCCTGACCTTCCCGAATATTGGCTGTTTGATTGCCCCTCGCGGCGGACTAGATTGGTTCCTGACCACTTATCCAACGCAGGTAATGAACCATGAACGTTTTGCGCTTCTGTGCCGCTCCCCTTGTTGCCCTGACCCTGGCCGTCGGCGCCCCGGCATTCGCCCATGAAGCCGGCGACCCCTCGGAAAAAGTCACGGTATTGCAGGATCACATGCTGAAAAACGTGCCAGGCAAAAAAGCACTGATGATCGAAGTCGACTACAAGCCCGGCCAATCGTCCATCGCCCACAAGCACGACGGTACAGCCATGGCCTACGTCCTGTCGGGGTCTGTCACCTCTCAGGTGAAAGGCGAGAAAGCAGTGACGTACAAGGCGGGCGAATTCTGGTACGAAGCAGCTGGCTCCGAGCATCTGGTATCGAAAAACGCCAGCGCTACCGAGCCTGCCAAGTTGCTGGTGTTCATGGTGTTGTCGCCGGACGAACAGGTGCTGGTCCCCCTGAAAAACTGATCGCTGAACGAACAGCCATAAATAAACACGCCCAAATTTTCTATTCGGGCGTTTTTACTTCCCGGGGCAATTAACCCGACTTGTTTAAATCAAACAAAACTATAGCTCGACTGTTATCCACGCAATCGGCTGTTTCATTCTGCACTTCCCGCTTTAGTCTGGAACAACTGCCGATCAGTTCCGGCAACTTCAATTTCCTTACTAATGTTGTTTCACTGGAGTAACACAATGAAACTTGCACTTGTCAGTACGTTTACCCTATCAGCTGCACTTTTGGCTGGCTGCTCGGTTCCCACCGCACCCTCTGCGGGGCCTTCGCTGGAAAGTGTGTTCACCGAACCGGTCGGCCGCAGCAACGCGACTCGTATTCCCAACGGCAGCAATGTGGCCCTGGGCGTGGTGTACAGCCAAAACACCCAGGCTAACCGTGCCTATCTACAGAATTACCAAGCCAATGCCGGCACCGGCTTCGGCCAGAGCCTGCTGGTACGGGAGATCCACGACGCCTACGTCGCCACCTCCAGACCCGACCTTGCGGTGGATTGGGTCAAGGCCTCGCTTCAACGGCAATTCGGATCGGTCACCGTGTACCCGGACATGCAGAGCCTCAAGGCGGCGAAACCGGATGTGGTAGCCATTGTCGACAGCCGTAGCCAATTGATCACCTCGCGCAGTTCGGACGTCGAGTCCAAAGTCAGTGCCGATTTCTATGACAGCCAATTCAACTACATCGGCACGGCACAAGGTTATGACGCCAGAGCGCTCAGCCCGGTATGGGCGGACTATAAACGCAGTGAAGAGATTGTTGCCGATATTAACGAGCAACAAAACGTGCAAGTAAGGGCGCTGCAGAAGTTTGACCGGTCGCTCAGCAATTTATTGACCAGCCCGACAAGTAATGTCTCGATGATCGACACAGCGTCAGAGCTGAAACTGTATTAAGGCTGCGACAAATATTGTGAGTAAACCCCGACCGGGACAGGAAGGGTTTGCTCACAATCAATCAAGACCGCGACTTTTAAATAGCGGTATCTTCAGATCCGCGCTACAGCGCCAACTACCATTTTCTACAGACAAGGAAGTCCTCATGACTAAAGACCAGGAAAGATCCTTCATTGCCCGCATCACGTGCAATGGAATGGACATGACATTTTTTGACCAGATATTGAGCGCGGGTCATTTTGAAACTGGCGAACGCGGATCTCCGATCCCGCCAAATATAGTGACTACCTTTGAAGCCTATGATCCTGCAAGCCGGACAATGCGCCCTGTAGGTCGCAGAAAACAGACGGCCATGGTCATCCACTTCAGGTGTTATGACGACTACTACAACATGCAGATTCTGAGCGAAGCGTACTATCAGAAATATTTCAGCAAGAACGAACAAGACATCCTGGGCGCCTTCCCGGCCGCCGACGGTGATACCACATCCTTCAATTTGCTGGATGGCTATCATCGAATCATTACACTGGATGATTTGAACGCCTCTAAAGCCAGCGTTTATTTGAAAGCACGTAACGCCGGAATTATCAGACAAGAAATCTGGCGTGATCCGGCGTACAGCAGGTGCTTCACCGATATGTCTGGCGACACTGTCACGTTCGAGCTGGAAATTCTGGAAAGGCAGGTCTCTTCGCCCGCAAGCTCTACACCCTACAGCTGAGTTCCAAACATGGGCCGGCGTGTTGTCTTGCCTCTGGAATGAAAAAAGCCCCGCATCTCTCGATGCGGGGCTTTTTCATTCAACGCCTGATCAGGCAGCCGGTTCCAGCTCGGCGGCGGCAACGGTGGCAGGCACCACCGCTTGACCGCTCAACGCCAGGTCCAGCAGTTCGCGGTTGGCCACCGCGTACATGGCGTAGTCGGTGCCGCTGGCGGCACGGATTTCCACCAGCATGGCACGCCAGCGTTCGATCATGCCTTCATGCTGCTGCATCCACAGGTCCAGGCGTGTTTCCACCTCCTGGGAACCGTCGCCCTGTTGCAGGACCGAGATGGTGATCGCACGTTGCTGCCAGTCGACGTCATCACGGAACGCTTCACGGGCCAGGGCTTGCCAGTTGTTTTCAACCGGCAGAGCGCTGATCTGTTGCAGGTACCAGGTGATGTCCAGTGCACTGCCCACGGCGAAGTAGGCCTTGGCCACGTCGGCAGGATCCTGGCCGGTCACGTCGGAAGCCTCGATGATCGGCAGCAGCGTATACAAGTGCGTGGTGCCCGCCACCATGCGCGCCAGCAACTCCGGCACACCGGCTTCGACGTACGCCTGATAACGGGTCTGCCAGGTTTCGCGGATCTCGCCACTGAGCAATTCGTCGAGTTTGAGGCCCAACGCCGCCAGATGCGGACCGAAGTGCGCGACGTCACGGGCAGCGTTCTGCTCGTTGCGACGGGCACGCAGGAACCAGCGCGTGGCGCGACGGCCCAGGCGCATCAGCTCGTCCATCAGCTCCAGTTGTACGTCGGCGGAAACCTTGTAGTCCAGGTTTTCAATCTGACGGAACCAGTGCGGGAGGTGGAAAATGTCACGCACGATCACATAAGCACCGGCCACGTTCGCCGGGCTCATGCCGGTCGACTCTTTGAGTCGTTGAACGAAGGTGATGCCCATGTGGTTGACCAGATCGTTGGCGATCTGGGTGCTGACGATTTCGCGCTTCAGACGGTGACGACGCATCGCCGCGGAGAACTTGCTCACCAGTGTTGGCGGGAAAGCGGTTTCCATGTCGCGGGTCAGGTAGTCGTCGTCCGGCACCAGGGAGCCCAGCAACTGCTCCTTGAGGTCGATCTTGCTGTACGAGATCAGCACCGACAGCTCGGCACGGGTCAGGCCATGGCCTTCTGCGATGCGCTCGTTGATCGCTTCTTCGGCCGGCAGGAACTCGATGGCGCGATCCAGCTTGCCGCGACCTTCCAGGTCATTCATCAGGCGCTTGTATTCGGCAATCCGCGGCAATGCACGGCGGGCTGCCAACGACAGGGCCTGAGTCTGCTTGTAGTTGTTACCCAGCACCAGACCACCGACTTCGTCGGTCATGCTCGCCAGCAACTCATTACGTTGCTTGTCGGTCATGTCGCCGGCCTGAACCACTTCGTTGAGCAGGATCTTGATGTTCACTTCGTGGTCGGAGCAGTCCACGCCACCGGCGTTGTCGATGAAGTCGGTGTTGGAACCGCCGCCATTGAGGCCGAACTCGACGCGACCCAGTTGGGTCATGCCCAGGTTACCGCCCTCGCCCACGACTTTGCAGCGCAGTTCGTTGCCGTTCACCCGCAGTGCGTCGTTGGCCTTGTCGCCGACATCGGCGTGGCTTTCGCTGCTGGCCTTGACGTAAGTACCGATACCGCCGTTCCACAACAGATCCACCGGCGCCTTGAGCAAGGCGTTGAGCAGTTCGGTCGGGGTCAGCTTGTCGGCCTGGATATCGAAGCGTTCCTGCATCTGCGGGGAAATCGCAATGCTCTTCGCGCTACGGGAGAAGATGCCGCCGCCTTCGGACATGAGGCTGGTGTCGTAGTCCGACCAGGCCGAACGTGGCAGGTCGAACAGGCGCTGACGCTCAGCGAAGCTCGACGCCGGCTCAGGGTTCGGATCGATGAAAATGTGCAGGTGGTTGAACGCTGCGACCAGTTGCAGCTTGTCGGACATCAGCAAGCCGTTACCGAACACGTCACCGGCCATGTCGCCGACACCGACCACGGTGATGCTGTCTTCCTGGACATTGATGCCGCGCTCGCGGAAGTGGCGCTGTACGCCGACCCACGCGCCCTTGGCGGTGATGCCCATTTTCTTGTGGTCGTAACCGGCCGAACCACCGGACGCAAACGCGTCACCCAGCCAGAAACCGTAGTCGATGGCGATGCCGTTGGCGATGTCGGAGAAGGTCGCAGTGCCCTTGTCCGCCGCTACGACCAGGTACGGGTCATCGTCGTCATGACGCACGACGTTGGCCGGCGGCACCAGGGCGCCGTCCTTCAGGTTGTCGGTGATGTCCAACAGACCCGAAATGAAGATGCGGTAGCAGGCGATGCCCTCTGCCGCGATCTCGTCACGGCTGCCGCCCAGTGGCAGGCGACGCGGCAGAAAGCCGCCCTTCGCACCCACCGGCACGATGACCGAGTTCTTCACTTGCTGGGCTTTTACCAGGCCCAGGACTTCGGTACGGAAGTCTTCTTCACGGTCGGACCAGCGCAGGCCACCACGGGCCACGTTGCCGAAGCGCAGGTGCACGCCTTCGACGCGCGGCGAGTAAACGAAGATTTCGAACTTCGGTACAGGCTTGGGCAGCTCGGGAATCAAGTGCGGGTTGAACTTGAAGCTGAAGTACGACTTGTTATGGCCGTTGGCGTCAGTCTGGTAGAAGTTGGTGCGCAGGGTGGCCTTGATCAGGTCCAGGTAGCGACGCAGGATGCGGTCTTCGTTCAGTACCTGGACGTCGTCCAGGGCGCTGAGGATCGCGTGTTCCAGGCGTTGCTGCTTGTCTCCCAGATCTTCGCCGGTCAGCTTGCGCGCCAGGTAGAAACGGGTCTTGAACAACCGGGTCAGCTCGTGAGCGATGTCGGTGTGGTTGTTCAGGGTGCTGGCGATATAGCCCAGGTCGAAGCCCAGACGAATCTGCTTCATGTAGCGGGCGTAGGCACGCAGCAGCGCCACGTCGCGCCATGGCAGGCCGGCGGTCAGTACCAGACGGTTGAACCCGTCGTTCTCGGCATCGCCACGCACGATGTGGACGAATGCGTCCTGCAGCGTGTCGTTCAACTGCTGGATGTCGAGTTCCAGGCCTTCGGCGGCGGTGAACGCGAAATCGTGAATCCAGAACTCGCGGCCACTGTTGTGGCGCAGGCGATACGGGAACTCACCCAGCACGCGCAGGCCGAGGTTTTCCAGGATCGGCAGCACGTCGGACAGCGCCAGCGGGGTATCGGCGTGGTACAGCTTGCAGTGCAGCATGCGCTGGCCGGAAACCTGACCCAGCGGCTGGTAGAAGCTCATCACCAGCGGATTTTTTTCGTTGAGGCTCAGCAGGTGCTGCATGTCGACCACAGCCGAGTGGGCTGCGAAACGCTCGCGGTAACCGGCCGGGAAGCCTTTCGGGAAGTCGGCCAGCACGTTGGTGCCATGGGCTTCACCGAAGCTTTCAACGGTCAGGGCAGCGTAGTCGTCCTGCCAGCTGCGGCAGGCCTGCACCACTTCTTTTTCCAGCAGCAGCGGGTCGATATCGAGGCGGTTTTTCGGGTCGACGCGCAGAATCAACTGCACGCGGGCCAGCACGGACTCGGAGAAGAAGGTCCAGAACTCGCAGTCCGAGGCTTTCAGGCGATCCATCAGCACTTGCTGGATCTTCTGGCGCACTTCGGTGGAATAGATGTCACGCGGCACGTAGGCCAGGCAGTAGCAGAAACGGCCGTACGGGTCTTTGCGCAGGAACACGCGAATCTTGTTGCGTTCCTGGATCTGCACGATCGACATCACGGTGCTGAACAGCTCGTCCACCGGGGTCTGGAACAGATCGTCGCGCGGCAGCACTTCGAGCACCTGCGCCAGTTCCTTGCCCAGGTGTGCCTTGGCCTGGAAACCGGAACGGCGTTCGATTTCCTCGACCTTGCGGCGGATGTACGGGATCACCCGCACGCTCTCGCCATACACCGACGAGGTGTACAGACCCATGAAACGGCATTCCTTGATGACCTTGCCGTCGGCGTCGATTTCACGGATCGACACGTAGTCCGGGTAAGCCGGACGGTGTACACGGCTTGGGTGCGCGGCCTTGGCGAACGACAGCAGGGTCGGTTCGCGCAGGTAGTTCACGGCGTAGTCTTCGATGCGCAGGTCATCGTAGGTCAGGCCGGCACGCAGCAGCTTGGTCAGGCCGAGGAAGGAGTCCTTGTCGTAGACGATATGGCCGCCATCGGCTTCGTCGCTGACCACGAACTCTTCGTAGCCGAGGAAGGTGAAGTGGTTGCCCACCAGCCATTCCAGGAAGCTCTTGATTTCGTTCTTCTCGTCGCCATCGACGACGAACTGGCTGTTGTCCAGCTTGGTCAGGATGTCCTGGACCTTGGCCTTCATCGGCTCGAAATCGCCGACGGCCACGCGGACTTCACCGAGCACCTGCTCCAGCTCTTTGCTCAGCACATTGAGCTCGGCGGTGTTGGCGCAGCGGTCGATCTCCAGGTACATCAGCGATTCTTGCTGAATGTCGTCGCCCTGGGTGCCTTTAGGCAGGATTTCCAGCAACTCGCCCTTGCTGCCACGACGCACGCTCAGCACGGTGGTTTGCAGGGTATGGATGCTGTAGCCGCGGCGGTTCAGCTCGGTACGCACCGAGTCCACCAGGAAAGGCAGGTCGTGGTGCAGCACTTCGACCGCGGTATGGGTCGACTGCCAGCCGTGGCGTTCGTAATCAGGGTTGTAGACGCGCACTTGCGGCTGCGCGTGATCAAAGCGCTCAAGCATGCGCCATGCAGAAAGGGTGCAGCCAGCAAGGTCGGACAACCGACGCTGGGTCAGCTCGTCAAGGGAAATGATGCCGAAGAATTGTTCAGAAAACAGCGCCACTTGTGGCAGTGCCTGTTCACTGATGTGCTGCGCCAGTGCCGCTTGCAGTTGGTGCTGGAAGTCGGCTTTGCTGGCTGCGGTGAAGAACGCCATCTGTGGTACTCCGCTTGGGCTTGTTATTGATGAAAGCGTCGCGTGCAAAACCCCTTTCGGGGTGGTCCGTCACCCGGTTCCTGATTCTCGGGCAGAGGAAACAGGGTGACAGGTGGGTGAAGCTGGACGAGACACTCAGGTCACATTCACCTTCCGTGAATGGGCATCTGCAAAAACGACTGGACTGCGTGCAGCGCAATGTCTTTACGGGTGCTCATCCGTTGCGCAGCTTAACGAGTGCGGCAAGGCCCGTGCTTGCGGTGCTGCGACATATTCGGTCAACGGTACGCTGCTCAACGCATGCGCATCGAACAACACTAGCATTCGCACAGGAAAATGACGGTTTTCCGTCCGGTTTTACGGGACATGCGTACCAGAAATGACCAGTAACACTCTGGCCGTCCACGACCCGGTCATCGACACTCGGACAAGCAGAAATGTGCGCGGGCTGGCAGAATCGCCCGTTATTGCGTTTACCACGCCCGTCGAGTCAGGAATTCCCCATGAAAATGAAAACCGCCCTCTTGATCGTCAACCCTTGCGACGACGAAGAAGACAACATGGCCATGCTCTGCTGCCACAGCGACCAGGGCGAAATGTTCCTGATGAGCCGCTACCCGGATGAAGACGAGCTGGAAATCACTCTGGACGGCGAGCCTTCGACCCTCGATGGCGTGAAAGTCACCCTCAGCCCTTCCCTGCTGAAGATCGAAATTGCCGCGGCTGATGCCGATGCGCTCAATGGCGACGATGTACTGGAAATCACCTTTGATGCCGACATGGTGGATATGGATGAAGTTGAGCTGACCTTGAAGAACATTCTTGATGGCACTGGCACCTTCATTAGCCAGCTCTGAATATCAGCGCCTGTTCCGACCTCATCGCGAGCAAGCTCGCTCCCACATTTGATTGCATGCCTCAGTGACGGCGTGGTCCCCTGTGGGAGCGAGCTTGCTCGCGATGGCGTCAGTAAGCCCGCCACAATACTGAAATGGAACGAACCTCCAACAATTTCACCCATCTTTTCCCGCACTTTGCGCAAAATGCCGTTAGTCGCCACCCCCCGCGATGGATTAAAGTAACGCCCCCGGCCCTGGCGCATTTCGAACGTCCTCGGCCACCCTTTTGCAGGAACAGTCATCGATGGAACATCGTGAAGCGCTGCTAGCGCTGCGAACCTTTCTTTCAACGCAGATTCTCGGCCAGGAAAAACTCATCGAGCGATTGCTCATCGCCCTGCTCGCCGACGGCCATATGCTGGTCGAGGGTGCTCCTGGCCTGGCCAAGACCAAGGCCATCAAAGAACTTGCCGAAGGCATCGAAGCGCAGTTCCACCGCATCCAGTTCACCCCTGACCTGTTGCCGGCCGACATTACCGGTACGGAAATCTACCGCCCCGAAACCGGCAGCTTCGTGTTCCAGCAAGGCCCGATCTTCCACAACCTGGTATTGGCGGACGAAATCAACCGCGCCCCGGCGAAGGTCCAGTCGGCCTTGCTCGAAGCCATGGGTGAGCGGCAAGTCAGTGTCGGGCGCAGCACCTATGAGCTGTCGCCGCTGTTCCTGGTGATGGCCACGCAGAACCCGATCGAGCAGGAAGGCACCTACCCGTTGCCGGAAGCCCAGCTTGACCGGTTCCTGATGCACGTGAAAATCGGCTTTCCCGATGCCACTGTCGAGCGCCGGATTCTGCAGCAAGCCCGTGGAGAAGCCCTGAACGGCGAAGCGAAGCCTGAGCGTCGGGTTACTCAACAGACGATTTTTGTTGCACGCAAGGAAATCCTCGGTCTGTACATGGCCGACGCCGTGGAGGAGTACCTGGTACAACTGGTCATGGCCACCCGCACCCCGGCCAAATTCGACCCGGAGATGGCCGAGTGGATCGCCTACGGCGCCAGCCCCCGAGGTTCGATTGCCCTGGACCGCTGCGCCCGCGCCCACGCCTGGCTGGCCGGGCGTGATTTCGTCAGCCCGGAAGACATCCAGGCCGTGCTGTTCGACGTGCTGCGCCATCGCATCATTCTTTCCTTTGAAGCCGAAGCCGCTGGCATCGATCAGGACCGTGTGGTCCAGCGGATTCTCGACGTCGTAGCCGTCGCTTGACCCCGATGAACGCCAGCCTGCCGCCCGAGCCGGGCATCCGTGTCAGCCTCGCCGACCTGATCGAGATGCGCCATCGCGTGCGCGAAGTGCAGCTGTTTTCCACGCCTGGCCAACGCAGCCCGCTGATCGGCCTGCACCATTCCAAATTGCGCGGGCGTGGCGTCGACTTCGATCAGGTGCGGGTCTATCAGGCCGGCGACGATGTGCGCACCATTGACTGGCGTGTGACCGCGCGCACCCAGGAGCCCCACACCAAGCTGTTCCACGAAGAACGTGAGCGGCCGATTTTCATCATGGTCGAACAAAGCCACCGGCTGTTTTTCGGGTCGGGCCTGATGTTCAAGTCGGTGCTCGCCGCCCAGGCCGCGAGCCTGATCGGTTGGGCAGCCCTGGGCCACAACGACCGGATCGGCGGGCTGGTGTATGGCGACAATGAGCACTATGAAATCAAGCCTCGGCGCAGCAAGCAAAGCCTGCTGCAGTTGCTCAACCGGCTGGTGCGGGTCAACCGGTCGCTGACCACCGAGGGCGAGCCGGACCGCGACGCCTTTGGCATTGCCTTGCGCCGAGCGCGTGAGGTGTCACGTCCGGGCAGCCTTGTCATTGTGATTTGCGACGAACGCGCGCTATCGGAAAGCGCCGAGCAACAGCTGAGCCTGTTATCGCGTCATTGCGACCTGTTGCTGCTGCCGGTGTCCGATCCGCTGGATCATGCCCTGCCCGCCGCCGGCCTTTTACGTTTCGCCGAGCGTGGAGCGCAATTGGAACTCGATACGCTGAATTTCGACCTGCGCCAGGCTTACCGGGCCCAGGCTGAAGCGCGTATCGCGCGCTGGGAGCTGCTCGCGCAAAAACTGCGGGTGCTGATGATGCCGTTGAGTACTCAGAGCGAAATGGTCGAGCAATTGCGCGAATACCTGAACCCACAGAAACCGGGGAAAGGTCGATGAGCAGCCTTGATCAACTGCAACCACTGATATCCCCGCCACCGGTGGAATTCTGGCCTCCGGCACCGGGTTGGTGGTTGCTGCTTCTGTTGGTGCCGCTGATCGGTTTGGGCCTGTGGAAGCTACGTCGTTTTATTCCGGACAGGCGCCCCGTGGTGCGTGCAGAACAGCCGCTTGACCCGGTGCGTCTTGCCGCCCTGGCGGAACTGGCCTTGATGCCCAAACCCTACGACGGTGCGCCGGCCGGTGCCTGGCTGCAGCAACTCAACGGTTTGCTCAAACGCCTGTGCCGCAACCACTACCCCTACAGCCAGAGCCACACCCTCAACGGGCGAAAATGGCTGGCGTTCCTCGACAATCGCTGCCCGGCCGCAGGCCTGACTCGCTGGATGGTGCTGGTCGAAGGCGCCTACAAACCCGAATGCAAACTCGACGACAAGGCCATCGCCGGCCTGACCCAGGCCGTCGACACATGGATTCGCAAGCATGTTTGAGTTCGCCTGGCCGTGGGTTTTTGCCCTTCTGCCGCTGCCGTGGCTGATGCGCATCATATTGCCGGTGGCCGACAGTGGCGAACCGGCGCTCAAGGTCAGTTTCCTCAGCGACCTGGAAGGCCTCGCTGGGCGTCGCGCCCGGGCAAACCTGCCAGCATGGCGCCAGCAGGCACCGTTCATAGTGCTGTGGCTGTTGCTGCTGGTCGCGGCGGCACGCCCGCAATGGCTCGGCGAACCCTTGCCGATTGCCGCCAGTGGCCGTGACTTGCTGGTGGCGGTGGACGTTTCCGGCTCCATGGACTTCCCTGACATGCAGTGGCAGGACGAAGAAGTGAGCCGACTGGCGTTGGTCCAGCACCTGCTCGGCGATTTCCTCGAAAGCCGCGAAGGTGACCGGGTCGGCCTGATCCTGTTCGGTAGCCAGGCCTACCTGCAGGCGCCGCTGACCTTCGACCGCCACACCGTGCGCGTCTGGCTCGATGAAGCGCGTATCGGCATTGCCGGCAAAAACACCGCCATCGGCGATGCTATCGGCCTGGCCCTCAAGCGCCTGCGCTCGCGTCCGGCAACAAGCCGCGTGCTGATTCTGGTCACCGACGGCGCCAACAATGGCGGTGAAATCGACCCGTTCACCGCCGCCCGGCTGGCGGCCAAGGAAGGCGTGAAAATCTATCCGATCGGCATTGGCGCCGATCCAGAGCAAAGCGGCTCCGTGGGTTTCCTCGGCGTCAACCCGAGCCTGGACCTCGACGAGCCGTCCCTCAAGGCCATCGCCGAAGTCACCGGCGGTCAGTACTTCCGCGCCCACGATGGCAAGGAACTGCAATCGATCAAGGACACCCTTGACCAACTGGAGCCCGTGACCCAGCAACCGACCCAGGCCCGCCCGGCCCAAGCGTTGTATCACTGGCCGCTGGCCCTGGCGCTGTGGTTGAGCATGCTGCTGCTGGCCCCCGTACTCTGGCCGGACAACCCCTTGCAACGCCTGTTTACCAGGGATCTGTTTTTGCAAACGCAATTGCTGCCCGACTGGCGCCAGCGTCTAAAACGCCTGCGCCTGCGGAGGCGCCGATGAGTGTACTGTGGCCGTACTGGTTCCGCCCCTGGTGGCTGCTGTTGCTGCCGGTGCTTGGCTGGTTGCTCTGGCAACTCTGGCACCGCAAGAAACGCGCCGGGCGCTGGCAAATGATCCTGCCTGCAGCCTTTCACACGACATTGCTCAGCGGTGGCAGTGGACGTGACAGTAAATTGCCCTGGATCGCCCTCGGTCTCGCGTGGCTGTTGACCGTGCTCGCCCTGCTGGGTCCGGGCTGGCAGCGTGTCGAGCAGACCAGTCAAAAGCCCGCCGATCCGCTGGTGGTGATTCTCGAGCTGACCCCGGAAATGCTCGCCACCGACGTCACACCCAACCGACTCGAACAGGCACGACGCAAGGTGCTTGATCTGCTGCAGATTCGCAGCGACGCGCAAACCGCCATCGTCGTCTACGCCGGCAGTGCCCACACACTGGTGCCGCTGTCAGATGATCTTTCCACCAGCCGCAATCTGTTGGATGCACTGAAACCGTCGTTGATGCCAGCGGCCGGTCATCGCGCCGATCTGGCGGTGCTCAAGGCCCTGGCGTTGCTCGAACAGGCTGCTTTGGGCGATGGCCGGATCCTGCTGATTGGATCGTCCCTGACCGACCAGGAGCGGCTGGGCATCCGTCGCGCGCTGAACGGCAAATCGACCCAATTTTTGATGCTCGGCATCGGCACCGCCGAAGGCTCGCCGATCACCCAGGAAGACGGCAGCTTCCTCAAGGATGAACAAGGCGCCATTCTCGTGCCGCGCCTGGATGAACCCGGCTTGAAAAATTTTGCCAACGACCTGGATGGGCGCTATCGCCAGGCGCGCCTGGACGATAGCGACCTGCACGCCCTTGGCCTGCTCGACGGTCCACGCCACTTGCGCAACGACGGTCAGACCTTGCGCCTGGACACCTGGGCCGATCAGGGGTACTGGCTGCTGCTGCCACTGCTGCTGCTCGCGGCCTGCGCGGGGCGTCGCGGTTGGCTGCTGTGCCTGCCGCTGCTATTGGCGCTGCCTCAACCGAGCTACGCCTTCGACCTAGCGGACCTTTGGCTGCGACCAGATCAACAAGGCTTGCATTTACTCAAGCAAAAGCGCCCTGCGGAGGCCTCCCGACGCTTCGAAAATCATCAGTGGCAAGGCGTGGCGCTCTATGAGGCCGGCGACTACGCAGGCGCCGCCGAGCGGTTTGCCGAAGGCGACGATGCCCACTCCCACTACAATCGAGGCAATGCCCTGGCCAAAAGCGGTGAGCTGGAGGCAGCCCTGGACGCTTACGAACAGGCACTGGAACGTCAACCGGATTTGCGTCCGGCACTGACCAACAAGGCGCTGGTCGAGCGCTTGCTCAAGGAGAAAAATACTCCTCCTGAGCCAGACGCCGCCAGCAACGCCCGGCCCGAAGCCGAATCGCCGGAGCCACCGCCCGGTGCCGCCGCACAACCCTCGAGCAGCGGCGAACCGAAAACCGAGGGGCAACCGAGCCGCCCGGGTGAGGAACAACCACCCACCACACCGCCGAAACCGGGGGGCAACGAGGTTCCGGGCAGCGAACTGGGTGACGAACAACACACCACACCGCCCTTGCGCCCGGCCACCGACAGCATCGAAGGTGAGCAGCGCCAGGCACTGGAGCAATGGCTGCGACAGATCCCGGATGACCCCGGCGAACTGCTCAGGCGCAAATTCTGGTACGAACAGCAACAACATCAGGATCAGGAAGAAACTCGATGACCCGCTTCACCGTTTTATTGCTCGCGCTGCTGCATGGCCTGTTGTTCTGCACCGTTCAGGCACAGGCAGCAGAACTGGTCGCCAGTGTTGATCGCAGTCGCCTGAGCTCAGGCGAGACGGTCGAGCTGACCCTGGAATCCAGCGATGTCACTCAGTTCGGCAAACCGGACCTGGCGGCGCTGGAACCGTTGTTCGAAGTGCGCGGCACACGCCAGGTCAACCAGCTGAACACCCTGAGCGGAGAAAACCAGGCCACCACCCGCTGGATCGTCACCCTCCTGCCCCGGCAAAACGGCAGCGTGGTGATTCCGTCATTGCAACTGGGGGAACTGCAGAGCCAGCCGATCACCCTGCAAGTGGTCGAGAGCGAAACACCGGACAACCCGAACCAGCGGGCCGCGGTGTTCATCGATGCCAGCCTCGATCAAACCAGCGTGTACGTGCAGGCCCAGGCGGTCCTGACCCTGCGCATCTACCATTCGGTGTCGCTGTACGACGACAGCAGCCTGCCCCCCTTGCAGATACCTGACGCACGCATCGAACAATTGGGCGACTCACGCACCTACGAAAAGGACATCGACGGCCTGCGCCATGGCGTGATCGAAATGCGCTACGCGATCTACCCGCAACACAGCGGCGAACTGATCATTCCGGCACAGGTCTTCAACGCCGCGCTGGTCGACCCACAACCGGTACAGGACGCAGCCCAGGGGCCAAAAGCCGGCAAGCTGATGCGCGTCACCTCGGCCGAACTGCTGTTGACGGTCAAGGCCAAGCCCCTCACCTATCCGGCCGACGCGCCCTGGCTGCCTGCCCGCAGCCTGACCCTGAGCGAAATCTGGAACCCGGAGCCGGATCACACTCAGGTCGGCGATTCGCTGACCCGCAGCCTGACGGTGAAGGCCGAAGGCTTGTCCAGCACCCAACTGCCTCCGCTGCCCGGCACCGACGTCGGCGGCCTGCGCCGCTACCCTGATCAACCGGTGCTCGGCAACCAGAACAGCGAACGCGGCCTGGTCGGCAGTCGTGAAGACCGCGAGGCCCTGGTGCCGACAAGGACCGGCGCCATCGAGCTGCCCACCGTCGACGTGATCTGGTGGAACACCTTCGAAGATCATCTGGAACACAGCAGCCTGCCTGCTCGCACGCTGCACGTGGTGGCCAATCCGAGCCTGCTGGCCGACACCCCGGCCGGCGCCTCACCGGTCGATGTAGGCGCCAACAGCGAAGCACTCTGGCGCTGGAAGCTCAGTACCTTGATTCTGGCCTGCACTACCCTGCTCGGCTTTGGCCTCTGGTGGCGTGGCCGCTGGCAACCGGCGGTGGCGCGTGTCGCGCAAACCGGCCCGAGCCCGCGCACCGTGCTCGACGACCTCAAGCGCGCCTGCCAGGCCAACGACTCCCACGCCACCCGCCAGGCCCTCGACGCCTGGGCCCGCCAGCAGCCGGAAACCCTGGCCGACATGGCCGCCCGCTTCGTACCTCTGTCCGACGCCCTCGACGGCCTGAACGGCGCGCTGTACAGCGAAACCGGCCAGTATTGGCAAGGTGACGAACTGTGGCGTGCGATCAAGGCGATCCCGATGGCCGAACGGGTTCAGGACCCTGTCGGTGACAGTGGGTTGCCGCCGCTTTATCCCAAGTAAACACCGACCTGGCGACAAAGATGCATTTGTGGCGAGGGGGCTTGCCCCCGTTCGGGCGCGAAGCGGCCGTAAATCCGGGCGGCTCGGTGTACCAGGAAAAACCTGGGGCCGCTCCGCAGCCCAACGGGGGCAAGCCCCCTCGCCACAGGCAGCCGTCCTCGCCACAGAACTCCCTGCCATAAGAAGTTTGGTGTGCAACCACACCCGACCGGTTTACCAGTAAACTCTTCCCCCTTTCGCCGCCTTCATTTTTCACGCGGCCATTACCTATTTTGTAGCGGAGTTCGCCTTGCGCTTGTTTCACACCTCCGACTGGCACCTCGGGCAGAACCTGCACGGCCAGGATCGCGATTTCGAACACGGCTGTTTTCTCGAGTGGCTGTTGCGTCAATTGAAGCTCGACCAGCCGGATGTGCTGTTGATCGCCGGCGATATCTTCGACACGGTCAATCCGCCGGTCAAAGCCCAGGAGCGTCTCTACGACTTCATCGTCAGCGCCCACGAACAGCAGCCGTTGCTGACCATCGTGATGATTGCCGGCAACCACGATTCCGGCTCGCGGATCGAACTGCCCGCGCCGTTGATGCGCCGCTTGCGCACTCACGCGCTCGGTCGTGTGTTGTGGCTGGATGACGGGCAACTGGATGCCGAGCGTTTGCTGTTGCCGCTACCGGATGCCAAGGGCAAAACCGTCGCCTGGTGCCTGGCGCTGCCGTTCCTGCGCCCTGCCGAAGTCACCGGCGCGCATCTGGGCGACAACTACCTGCGTGGCATTGGCCAGGTCCATGAATGGCTGATCGAGGCGGCGAACGCAAAGCGCAAGAAAGGCCAGGCGCTGATCGCCATCAGCCACGCACACATGGCGGGCGGTTCGGTGTCGGAAGACTCCGAGCGCAGCCTGATCATCGGCAATGCCGAAGCCCTGCCCGCCAGCCTGTTCGGACCGAGCATCAGTTACGTTGCCCTCGGCCACTTGCACAAGCCGCAGAAGGTCAACGGCGAGGAGCGCATCCGCTACAGCGGCTCGCCGATTCCGTTGTCGTTCTCAGAGATCAGCTATCAGCACCAGATCCTCGACATCAAACTCGATGGCGAAACCCTGGTCAGCGTCGAGCCGAAACTGATCCCCCGCGCGGTCAACCTGCAACGCATCGGCCCGGCGCCATTGAGCGAGATCCTGGTGCAACTGGCGGACCTGCCGAACATCGACCTGTTGGCCGACATCCAGCGCCAACCATGGCTGGAGGTGCGGGTGCGCCTCGATGAACCGCAGCCCGACCTGCGCAATCAAGTGGAAACCGCCCTGCAAGGCAAGGCCGTGCGCCTGGTGCGCATCGCCGCCGAGTACGCCGGCAACGGCGGCCGTGACGGTGCCGACGAAGGCAGCACGCTGATCGAACTGGACCAACTCACGCCTCAGGAACTGTTCAGCCGCGCCTGGCAGGACAACTACGGCAGCGAGGTCGACGAGCAGACCCTCAAGGACTTTGCCGAGCTGTTGCAGGACGTGCAGATGGAGAGCGAACAACCATGAAAATCCTCGCGATCCGCCTGAAAAACCTCGCCTCCCTGGCCGGGCCATTTGAAATCGACTTCACCGCCGAACCCTTGGCCAGTGCCGGACTATTCGCCATCACCGGCCCCACCGGCGCTGGTAAAAGCACCTTGCTTGATGCCCTGTGCCTGGCGCTGTTTGGCGCCGTACCGCGCCTGAACAACACCGGGCGCGACGCCAAGGTGCCGGACGCCGACGGCGAAATCGCTACCGGCGACCCACGCACCCTGCTACGTCGCGGCACGGGTGAAGGCTATGCGGAAGTGGATTTCGTCGGCGTCGACGGCCGCCGCTACCGCGCCCGCTGGGAGGCCAATCGCGCCCGGGACAAGGCCGCTGGCAAGCTGCAGGCCAGCCGCCAGAGCTTGCGAGACATCGATCAGGATCAATTGCTCGCCAGCCAGAAAGGCGAATACAAGACTCAGCTCGAAGCCGCGCTGGGGCTGAATTTCGAACAGTTCACCCGCGCGGTGATGTTGGCGCAAAGCGAGTTCAGCGCGTTCCTCAAGGCCGACGACAACGACCGCAGCGAACTGCTGGAAAAACTCACCGACACCGCGCTCTACACTCGCCTCGGTCGTCGGGCCTTCGACAAGACCAAGGAGGCCCGCGAGGCGCACAAGCTGCTGCAGGATCAGGCCAGCGGGGTAACGCCGCTGTCACCCGAAGCTCGCGCCGGACTGGATGAACGCTTCAACCAGGCGCAGCAACAACTCAAGACCCAACAGGCGCAGCTCAAACTGCTTGAACTGCAGGACACCTGGCTCAAGGACCTGCGTCGATTGCAGGACGAGCATCTGGCCGCCAGCGAACAACTGCAATCAGCGCAGACCCACTGGGAGGCCTTGGCCAGCGAGCGTTTGAGGCTCACCCGTCTCGAACAGCTGGCCCCGCAACGGCACCAGTTCGCCCGTAAAGCCGAGGTCGACGCGCTGCTGACACCCTTGGCGGCGCAAATTGCCTTGCAGACGCAGCAACATGGCGAACTCGGTGAGCGCCAGACGCTGCTTGAGCAACAGCTCGGCAGCGCCCGGATCGCCTTGAGCGAAACCCAACAGCGACAAGCCGACAGCGCGCCGTTGCTGCGGCAGGCCTTCGAAGCCCAAAGCACCCTCGCCCGCCTGGCCAAGGACACCGCCCTCAGCGCCGAAGCCAGGCAACAGGCGCAACAGGCCTGCACCCAGGGCCAGGGCACGATTCAGACCTTGCTCGATCAGCAAGCCCGAGGTGCCGGGGACTTGCAGCGCATCGCCACGGGGCTTGAGCAAAGCACGCATCTGGCACCGCTGAGCGATGCCTGGAATGCCTATCGCGACCGGCTGCAACAGTTGATGCTGATCGGCAATCGACTGAATCAGGGCCAGGCCGAACTGGCCAGCCTCGAACAAAACGCCGCGAGCACCGACCAGGCGCTCACCGCGCAGAAGCAGCAACTGGAGGTGCTGTTCAAGGAGGCCGGTGCCGAACCGGATGCCGTCGCCGAACAGATCGGCATCCTGGGTAGCCTGTTGCAGGACAACCGCAAGCAACTGCGCGCCGTCGAAGACCTTGCGCGCCTGTGGGCCAGCCAGCAGGACCTGGACAAACGCAGCGCCGAGCTGCAACAGCGCCAGCTCACCGCGCAGCAGGAACGTGAACGCCTGACCCAGGACGGGGTCAAGGCCAAGGCTGATCTGAGCGTTGCCGAACAGACCCTCAACGTCACTCGCGAACTGCTGGAGCGTCAGCGTCTGGCGCGCAGTGCCAGTGTCGAAGAGCTGCGCGCGCAGTTGCAGGACGATCAGCCATGTCCGGTCTGCGGCAGCAACGAGCATCCCTATCATCAGCCCGAAGCCCTGCTGCAAAGCCTCGGTCGTTTTGATGAAAGCGAACAGGCCAACGCGCAAAAGGCCGTCGACCTGCTCAAGGAAAAACTCACTGACCTGCGTGCCGAAGTCGGCGGGCTGATCGCCCAGCAAAAGGAACTGCTGCAACAGCAGGAGCAACTGGCGACCCAGCAGCAAGCCCTCGCTCCGAGCCTGGAAGCGCACCCGCTGGCGGCCCAACTGCTGAATCAGGATGCCGCCAAACGCGATGCCTGGCTCGTTCAGCAAAACAGTCAGCTCAACCAAAGCATCAGCCAGGACGAGCAACGGCAGAGCGCGCTGCTCACCCTGCAACAGGATGCCGCACGCCTGACCCAGCAACTGCGCCATGCCGAAACCGCGCACCAGCAAGCGGCCCAGCACCTGAGCAATCAACAGCGCGAATTGAACAACGACCGCCAGCGTCTGGACGAAGAACTCAAGGCATTCGCCAACCTGCTGCCGGCCGAAACCCTGCAAGCGCTGCGCGTCGAACCGGCCGCGACCTTCATGCAGCTCGACCGGCAGATCGCCGAACGCCTGGCGCAACTCGAACAGCAAAAGGAAGAATTGGCCGAGCAGCAACAGCGCCAGCAACACCTGGAGAAGGAACAGGATCGCCAGCAAAGCCGCGTGCAGCAATTGCAGGCCGCCGAACAGCAATTCACCGGGCTGGCCGAGCAGCAACAGGCGAGCCAGCACACACTCGGGCAATTACTCGGCGAACACAGCAGCGCCGAGCATTGGCAGCAGCAACTGGAACAGACCGTGGAACAGGCGCGCAGCGCCGAAGCCAGCACTGCGCAGACGTTGCAAAGCGTCGTCACGCAGTCAGTGCAAATCGCCGCCGAGCTCAAGGCCCAGCGGGAACGCTTGCATGCACTGGAAGGCGAAGAACGTGAGCTCGCTGGCAAGATCGGCGACTGGCGTGCCCGTCATCCCGAGCTGGATGACGGCGGCCTCGAAAACCTGTTGAGCGTCGACGACACCCAGGTCAGCGAACTGCGCCAGCGCTTGCAGCACAGCGAAAAAGCCATCGAACAGGCCAACGTCCTGGTACAGGAGCGCAACAAACACCTGCTCAATCATCAGGCACAACAGAACGGCAACCTTGATGTCGAGCAATTGGCCAGTGCGCTGATCGACCTGCAAAACCTGGCCGCCGCCAGCGAGCAACACTGCGCCGAACTGCGCGCCGAGCAGGCCGAGGACCAGCGCCGGCAGAACGCCAATCAGGCCCTGGCGCAGCAGATTGCCGACGCCTACAACGAGTATCAACGCTGGGCACGCCTGAATGCGTTGATCGGCTCCGCCACCGGCGACACCTTCCGCAAGATCGCCCAGGCCTACAACCTCGACCTGCTGGTGCATCACGCCAACGTGCAATTGCGCCAACTGGTGCGCCGCTATCGCCTCAAGCGCGGCGGCAGCATGCTCGGGTTGCTGGTGATGGACACGGAAATGGGCGACGAACTGCGCTCGGTGCACTCACTGTCCGGTGGCGAGACCTTCCTGGTGTCGCTGGCGCTGGCCCTCGGTTTGGCGTCAATGGCGTCGAGCACGCTGAAAATCGAGTCGCTGTTCATCGACGAAGGCTTCGGCAGCCTCGATCCCGAATCCCTGCAACTGGCCATGGATGCCCTCGACGGCTTGCAGGCCCAGGGCCGCAAGGTCGCGGTGATTTCCCACGTACAGGAAATGCATGAACGTATTCCGGTGCAGATTCAGGTCCAGCGCCAGGGCAACGGCCTGAGTACCCTGGAGGTGAAATGAACACGCTGTATTCCTTCCGCCGCTGCCCGTACGCCATGCGCGCACGCATGGCCCTGCGTTATTCGGGAGTGGCCGTGGACATCGTCGAAGTCAGCCTGAAGGCCAAGCCCGCCGAGATGCTCGCACTGTCGGGCAAAGGCACGGTGCCGGTACTGAACGCCGATGGCCGGGTGATCGACGAAAGCCTCGACATCATGCGCTGGGCCCTGGCTCAGAACGATCCGCAGGACTGGTTGCTCAAGAATGATCCTGTCGCAGCGGAGCAAATCGCCCCTTTGATTGAACAGAACGATCAGGTGTTCAAGGTGCACTTGAATCGCTACAAGTACGCGGAACGTTATCCCGAGCAGCCGATGGAGGTTTATCGCAGCGAGGGTGAGGTGTTCCTGCGCAGGCTGGATCAGTTGCTGGAAGGCCGCGACTATTTGCTGGCGGACCATCCGAGCCTGGCGGATGTGGCGTTGATGCCCTTCGTACGGCAATTCGCCCATGTCGATCGCGATTGGTTCGGGCAGACCCCTTACCTGCGCTTGCAGGCATGGCTACAGCGGCTTTTGGAGTCGGACCTGTTCACATCAATCATGAAGAAATAACCACCCCCTGTAGGAGCCAGCTTGCTGGCGAAGGTGTGTCAGTTGACGCTGTGGTGCCTGACACACCATCGCCAGCAAGCTGGCTCCTACAAAGGTCCGTGGTGCGTCGAAGACTCAGGCCAGAACCTGACACATCCCGATGGCCGAGCAATCGACCTGGAACGGGCCGAAAACCACACCTTCACTCCTGATCGGTGGATTGCCAGCCAGCATGCCCTGGGCATTGGCGTTTTCGATGTTGCGGGCAATGTTGTGGTTGGCTTCGATGGCCCGTGCCACCGAGCCTGCCGAGCCCTGTCCGATCCCCAACAGGGAGGATCCATTGGTCATGAACGCCAGGAAAGCGATGACCCAGAGTCTGTGCCCTTTCATGCGCCGACGACTCCTGCGAGTTCAGCCTGATCAACGCTGGCATTCTGCGCACGGTGTTCAAACTGGATGCCGGGATGAGCGACCTGGATCGGTGCTTCAAAGCTGGATTGCGACTGGGCTGAAAGGCTGACCACCAGCACCATGGCAAGGTAAAGACCGATCGCCACATAGGCGCCGTGTTTGGCAGAAGTGAGAATTGCGCTGGCCATGATGTTCTCCGCAGGCATGTTTCAATGCCCTCAGAATCGATCAAAAAAGCCGGGTTAACCACTCAGGGTTATCCATAGTGACCATCAACTTCATTGATCATTAAGCCAGACTATTTCACTCTTCAATAAAACTCATCAAGCGCTCGCGCGCAGCATCCGGCTCAACCGGAACAGGGTCGGCTGCCGACAGAATGGGGGTGGAATAGAGAAAAAGTAGAACCAATGCCAGACGCGTCACCATGCTATCGATCCTTGCCGTGAGGAGGAGTCAAAAAATCAGCGTCAATTTAAACGCATGGCAATGTGATATCAAGCGCAACATTGATAGCAAAGTGATGCTGTCGCAAATGCGTTATGCAGGAGCGACATCACTCTGATCGTTTTCAACACCTGTTTTTCAACATCAGGCTCTTCGATCATCAGTGACTTCGCTCCTGCATAAAGGCAGGGCTGACGTTCAGGCTTGGGTTTTGTGATCCAGCGCGGCGTAGAAGTTGGCGCTCTGTTGCAGGTACTTCGGGGTGTAGCTCTGGGTGTGGGCTTTTTTGTCGCTGATTTCAACGTTGGCACTGGCTGGCAGCGCAACGGTGGCGGAAATGGCGGAAGCGGCGATGACAGAGAAGATGTTGAAGTTCATGGCGGTATTCCTCGGATTCGGTTGGCTTGCTTGCCCGGTGGGGCCGTGAAGCAAACTTAACCCTCGAGGGTTCGTGCCTTGAAATGCTTTGTAGCAGTACCAGATATCAGCGTCATTGATAAAAGCAGGCAGGCCCCATCAACCGGGGCCTGCGGCTTATTGACGCAGCAGAAACCTGAGGTCGCTCGGGGCATCCATCGGCAGTTTTTGCACGGTCTTGCCCAGCAGACCGGTCCTGGCGTCGCGTTCGACGACGACAATCTGGTTGCTCTTCTGGTTGGCGATCAACAGGAATTTGCCGCTCGGATCGAGGCTGAATTCCCGCGGATGATCGCCCTCCACCGCCCGCCGTTGCAGCTCACTGAGATGGCCGGTCGCCGGATCGATGGCAAACACCAGCAGTTGATTGGCCGTGCCACGGTTGCTGACGTAGAGGAACTTGCCGTCAGCCGAGGCATGCAACGCCGCCGCAGCCTTGTCCGATACCGGTTGCCCGGCAGCCAGATCGACCATCTGCGTCTGTTCGAGTTGGCCGTCGTGGTAATCGAAAACCGCCACTTGCGCGCTCATTTCCATGGTCAGCCAGGCGTGTTTGCCGTCGGCGCTGAACAGCAGATGTCGGGGTCCGCTACCGGGCGGCAGCTGTACGAATGCAGGGGTTGCCGGGGTCAAAGGCAGTTCCGGGTTGGCCTTGGGATCGAAGCGGTAGGCGAACACCTTGTCGGCACCCAGGTCGTTGGAGAACACGTATCTGCCGTCCGGCGACGGGATCGTCGAATGCACATGGGCCGAGGCCTGGCGCTCGGGATTGACCCGGCTCGCCGGGTGGCTGCTCATCTGCACCACCGGTTTGAGCTTGCCATCGGCCGCCGCCGGCAATACCGCCAGGGTGCCGCCCGGGTCTTCGGCCACCGAGTAATTGCTGACAAACAAATGGCTGCCATCGATGCTGAGGCTGGAATGGGTCGGCTCGTTGCCCAGGCTTTGCACCTGGCTAATCAGGCTCAGCGCGTGGGTCTTGGGATCAATCGCGAAACTGCTGACGCGCCCTACCGGATCGGTCTGGCCAGGGCCGTTTTCGTTGACCACGAACAGCTGTCGCTGATCCTTCGACAGGGTCAACCACGACGGGTTCGCGCTCTTGATCACTTGCAGGGGGCTGGCATCGATCTGCCCGGTGCGGCTGTCGAACGCCAGGCGGTAGATGCCCTGGCTTTGACCGGCGGTGTAGGAGCCCACCAGCAGTTGATAGTCCTCGGCGGATGCGACCTGAACGCCCATGGCGCCGATGCTGCCGGCCATCAACAGTGGCCAGAGGTTACGCATCGTCTTGGTCGTCTTCTTCGTTGTCACCGCTGACGACATCGCCCAGGCACACCAAACGGTGTTCACCCGAGTCACCGGTGATCAACCAGCTTTGCAGCGTAGAGTCGAAGGTCGCGGCCTGTACCTGCGCCGGCGTGAACTCCCAGTGTTTGGCCACACGGCCATCCATGCATTCAATGTGCAGGTTATCGAACTCGTCGAGGGCGAATTCGAAGGCATGCAGCCCGTCGATCTCCACCATTCCGCAGCGTTCGAGGGCATTGAGCAAGGTGTCGGTTGGGGAAGTCATGGCAATCAATCTTTGAATGGGAAAGCGCCAATGATAGCTCATGCACCCGACCAAAGTTTCACACAAACCTGTGGGAGCGGGCTTGCTCGCGAAAGCGCAGTGTCAGCCAACAGAGATGTTGAATGATTAACTGCATTCGCGAGCAAGCCCGCTCCCACAGGGGTTGTGGTCAGCCGCTAGAGTGCCTCGCGGGACGACTGCCCATCCACCAGTCGCTGGATGCGCAGCGGATTACCGTTCTTCAGCGCATCCGGCAGCAAGCTGTCCGGGTAGTTCTGGAAGCACACCGGACGCAGGAAACGATCGATGGCCAGTGTGCCCACCGAGGTACCGCGCGCATCGGACGTTGCCGGGTAAGGCCCGCCGTGGACCATCGAATCGCAGACTTCCACGCCCGTCGGATAGCCATTGAGCAGGATGCGTCCGACCTTCTGCTCCAGCAACGCCGTCAGCCCGGCGAACTGTTCAAAGTCTTCCGGCTCGCCGATGACGGTGGCGGTCAACTGGCCGTGCAGGCCATTCAGGGCGGCCATCAGTTGCGCATGATCGGCCACTTCAACCACCACCGTGGTCGGACCGAACACTTCCTCCTGCAGCACTTCATCGCCATCGAGCAGCAGGCTGACATTGGCCTTGAACAGCTGCGGCTGTGCCTGATTGCCCTGTTGCGGATTGCCGGCCAGGTGCTCAATCCCCGGATGCGCGAGCAGTTTTTGCAAGCCCTGACCGTAGCTGCTCAGGGTTCCGGCATTGAGCATGGTTTGCGCCGGCTGATCGCCCATCAACCCGGCCACTTGCTGCACAAAGGCACTGAACGGCGCTGAGCGAATGCCGATCACCAGGCCCGGATTGGTGCAGAACTGGCCGCAGCCCTGAACCACCGACGCCGTTAGATCCCGGGCGACCGTGTCGGCCCGCGCCTGCAACGCCTCGGGCAAGACGATCACCGGGTTGATGCTCGACATCTCGGCAAACACCGGAATCGGTTGTGCGCGGGCCGCTGCCATGTCGCACAAGGCCCGACCGCCCTTGAGCGAACCGGTGAAGCCCACGGCCTGAATTGCCGGATGCTTGACCAGCGCCTCGCCGACGCCACCGCCGTAGATCATGTTGAACACGCCGGCCGGCATCCCGGTTTTCTCGGCAGCACGAATGATCGCGTCAGCCACCCATTCAGCCGTGGCCATGTGACCGCTGTGGGCCTTGAACACCACCGGGCACCCGGCGGCCAGCGCCGAGGCGGTATCGCCGCCGCCGGTAGAGAACGCCAGCGGAAAATTGCTGGCACCGAACACCGCCACAGGTCCCAGGCCGATGCGGTATTGACGCAGGTCCGGACGCGGCAACGGTTGACGCTCCGGCAATGCCCGGTCGATTCGCGCGCCGTAGAAATCACCGCGCCGCAAGACTTTGGCAAACAGGCGCATCTGCCCGCTGGTGCGTCCACGCTCGCCTTGAATCCGCCCTGCGGGCAACGCCGTTTCGCGGCAGACCACAGCGACAAAATCATCACCGAGGGCATCCAGTTCATCGGCAATGGCCTCGAGAAACTGCGCCCGCCGCTCCGCGCTCAGGCTGCGATAGACCGGATACGCGGCCGCCGCCGCGCCGGCCGCCGCATCGACTTCCTGCACTGTCGCCTGGGAAAAATCGTGGGGCAAGGCCTCCCCCGTCGTCGCATCGACACTCTGCAACTTGATGCTGCCGGCGGCGCTACGCTGACCGCCGATGTAGTTGTGACCAAGAATCCGGATCATGGGTAATTCCTCAAAGTGTACCGACGCTGCCGGGTTCGAAAGACGCTGCGACGGGTGCGATGCCGTTGATCAATGGCGCGCCGAATTCAGCCTGGGTGATCTCGAACACATCACCCGGCTGGGTGCGAATGCCATCGGCAAAGGACAGGGTCGCCGTGCCGAAGAAGTGAATGTGCACGTCCCCCGGGCGCAGGAACTGGCTGTACTTGAAATGATGGAATTCGAGGTTGGCGAGGCTGTGGCACATGTTCGCCTCGCCGCTGAGAAACTCGTTCTGCCACAGCACTTCGCCGTCACGCAGGATGCGGCTGGTCCCCGCCAGATGCTGCGGCAGTTCGCCAACCCGCAGTTCCGGGCCATAGCTGCAGCTGCGCAGTTTCGAGTGGGCCAGGTACAGGTAGTTCTTGCGCTCCATGACGTGGTCGGAGAACTCGTTGCCCACGGCAAAACCCAGGCGATACGGCTTGCCGTCCTGACCAATCACGTACAGGCCAGCGATCTCCGGCTCTTCGCCGGCATCTTCGGCAAACGGCGGCAAGGGAAACGGCTGGCCCGGCCTGACGACGATGCCGCCATCGCCTTTGTAGAACCACTCTGGCTGCACACCGGCTTCATCCGCCGCCGGCTTACCGCCCTCCACGCCCCATTTGAAGATGCGCATGGTGTCGGTCATCGCGGTTTCGTCGCCACTTTGCTGGTGCATCTTGTCCCGGGCCGAGGCGCTGCCCAGGTGGGTCAGGCCCGTGCCGCTGACCAGCATGTGCGCCGGGTCCACATGGTCCAAGGGCGGCAGGATGCGCCGTTGCATCAGCAATTGGGCGTAGTCATGGCTGATCCCCAACCCCAGGCTCTGTACCTGTTGCTCAAGGCTTGCGCCCGCCTCGATCGCCGCCAATGCCAGATCGCGAACGGTGCGCGCGTCCTGTACTTCTCGGACCAGGCCCGCCTCGACCACGCCGACACGACGTTCGCCGTTACTCAATTCGAACTGAACCAAACGCATGAATTTTCTCCTGTAAACAATACGTCAGAACACCGCAGAACCCATGTGGGAGCGGGCTTGCTCGCGAAGAAGTCGTCATACCCGACATCATCGGTGACTGACACTGCGCTTTCGCGAGCAAGCCCGCTCCCACATTTGGTCGGTGTGAACCCTCAAAATCAGGTACGGGAAGCCCCACGTGCACTTGCTGCAAATTGATCGGCTGGCAGGACGTGCTTGCGCTCCAGCAGGCGATACACCACGCCAGTCAGAATCAGCCCGAACACCATCACTCCGGACAGGAAGTACAGGCCCGAAGCCAGGTTGCCGGTGTATTCCTTCAACGCGCCGATCACAAACGGACCGAGGTAGCCACCGAGGTTGCCCACCGAGTTGATCAAGGCAATCCCCGCCGCCGCACTGGCACCGGCGAAGAAGCGGCCCGGCAAGGTCCAGAACACCGCCGTGCAGGAGAACAGTGCGAACGCCACCAGGCACAACGCCGCCAGTTGCAGCACAGGCACCGACAGCCAGGCGCTGAGGAACAGGCCAATCGCACCCAGCACGTACAGCATGGCGAGGTGGCCGTAGCGGTCGTTCAAGCGGTCGGAACTGCGCGGGATGATCAGCAGACCGACGATGCCAAAGATGTACGGCACCGCCGAGACGAATCCGGTCACCAGGTCGCTGCCGCCGAATTGTTTGATCAGGGTCGGCAGCCACAAACCCAGGCCATAGATGCTCAGGGTCACCGGCAGGTAGAACAGCGCCAGCAGCAGGACGCGCTTGTCCTTGAGGGCGTGCAACGGGTTGCCGTGACGGGTCTGGCCGTAGGCATCCAGATCCTTTTTCAGCTCGCCGCTCAGCCAGTCCTTTTCCGCCTGGTCCATCCACTTCACTTGCTGCGGGCCGTCCGGCAGGTAACGCAGCACCGGCCAGGTCAGCAGGATCGCCGGGGCGCCAATGACGATGAACAGCCACTGCCAGCCGTGCAGCCCCAACACGCCGTCCATGCCCAGCAAGCCACCGGACACCGGGCCGGTGATCATCATTGCGATGGGTTGCGACAGGATGAACAGCCCGAGGATCTTGCCGCGATGGCGCACCGGGAACCATTGGGTGATGTAGTACAGAACGCCCGGGAAGAACCCGGCTTCGGCGGCGCCGAGCAAAAAGCGCATCACATAGAAGCTGTTCGGCCCCTGGACGAAGGCCATGCCGATGGTGATGGCGCCCCAGGTGACCATGATCCGCGCGAACCAGCGCCGTGCGCCGAAGCGGTCGAGCATCAGGTTGCTGGGGATTTCCAGCAGGAAGTAGCCGATGAAGAACAACCCGGCGCCAAGACCGTAGGCGGCATCGCCCAGGCCGATGTCTGCGCCCATGTGCAATTTGGCGAAGCCGACCGCGGAGCGGTCCACATAGGCGATCAGGTACAGCAGGATCAGGAAGGGAATCAGTTTCAGTGTGATGCGGCGGATAAGCCGCAGTTCCTGGCTCATGAGAACGGTCTCCGATTGTTGTTGTTATAGAACCTCGGGGGACGCCTCTCGCGAAATGTTCGCCAGGGCCATCCCTCCGTTTGAGCGGACTATATAGTAATACTATTTACTCAACAACACTTCCAAAGCTCACAATTTGCGCTTATGTTACGCCTCAGCTCGAACAATATAGTCATACAATAAGAGAACAGATCATGTCTGATAAGAAACCCACCCTGCGCTCCGCCCAATGGTTTGGCACCGCCGACAAGAACGGCTTCATGTACCGCAGCTGGATGAAGAATCAGGGCATCGCCGACCACCAGTTCCATGGCAAGCCGATCATCGGCATCTGCAACACCTGGTCGGAACTGACCCCGTGCAACGCGCACTTCCGCCAGATCGCCGAGCACGTCAAACGCGGTGTGATCGAGGCCGGGGGCTTCCCGGTGGAATTTCCGGTGTTCTCCAACGGCGAATCGAACCTGCGCCCTACCGCCATGCTCACCCGCAACCTGGCGAGCATGGACGTGGAAGAAGCCATTCGTGGCAACCCGATCGATGGCGTAGTGCTGCTGACCGGTTGCGACAAAACCACCCCGGCCCTGCTGATGGGCGCCGCCAGTTGCGACGTGCCGGCCATCGTCGTCACCGGCGGGCCGATGCTCAACGGCAAGCACAAGGGCAAGGACATTGGCTCCGGCACCGTGGTCTGGCAGCTCAGCGAACAGGTCAAGGCCGGCACCATCAGCATCGACGATTTCCTCGCGGCCGAGGGCGGCATGTCCCGCTCGGCCGGTACCTGCAACACCATGGGCACCGCCTCGACCATGGCCTGCATGGCCGAAGCGCTCGGCACCTCCCTGCCCCACAACGCGGCGATTCCGGCCGTGGACGCACGCCGTTATGTGCTGGCGCACATGTCCGGCATGCGTGCCGTGGAGATGGTGCGCGAAGACTTGAAGCTGTCGAAGATCCTCACCAAGGAAGCCTTCGAAAACGCCATCCGCGTCAATGCCGCCATCGGAGGTTCGACCAATGCAGTGATCCACCTGAAAGCCATCGCCGGGCGCATCGGCGTCGAGCTGGACCTGGATGACTGGACACGTATCGGTCGCGGCATGCCGACCATTGTCGACCTGCAACCGTCCGGGCGCTTCCTGATGGAAGAGTTCTATTACGCCGGTGGCTTGCCGGCGGTGCTGCGTCGCCTCGGCGAAGCCAACCTGATCCCGAACCCGAACGCCTTGACTGTCAACGGCAAGTCCATCGGCGAGAACACCAGGGACGCGCCGATCTATGGCGAGGACGAAGTGATCCGCACCCTCGACAACCCGATCCGCGCCGATGGCGGCATCTGTGTATTGCGCGGCAACCTGGCACCGCTGGGCGCCGTGCTCAAGCCGTCCGCCGCCACGCCCGAACTGATGCAGCATCGCGGCCGTGCGGTGGTGTTCGAGAACTTCGACATGTACAAGGCACGGATCAACGACCCGGAACTGGACGTGGATGCCAACTCGATCCTGGTGATGAAGAACTGCGGGCCGAAGGGTTATCCGGGCATGGCCGAAGTGGGCAACATGGGCCTGCCGGCCAAGCTGCTGGCCCAGGGTGTGACGGACATGGTGCGTATTTCCGATGCACGCATGAGTGGCACGGCGTACGGCACGGTTGTGCTGCACGTCGCCCCGGAGGCCGCTGCCGGCGGTCCGCTGGCCGCAGTGAAGGAAGGCGACTGGATCGAACTCGATTGTGCCAGCGGCCGTTTGCACCTGGATATTGCGGACACCGAGTTGGCCGCGCGCATGGCCGATCTGCAACCGCCACAGAACCTGATCGTCGGTGGGTATCGTCAGTTGTACATCGACCACGTGCTGCAAGCGGACCAGGGTTGCGACTTCGACTTCCTGGTCGGTTGCCGTGGGGCCGAGGTGCCGCGTCACTCCCACTGACCCCCCCCTTGTAGGAGCGAGCTCGCTCGCGATGGACCCGAGACCGCCGCGGGGTGTCAGGTTCCCCACGTTATCGTTGACGTCCATCGCGAGCGAGCTCGCTCCTACAGTCGACTCGCCGCGCCTGCTATCATGCGCGACACCTCTTCGCACAGGACCGTGCCGTTTCCCATGGATTACCGCAAACCCTCCGACCGCAAAAGCATGCACTCGCGCATCGTCCAGGAACTGGGCATGCAGATCGTCTCGGGACGTTTCCTGCCCGACGACAAACTGCCCGCCGAAGCGCTGTTGTGCGAAGAATATGCGGTCAGCCGGCCGGTGCTGCGTGAAGCCACCCGGGTACTGGTCGCCAAGGGCCTGGTGTATTCCCGCCCGCGGGTCGGCACCGTGGTCAAGCCGCGCAAGGACTGGCACATGCTCGATCCGGACGTGCTGCACTGGTTGATGCAGAGCAGTCCGCAGAATCAGTTTTTCGACCTGCTGACCAGCGTGCGCAGCATCATCGAACCGGCCGCTGCCGCCCTCGCCGCGCAATTCGCCACGGAGGCGGATATCGCCTCCATCGGTGAGGCCTACCAACGCATGGAAGCCGCACCGACGCCGGAGGCTCTGTTGCAGCCGGACCTGGACTTCCACAGTCGCATCGCCGATGCCACGCACAACGACCTGTTGGCCAACCTGTGCAACATGCTCTCGGTGGCCATCGCCGAAGCCTTGAAGCATTCGAACCAGCGGCCGAACCTGCATGAACTGGCGTTGCCCCGGCACAAGGCAATCCTGACCGCCATCGAAAACCGCGACGCCCTCGGCGCGCGGCATGCGACGTTGGTGCAGCTGGACGATGCCCGCAGCGCGCTGAATGTGGTGCTCGGCAGCGATCCCGCCTGATCACCGAAGAACCCTGTGGGAGCGAGCTTGCTCGCGATGGCCGCCGAATGTTCGATATCAATGCGGCTGACACTCCGCAATCGCGAGCAAGCTCGCTCCCACAGGTTCCAGGGCGAAACCATCGGGCATAAAAAAGCCGCAACCCAAGGTTGCGGCTTTTTTGTTTCAGCTGTCGATCAGTGGGCGAACAACGAATTGCCCTTCTGCCCCGCCAGTTTCTCCGGCTTGATCAGGAACCGCGCCAGTGCCGGCAACAGCCACAGCGCACCGAACATGTTCCACAGCAACATGAAGGTCAGCATCAGGCCCATGTCGGCCTGGAACTTGATGGCCGAGAAGATCCAGGTGCACACGCCGATGGCCAGGCACAGACCGGTGAACAGCACCGCCTTACCGGTGGACTTCAGTGTCTGGTAGTACGCCTCTTGCAGCGGCAGGCCGGCACGCAGGAAGCTTTCCAGGCGGCTGTAGATGTAGATGCCGTAGTCCACGCCAATCCCCACCCCGAGCGCCACGACCGGCAGGGTCGCCACTTTCACGCCGATCCCCATGAAGGCCATCAGGGCATTCCCGAGTACCGAGGTCAGCACCAGCGGCAACACGATGCACAAGGTCGCCGCCCACGAACGGAAGGTGATCATGCACATGACCGCGACGCAGATGTACACCAGGACCAGGATGGTCAGTTCGGACTTCTTGATCACCTCGTTGGTGGCCGCCTCGATCCCGGCGTTACCGGCAGCGAGGATGAACTCCAGGCCTTCCTTGTTGTTTTCCTTGGCGAACTCCTGCACCGCATGTACCGCGCGATCCAGGGTCTCGGCCTTGTGATCGTTGAGGAACACCAGCACCGGCGCCACGGAACAGCTGTTGTTGTACAGGCCGTCAGCGCGGGCAATGGAGTTGTTCAGCACATCAGGGTTACGCGACAGGGTTTCCCATTTCAGGTTGCCCTCGTTCATGCCCTTGATCATTTGCTTGGACACGGTCACCAGGGAAATCGCCGACTGCACGCCCTCAGTGTTCTGCATCTTCCACATCAGCTCGTCGATCGGCGCCATGGCTTCGTAGCGCGAACAGCCTTCGGACTTGGTCTTGACCATCACCACCAACACGTCGGAGCTGGTGGAGTAGTTGTTGATGATGAAGTTGTTGTCCTTGTTGTAGCGCGAGTCCGGACGCAGCTCCGGCGCACCCTGGTCGAGGTCGCCGATTTTCAGGTTCTGGCTGTACCAAAGGCCGCCGCCAAAGGCGATCAGTGCCAGCAGAATGGAAACCGGGGCCACTTTCGCGCTGGCAAAGTTCGACAACAGGCGCCAGAACGGATGCTCGCGAGTCGCGTCCTTTTTGCTGCGGTCGACGGCACGCTTGCTGATGCCGACATAGGAAATCGCCACTGGCAACAGGATCAGGTTGGTGAACACGATCACCGCCACACCGATGGATGCGCCGATGGCCAGCTCACGGATCACACCGATATCGATGATCAGCAGCGTGATGAAACCTACGGCATCGGCGAGGATCGCGATCATCCCCGGCAGGAACAATTGACGGAAGGTGCGACGCGCCGCCGTCAGGGCGTTGTCCGCCTCACTCGATTGCAGGGCGATCCCGTTGATCTTCTGCACGCCGTGGGAAATACCGATGGCGAAGATCAGGAACGGTACCAACATCGAATAGGGATCGAGCCCGAAGCCGAAGAAGTGCATCAAGCCCAGTTGCCAGACCACTGCCACCAGCGTCGTGCTCAACACGGCGACCGTACTGCGCAGGCAGTTGGTGAACCACAGCAAGAGGATCAGGGTGATGACGAAGGCAACGCCGAAGAACATCACCACCATCACCAGGCCATCGATGAGGTCACCGACTTTCTTGGCGAAACCGACGATGTGGATCTTCACGTTCGGGTTCTGTGCTTCGAACTTGGTGCGGATCTTGTCCTCAAGCTCGTGGGAGAACTGGCGATAGTCCAGCGCCAGCAGCTTGCCCTGGTCCTGCGGGTCCGGGTAGGACTCCAGCAACGGAATGTCGACGATGCTCGATTTGAAATCGTTGGACACCAACCGCCCGACCTGACCCGACTTGAGCACGTTGTTGCGCAACAGATCGAGGCTGGCCTGGGAGCCGTTGTAGCTTTGCGGAATCACTTCACCGCCGGCGAAGCCCTCTTCAGTCACTTCGGTCCAGCGAACGCTGGGGCTCCACAGCGACTTGAGGCCGGAACGGTCGACACCGGAGATGTAGAACACTTCGTCGTTGATCTGACGCAGGGTCTCCATGTACTCCTTGGAGAAGATGTCGCCATCGGTGGCTTCCACCGAGATCCGTACGGTGTTGCCCAGGTTCGCCAGATCGTTGCGGTGCTCCATCATCTTCTGGATGAAGGGGTGCTCCAGCGGGATCATTTTTTCGAAGCTGGTGGACGGACGGATCAGCGTCGCCTGCCAGAACAGAAAAATACTGACCAGCAGACAGATCGTGATCACTGCCGGGCGGTTGTTGAAGATCAGGCGCTCGAGGAACGTCGCCTTGTCCTGGTGATGAGTACTCAAGGAAGTCATAGCTCCGCCTTCTTATTATTAACCCGGCTCATTTGCCCGACTCGGTGCCGCTTGGCGAAGTGACGCGAACGCCGCCCTGCCCGGCCAGAACCAGATTGCCATTGCCTGCCGCAGTCACTGCCGAGACGGAAATACGGTCCGGGCGGTTGACCACCTTGAAGGTTTCGCCATTGTCACTGCTGCGAATGACCGAACCGCCGTTGCCGACGATCACGATGGAACCATCGTCGAGCAGCGTACCGCCGGACAGCCCGAACTCCAGGTCGCCACGTTCAGCCTTGAGCTCGACCTGGTCCCAGGTGGTGCCGAAATCCGTGGAACGGTAAAGATTGCCGCGCAGGCCGTAGGCCAGCAACGTATTGGACTGCGCCGTACCGATCACGCCGAACAGCGAGCCTTCGTACGGGCCTTCGAGTTTCTCCCAGGTCTGGCCCCAGTCCGCGGAGCGGAACATGCTGCCCTGCTCACCGACGATGAACAGCCCGGCGTCCTTGACCGCGGCGATCGCGTTCAGGTGGTACTGGTCTTCGTTGTCCAGGCGGTCGCTGGCGTCTTCCCAATGCTTGCCACCGTCGGTGGTTTCCATCAGCGAGCCGTAGGCGCCCACGGCAAAGCCGCTGTCGACGTCCTTGAACCAGACATCGAGCAGCGGCGATTCGCGTTTCAGATCTTCGAATTGCTTGGTCCAGGTCGCGCCGCCGTCCTCGCTCGCGAGGATCTGCGCGTCATGGCCGACGGCCCAGCCGTGCATGTCATCGACGAAGAACACCGACGTCAGCAGGGCCCGGGTCGGGACCTTGGCCTGGGTCCAGGTTGCGCCCTGGTCATCGGAATACAGGATGTGCCCACGATCCCCGACCGCCACCAGGCGCTTGCCGGCGTGGACGACATCGAGCATCAGGCTTTTGGCAGCCTTGGCGGATTCAATGGAATAAACAACGTCGGATGCCGGCGCGGCCGCGGCCAGCGCAGGCGCCGACAGCATGGCAGAGCCCAACACCGAGAGCGCTGTGGCCAGCAACGCGAATTTGCGTAATGCCGGCGGGCGGCAGATACCCACACCCATGACAGGCTCACTCATAGACCTTCTCCCATTATTATTGTTAGGTCGTTCAACCTTACTGGGCGCCGCAAGGGTGCGTGTCCGGACCGGCTGTTTCAGAGCATAGTCCTGAAACCCGCAATCCAGAGCCCCTTCGGAAGCTGGCCTATCCTATCGGTGTTTTTTAATGTCTGACAATCGACGCCACGTTATGTTTTGTTAACCGGGGGGATGGGGGTGGGGTTCTGAATGGTTGGGTATCAGGTGGGGTGATTGCGGTTTCGGTGGTGGGTGGTAGTGTTCGGTGTTCGGTGTTCAGTGTACATATCCGTTGCAGCGGTAATGGCTGCTTTTCCAATCGGCGTACATATCCATTTCTGCGGTAACGGCTGCTGGCGGTTTCGCTCTTACAGCGAGTCCCTTTTTCAAACGCCAAAAAGGAACCAAAAGGCTTCGCCCCGGCGTACGGCACCTCGCCAAGGCTCGGTGTTCCCTCGCTACGGTGTCCATCAGGGGGCATCGCCTACGGTCTGCTTCGCGACGACCTCCTCTCGATGTGTTCGACTTCGTCGAACGGCGCTACGCGCCTACCCCCCTGATGAACACCTACGCTCGGCCTGCCGAAGGGGCGAAAGATCAAAAGCCAGATCAAGATCAAAAGCCAAAGCCAAAGCCAAAGCCAAAGCCAAAGCCAAAGCCAAAGCCAAAGCCAAAGCCAAAGCCAAAGCCAAAGCCAAAGCCAAAGCCAAAGCCAAAGCCAAAGCCAAAGCCAAAGCCAAAGCCAAAGCCGTAGATGGGGGTTCTGAAAATTTTGTGCAACCAGATAGGATTCAAGCGACTGGCAGGCCGCCATCGCGAGCAAGCTCGCTCCCACAGAAGAGCAAAAAGCAGAGCATCCCGCATCACCGCATCGCTTCTCACCACTCATCAGGCCGAGCGTTAGCTCGCCTGCAGCTCTTGATCTTGATCCACCCGCCCCCTCGGCAGGCTGAGCGGAGGTGTTCATCCGGGGATTGGCGCGTAGCGCCGTTCGACGCAGTCGAACCCATTGCATGTAGGTCGAAGCGAAGCCGACCGGAGGGCAATGCCCCCGGATGAATACCGCAGCGAAGGAACCCCGAGCCTAAGCGAGGGGCCGTACGTTCGGGGCGAGACCTTTTGGTTCCTTTTGGGGCGTTTGCCAAAAGGAACTCGCCGTAAGGGCGAAACCGCCAGCCGCCGTTACCGAAGAAACGGATATGTACTCAATCAACCAAGAACCTGGTCGGCCCAAAGGCCGCCAAGTTCAAAAGCCAAGATCAAGCCAAACTCTTGCTGACCACTTCAAACACATCACTGGATAACTGCCCCGAAGCCCGAATCCGCTCCAGCTCCGCCTTCATCAAAGCCTGACGAGCACTGTCGTACTTGCGCCAGCGAGTCAAAGGCGCCAACTGCCGAGAAGCAATCTGCGGATTGAAGCCATTCAACTCGATCACCAAATCCGCCAGGAAGCGATACCCGGAACCATCAGCGGCATGGAAGTTGATCAGGTTCTGCCCGGCAAACGCACCGACCAGTGCCCGCACCTTGTTCGGATTCTTGATGTTGAACGCAGGATGCTGCATCAACTGACGAACCCGCTCCAGACCACCAGGCAACACGCTGCCAGCCTGGACGCTGAACCACTGATCCATGACCAACGGGTTGTCCTTGAAGTGTTCGGCGAAGCTGGCCAGCGCCTTGGCCTTCTCGGCTTCGAACGGTGAATTGACCAACACGGCAAGTGCGGTCAGGCGCTCGGTCATGTTGTCGCACGAATCGAACTGCTCCAGAGTCGCAGCCACAACTTCCGGCTTGCCGCTGAGCATCAGGTACGACAGCGCAATGTTCTGCAACGCGCGGCGAGCGAAGTGCTCGGCTTCGGCCACGTACGGCGTCTGCTTCGACAACTCGCGATTGGCCTGATAACGCAGCCACAAACCTTCGAACAACGCGTCAGCCAGTTGCTTACGGGCAAATTCACGCGCCGTGTGAATCGCTTCGACATCCGCCACTTCACTGATCTCGGTCAGGTACGCCTCGCTTGGCAGAGAGAGCATTTCCGCGACCATCGCCTGATCCAGCGACTCATCCGAAAGCACCGTGCGCAACGCCGCCACCAGACGCTGATCGAGTACCAGCGCTTCGCCCTTCTGCTGCTGGGCGATCAGCTCTTGCAGCACCTGCACCGACAGTTGCTGGCCGGCATCCCAGCGGTTGAAGCCGTCGCTGTCATGCTGCATCAGGAACATCAGCTGATCACGGTTGTACGGGAAGCTCAATTTCACCGGCGCCGAGAAGCCGCGCAGCAACGACGGCAACGGTTGTTCGGCGATGTCGACGAAGGTGAAAGTCTGCTCGGCTTCGGTCACCGAAATGACCCGCGAGGTGCCTTGCGCAGTGGCTTCACCGGACAGACGCAGGGCAATCGCTGCCCCTTTGGAATCCAGCAGCCCCAGTTCGACCGGGATCACGAACGGCAGTTTTTGCACCTTGTCCGGGGTTTCCGGGCAGCTCTGGCGGAAGGTCAGGCTGTAGGTTTTCGCCGCCGCGTCATAAGACTCGCTCACCGCCAGGCGCGGTGTACCGGCCTGGCTGTACCAGCGCTTGAACTGGGTCAGGTCAACGCCATTGGCAACTTCCATGGCCTTGATGAAGTCATCGCAGGTCACGGCCTGGCCGTCGTGGCGCTCGAAGTACAGGTCGCTGCCTTTGCGGAAGCCTTCGGCGCCGAGCAAGGTGTGGATCATGCCGACCACTTCCGAGCCCTTTTCGTACACGGTCAGGGTGTAGAAGTTGGAAATCTCGATGAAGCTGTCCGGGCGCACGGCGTGGGCCATGGGGCCGGCGTCTTCGGCGAACTGGTGGGTGCGCAGGTACGCCACATCCTGGATGCGCTTGACCGTGGCCGAGTTCATGTCCGAGGAGAAACCGGCATCGCGGAACACGGTGAAGCCTTCCTTGAGCGACAGCTGGAACCAGTCGCGGCAGGTCACCCGGTTGCCCGACCAGTTGTGGAAGTACTCGTGGGCGACGATCGCCTCGACCCGCTGGTGCGCGGCATCGGTGGCAGTTTCGGCCTTGGCCAGCACGGCGCTGGAGTTGAAAATGTTGAGGCCCTTGTTTTCCATGGCGCCCATGTTGAAGTCATTCACGGCGACGATCATGAAGATGTCCAGGTCGTACTCGCGACCGTAAACCTCTTCGTCCCAGCGCATGGATTTCTTCAGGCTGTTCATCGCGTGCTGGCACTTGTCGATGTTTTCCGGCTCGACGTAAATGCGCAGCGCCACGTTGCGCTCGCTCATGGTGGTGAAGCTGTCTTCGACACACCACAGGTCGCCGGCCACCAACGCAAACAGGTACGCCGGTTTCTTGAACGGGTCTTCCCAGGTCGCCCAGTGCCGGCCCTCTTCACCGGGACCGGAAGCGATCGGGTTGCCGTTGGACAGCAGCACCGGATAACTGTGCTGTTCGGCGACGACCGTGGTGGTGAAGGTGCTCATCACGTCCGGGCGGTCGAGGTAATAGGTGATCTTGCGAAAACCTTCGGCCTCGCACTGGGTGCAGAACATCGTGCCGGACTTGTACAGGCCTTCCAGCGCGGTATTGGTTTCCGGGTGGATCCGGACGCTGGTATCGACCGTGAAGGTGGTGCTGGTCGGGTGCAGGGTCAGGTGATTCTCGGTCAGCTGATACTGCGCCTCGGAAAGCTCCTGGTCGGCAAGGGTGACCGACAGCAGTTCCAGCTGCTGGCCGTCCAGCACCAGCGGCGGCAGGCCAGGGCCGCGCTCGGGGTTGCGGCGCATCACCAGTTGCGCATGGACCAGGCTATGGTCCTCGTACAACTCGAAGGTCAGGTGCGTTTCGTCGATCAGGTACTCGGGCGCCTGATAGTCCTTGAGGTAGATCATCTTCGGTTGTTCGGTGCGCATGCTGGAGTCCTTACTGATGCACGGCGAGCTGGTAAGCCGTGTATTTACGAATGTTGATCACGCCGGTGTCGAAGATCAGGTATTGACCCTTGATCCCCATCAGCGTGCCTTCGGCAATCGGGTTCTTGTCCAGGTTGAAGCTGACGATCTTCGCCGGGTACTGCTCGACCGGGTATCGGATTTCCAGCGGTTCGACGTCGGTCACCGGCTGGATCGCCTGCAAGCCAAATCGCTGCTGCAACCCGAGCAAGCCTTCGGCACAGCTGTCGAACAGTTGATCGCGGACCTCGGCCAGGTTCACCGCCGCCGCATCGCCCTTGAGCAAAGCGCGCCAGTTGGTCTTGTCGGCCACCTGGCTGCGTAACAGATCCTCGACGAAACCGGACTGCTGGCGAGTCGATACGCGCATGATCGGCAAGGCCTGGCTCGCACCCTGGTCGAGCCAGCGGGTCGGCAACTGGGTGGCGCGGGTAATCCCGACTTTGACCCCCGACGAATTGGCCAGGTACACCACGTGATCGGTCATGCAGAACTTCTCGCCCCACTCAGGCTCCCGGCAGGTGCCGGCCTCGAAGTGGCAGCGTTCCGGGCTCATGATGCACACGTCGCACTGGGCCAGTTTGGTCATGCACGGGTAGCAGTAACCCTGGCTGAAACTGGTCTTGGTCTTGCGTCCGCAATGGGTGCAGTGGATCGCACCCAGGTATTCCAGGCGCACCGTGGTGCCGATCAACGGATTGACCGGGACCTCGGTTTCGCCCAGACGAAATGCGTATTGCACGTTCGGCCCGTCCAGGCGCGCCGACATTTTGCTGATTGCACCGCGGCCAATCTCGATCAATGGATGGCATCCGACTTGAACAGGATATTGGGCACTTGAATCGACTTGGAGCTGCATTCCTGCGGGCCCATGTAGCCGGTGCGCTGGTCCTCTGGCAGGTTCTGGATTTCCCAGGCGATCATCGCCTGCAGCGACAGCTCGCGTTGTTCGGCGGTGAGCTTGCCACCGTCGGACCATTTGCCGATTTCCACGGCCAGTTTCAGGCTCTCGTAGATATCGGGGGTGATGTTCTTGATCATTTCGTTAAAAGAGGACATTGGGTCTCCGTCTCTTTATTGCATGTTCTGAATTAGGCGGCCAGTTTACGGCGGTTATACAAACCGCCCAACAAACCGGTGAAGCATCCGATGAGTAACCCGCTGACGTGGGCCGCGTTGGCGATCTCGCCGAAGCCGATCATCGAGACCAGCCCGGACAGGCACAGCAGCAACCACACCAGCATCATCACCAGCACGCCTCGCGGCAGGCGATAGGCCGGGTTCGGTGCCAGCAACTGGAAGATCCAGCAATGCCCGAGCAGGCCGTACAGTACGCCGGACAAACCGCCGAACAAGGTCGGGCCACTGAAGAAATACTGGGCAAAGTTCGATACCAGGCTGAACAGCAAGGTCAGGCCGATCAGGTTGATACTGCCCTGGCGCGACTCGATGCGCCGCCCCAGCTCCCAGTACCACATGCCGTTCATCGCCAGGTGCAGGATGCCGAAGTGGATCAGCATCGGCGTGAACAGGCGCCACCACTGCCCCGCCGCCAGGCTGTCGGCCAGTGGCGTGAAGTGGATGTATTCGCCGACCACGCGGAACTCGAGGAAGGTCAGCCAGCGCATCGTTTCAAGGTTGTCGCCCAGCATGGTCACCGCGCCGACAACCAGGCTCAGCAGCAGCACCAGCGCGGTGGCCCTGGCGTATTTCAACTGCTCGACGAACCCCGGGCGCTTGACGGTCTGCGCCACCGGAATATCCAGTTGTTGATCGGGGTCACCCGCCGGAAAACGCTCGTACAGCGCACGCACGTCTTCACTGATGTTGTCCGGCACCCACAGCACCTGCTCGCCAGCTTCCTCGCTGACCCGATGGGGCACTTGCATGCGCTTGAGCAGGGTGACGAACCCGCTCAAGTCCACCGCCAGGGGCAGACGCAATACCGCTACAGCACTCATTGCAGCACCTCCGGCCGCTCGACATCGACCCAGACGAATTTTTGCGGATCCAGGCGGGTTTCCTGATCCAGTCGGTAGGCAACCAGTTTGCCGTACAGCACCGCGCTGTAATCCAGGCAGGCCAGGTTCGGCCGGATCGGTGCCGGCTTGCCGCTGCGCCAGTAATGGCCGACGAACAACAGCGGCTCATCGATGCCATAGCGCAGCAAACTGTTCTTTTCGGTGGACGACAGCGGCGTCCGGGCCACGGGTTCCGGCAGTGCATCCGGTTGGAACACGATGTCGCCATAGGTTTTCGGATCGTCTTCCCAGAACTTGGTGCGGAAGAACGAACGCACCAGGCCATCGCCGCTGGTCATGGTCAGGCCATGGGGCAAACGCATGTCCGTGCCGCGCAGCAGCCGGTCGAATACGGTGCAGGCAAAAGAGCCCGACTCCGCCGACGCCTGGAGAAAATGCTCGTCGACGCAGCCGTTGGGGAACAACGCCCGCAGCGGTTCGATGAGCCCGGCGTCCCAGCAGGCGTGAACCACGCGAAAACGCCCGGCATCGACGAACAATGGCAACTGGTAGAACCATTGCTGGAAGTCGTGCCAGTCGCCCGGATGGTGTTCGAACTGGGTCAGGGTTTCGTGCAGCAGGCGGGCATGGCGCGGCGTGTGCTCACGCACGAACTGCTTGCCGCTGCCGGGCAGTGCCGGCGTGCTCCAGCCCAGCGCATTGAACTCGTGGTTGCCCATGATGCACAGCGCCTGACCGGCCTCGACCATGTCGTGGACGATATGCAGTGCCTCGCGAATCCGCGGGCCGCGGTCGATGATATCGCCGACGAACACCGCCATGCGCGAGGCATGTCGCCAGACGCCACCCTGCTTGTGATAACCGAGTCGGTCGAGCAAGTGCTCCAGGGTCAGAGCGCAACCGTGCACGTCACCGATCAGGTCGTAGCTACGCGCGGGATCGAGCATCAGTCGCCTCCACCCCCCAACTTGCTGCCCCAGCCAAGCTTGGTCCGGCAGACTTCATAGTAATTGTGGTCCAACGGATGGATCAGCCGCAGTTTCTGGGCTTTCTTGCTGACGGTAATGGTGTCGCCCGGCGCGCAGGTGAAGTGGTTCTGCCCGTCGCACGAGACTTGCGGGTAAATCTGCATATCCTTGGACACGACGATTTTCAGCTCACTGTTGCCATCGACCACAATCGGTCTACCCGACAAGGTATGGGGGTACATCGGCACAATCACAATAGCGTCGAGCTTGGGATGCATGATCGGCCCGCCGGCGGACAACGCATAGGCGGTGGAACCGGTCGGCGTCGCGACGATCAGGCCGTCGGCCTTCTGGCTGCAGACGAACTGGCCGTCGATGTACAGCTCGAACTCGATCATTCGCGTGGACTTGCCGGGGTGCAGCACGACGTCGTTCAGTGCATCGCCCTGGCCGATGGCCTCGCCGTGGCGGCGGACTTCGGCCTGCAACAAAAAGCGGTTTTCCACCAGATAGTGGCCATCCAGCACTTCGGCGACCTTGGTTTCCAGCTCATCGGGACGGATATCGGTGAGGAAACCCAGGCTGCCCCGGTTGATGCCGAGCACCGGAATATTGTGTTTGGCCAGCGCCCGGGCGGCACCGAGCAGGCTGCCGTCACCACCGACCACGATGACCATGTCGCAGACTTCGCCGAGCATCTTGCGCGACGAGGTTTGCAAGCCGTGCCCTGGCAGCACTTCGGCGATGGTGTCTTCGAGGATCACGTGCAGGTGACGATCGAGCAGAAACCGTTTCAGTCGGCGGACGGTATCCAGCACCTGGGAACTGCCCAGGCGACCGATGATGCCGATATTGCGAAATTGCTCCATGGGGCTCCTGCGGGGATCTGCGTGGCGGCGAAAACCACGATTATGGGCGAAAGCCGCCCGTAGACAAAATCCTTTCAGTTTCAGGGGTGTGCCCGGGTTTCGGGCTATGCTCGCAAGATGATGCTATTTCCGGATTTGCTCCACCTGCCCCATCAGTTACGCCATCCCGAAGTGCGTGACCTGGCGTGGGTCATCCTCGCGCCGCCCATGCTGGACAATACCCCGTGGCCGCAGCGTCACCCGCTGGCCGGCAGCGACTGGGTGCAGGCACCGGATCGGCTGGAGCATTGGCTGCGGCAGCTGGATCGGGACAGTTATGGCCTGCTGCACTGGCTGGCACAGGCCCGGACCCGGCGCCTGGGTTTGTACTACGAACGCCTCTGGCAATTCGCCGTGCAGCATGCACCGGGCATTGAACTGATTGCCGCCAACATGCCGATTCGCCGCGAAGGGCACACCCTCGGTGAACTGGACATGCTGCTGCGCGACCGCGACGGCGTGCATCACCTGGAACTGGCGATCAAGCTCTACCTTGGCCCGCAATCCGGCGACGGACACGACACTGCCAAGTGGCTGGGCCCGGGCTGCCACGACCGGCTCGACCGCAAACTGGCGCACCTGAGCCAGCATCAATTGCCGATTTCCACACGCCCCGAGAGCCGTGAAGTGCTCGCGGCGCTGGATATCCAGGCGTTCAGCGCACATTTATGGCTGGGGGGTTACTTGCTGTACCCGTGGCCCGGACAAGCCGCCCCGCCATTGGGTGCCCATCCACAGCATTTGCGGGGTCGCTGGTTGCATCAAAAGGATTGGCCGGCGTTGTTGGCCCAAAGCCCGCCCGGTCGCTGGCAACCCCTGCCCCGTCACGCCTGGCTGGCGCCGGCGCATTATTCGGCGGAGCACACCTGGAACCCCGGACAGATGCAGGCGTGGCTGGATGACCTGGACCCGCTGGCGCCAGCACAACTGCTGGTGCGCCTGACGGAAAATGCCAGCGGCGACTGGGAAGAGGCCGAGCGATTGTTTCTGGTGGCGGATCTTTGGCCGAATGTGCCGGGACAGGGTTGAGTCCAGTATTGCCTGAGCCGGCCTCTTCGCGAGCAAGCCCGCTCCCACATTGGGCCTCAGCCGAACACAAGTCTTGTATCCACTGAAGATCCCTGTGGGAGCGGGCTTGCTCGCGAAGAGGCCAACACGGTCTAAAGAGATAACCACCCAGCGCTTCGCAGGACAAAGCGCCGGCCAATGACCATCAGTCTTTCTTGTGCTGCTCGACCCATTGCCCATAAGCATTGATGAAACTTTGCAGGAACGGCTTTACCGATTCGGACAACTTGCCCGATTCGTCGAACGCCGAACCGGCGTTCCCCAGATAGGCCTCCGGTTGCTGCATCATCGGCACATTGAGAAACACCATGGATTGACGCAGGTTGTGATTGGCACCAAACCCGCCGACGGCCCCCGGCGACACACTGATAACGGCTCCCGGCTTACCGCTCCAGGCGCTTTTGCCATATGGACGCGACCCCACGTCAATCGCGTTTTTCAACGGTGCCGGCACCGACCGGTTGTATTCCGGGGTCACGAACAACACCGCGTCGGATGAGCTCACCTGTTGTCGGAAAGTGCTGTAGGCTGCCGGCGGTGAAGCGCCATCGATATCTTCGTTATAGAGCGGCAGATCGCCAATTTCGACGATGTTGAGCTTGAGATTGGCCGGCGCCAGTTCTATCAGGGCCCGTGCGACCTTGCGGTTGATCGATTCCTTTCTCAAGCTGCCGACCACGACGGCGATCGTATAGACGTTGCTCATAAGATTTCTCGACTGTCCGATAGGAAGAGCTTGTAGTTATAGATGACGATTCAAACAGCGGGCGACCGAAAACCCCGTCCCTGACTATTTTTTTCCCGTAGGAAAACTTACCTCGCCCAAGCACGGTCTACAGTGCCGCAAATTGAGTGATTTATCTCCAGAGGTTCTAAGCAGATGGCAGCAGTACTCGTCGGTCAGTTCCATGCAAGAGACGCGCAAGGCCGCATTTATTCGGTGCACGAGTTTCAGGACTCCACCCCGGCGGCAGAAGGTTCAGGGCCTGTCACCACCTACAAGCTGGCCATTGGCGACCGCGTCAACAAGGTCGACGACAATGAATTCATGCTGGTGCAAACCGGCGTGACCATTACCCGCGAACCGCAAATCGCCAGCGCTTCATAACCCGTCGTTATGAGCAGAAGTCATATGCACGGACTTGGGGTAGGATTCAGCCACTGACTCCTCCACCTGCTGAACATGGACTTCACGCATGCGCTTACGCCATATCGAAGTGATCCAGGCACTCTTGCAGACCGGTCACCTGGGCACCGCCGCCGAATGGCTGCAGTTGCCGGTGGCCGAAGTCGAGCGCTTGCTGCGCGACGCCGAGGATCAGTTGGGTTTCATGCTGTTCGCCAGCGTACGCGGACGATTGCAGGCCACCCGCGAAGCGCGGGAATTGCAGGTGGAAATTGCCCGGGTCTACGATGCGCTCGAACCGGTGCAGCGCCTGGCCAACAGCCTCAGGCAATACCTGGCGCCGCCGCTGCGCATCATCTGCACCCCTCCCCTGGCCAACCAATTGTTGCCACACAGCATCGCGGCCCTGCGCCGACGCCTGCCCGATGCGCCTTGCACGCTGCTGAGCCAGCCCACCCGCGACATCGTCAGAAGCCTGCTGCTGCGTGAAAGCGATCTGGGCCTGAGCCTGCATGACCCCGATCACGCCGATCTCGACTGCCATGTGATCGCCCAGGGCAAACTCCAGTTGCTCGCCCCCCATGGCTGGCTGCAACCGAAACAGAAATACATTTCACTGCAGGATCTGGCCGGCCAATCGATGATCGGCCTGGAGGGGCAGGACCCGTTGAGTCCGGCGCTGGAAAACAAACTGCACGGTTTGCATCCTGCCCCGGTGATTCAGACCCGGGTCCAGACGCATCAGATGATGCGCAGCATGGTCGAGGCCGGCGAAGGCCTGGCCATCGTCGACCCCTTCACCGCCCTCGGCGCCAAAGCCTCGGGGCTGGACACCTGCCCGCTGGCGCCAGCGGTCCCGATCAGCCTCTACGCCCTGACCCTGAAAAACGCCGAACCCTCACCGGCGGTTCAGACACTGTTAACCATCGTCACGGAACAAGCCGCGGCGATGCTGACGAACTGAACGGATTTTCCAGCGGGTTTTCGAACAATCGATACCAGAACAGCGCCACTTCGGCGGTGTTCGGATCGATGCCGCGATAGCGCAGGTGGTCGATCCCACCAATCACGTAACCGCAGCGTTCATAGAGCCTGCAGGCCCCCAGGTTGTTGTTCTGGGTTTCGAGCATGATGCCTGGCAGCTTTTTCTTGCGGCTCCAGAACTGCGCCACATCCAGCAGGGCCTTGGCCACGCCATGCCGCCGGGCCGGTGCGTGCACCGCCAGCTCGTCGATATGGGCAAAGCCGTTCCAGTTGGTGCTGACCACCAGGTGCCCCACGGGCTGGTCATCCAGATAAGCCATGAAAATCGCGCTGTCGGCGGAATCGCGAAAGCTGCTGAATTCCTCGGGATCGATGCCGTAGCACTTGCGATAAGGCGTGATCGGGGTGACAGGCCACTGTGCCACCGGCGCTCCTATTTGTGCCGCACCGTAGGCCGCGACTTCAAAACTGAAATCACTGCCCCAGATATAGGCGGCAAAACCCTCGTCGGCAACCCGTACCGACAACCCTGGATAATTCGGATTTATAACCGGCTGCATACTGGGAAATGTCCTCATTCCTTGATGCAATCGACGGTGTAGCACCGTCCACTGCCCTGGTCTTCATGTTGCAATCCGTGCACATCAGCAACGAATCCCGGAAAACTGCTATCGAACGTGCGGGCAAACGCCAGGTAATCGATGATCGAGCGGGTCGACTCGGTAAAGCGCTCACCCGGCATGATCAGCGGAATGCCGGGTGGGTACGGCACCAGCATCACTGCAGCGATCCGCCCGTCCAGCGTATCGATCGACACGGCTTCGACTTCACCCCGCACCAATTGATCATAGGCGTCCGCCGGCTTCATCGCGACTTCCGGCAGAACGGTGTACATGCGCTTGAGGTGCCTGGCGGTGGCGTTGCTGCGATAACAGGCATGCAACTGATCGCACAGATCACGCAGCCCCATGCCCTGATAGCGTGCGACATTCTCTTGCGCCACACAGGGCAGGCAACTGGCCAGACCGACGTTGGCGTCGTAGCTGCGCTTGAACTCCAGCAGTTCGGTGAGCAGCGTGCTCCACTTGCCCTTGGTGATGCCCATGGAGAACAACACCAGGAACGAGTACAGCCCGGTCTTCTCGACCACCAGGCCGCGCTCCCACAGGAACTTGCTGACCACCGCCGCCGGAATCCCGCGCTCGCTGAGGGCGCCACCGGCCGTCAATCCCGGCATCACCAGCGTGACCTTGATCGGGTCGAGCAGCACATAGTCGTCGGTCACGCCGCCAAAGCCGTGCCAGTCGGCATCGGGTTGCAGCAACCAGTCCTCGGTGACGACCCGCTCGATGCCTTCCGCCGACGGCGGTTGCCAGATCGAGAACCACCAGTCATCGGCGGCAATGTGCTGGCGCAAATTGGCCAGCGCACGGCGAAAACTCAGGGCTTCGTCGAACATTTCCTGCAGCAGCGAACGCCCGGCCGGCCCTTCCATCATCGCCGAAGCCACATCCAGCGAGGCGATGATGCCGTACTGCGGCGAGGTCGAGATGTGCATCATGAATGCTTCGTTGAAGCGATCCCGATCCAGTTGCCGCGCACCGCCATCGCGCACGTGAATCATCGATGCCTGACTGAAGGCCGCCAGCAACTTGTGGGTCGAATGGGTGGTGAACACCAACGGGCTGTCTTCATCACGGGAGGTGCCCATGCCGTAGCGCCCGGAAAAGAACTCATGAAACGCTGCATAGGCGTACCAGGCCTCGTCGAAGTGCAACACCTCAACGCTATTGCCCAGTTGCTGTCTGATCAGTTCGGCGTTGTAGCAGAGGCCGTCATAGGTTGAATTGGTCACCACGGCAAGCTTGACCTTCGGTGAACGCCCCTTGGTCAGCGGACTGGCGTCGATCTTGGCCTGGATCGATTCTCGACTGAACTCACTCAGGGGAATCGGGCCGATGATCCCCAGTTCATTACGCTCCGGACACAAGTACAGAGGGATGGCGCCAGTCATGATGATCGAATGCAGCACCGACTTGTGGCAATTGCGGTCCACCAGCACCAGGTCATCGCGGGCGACCACCGAGTGCCAGACAATCTTGTTGGCCGTGGACGTGCCATTGATCACGAAAAAGGTGTGATCGGCGCCGAAATTGCGTGCTGCACGGGCCTCGGCTTCAGCCAGGGGGCCGGTATGATCGAGCAAGGAGCCGAGCTCCGGCACCGACACCGAAAGATCCGAGCGCAGGGTGTTTTCCCCGAAAAACTGGTGAAACGCCTGCCCGACCGGACTTTTGTGATACGCCACGCCACCGCCGTGGCCGGGGGTGTGCCAGGAGTAGTTGGAATCCGCCGTGTGCTGCACCAACGCCTTGAAAAACGGCGGCAGCAGGCCATCGAGGTATTTGCGCGCGGCGCGGGCCACCTGCCGGGCGAGAAAGGGCACGGTGTCCTCAAACAGATAAAGAATGCCGCGCAACTGATTGAGCTCGGCCATGGCGTCGGCGGGTGCGTTTTCCAGGGTCACTTTTTCGCCCAGGGCGAAGATCGGCAGATCCGGTGCACGCACCCGCGCCAGACCGATCAGTTCGGCCATGTTTTGCAACAAATGAGAATGGGTGCTGGCGTCTTCAGAGGCAATCAACATGCAGGACAGGCCGTGGTAAGTCGACGCCACCAGTCGTCCTTCGGTGTAGTCCACCGCCGAAACGACGCTGAACCCTTCCTGCTCCAGCTCCCGGGCAATCCCCCGCACGCGGTCACCGGCAACGCTGTCGGCCTTGATGTCGCGATGAACGATCAGGACCGGGAATTTCAAGTCTTTGTACATGAGGCTCAGCGTCCTGAGGCGGCAGACCAGAGCCTGCCAATCACCTCAGGGTAGAGTGTTGCAGCGGATGTGGCGAGCGGGATGCACCAACTTGTGGCGACGAGGGAGTTTCCCTGTGGCGAGTATCTGCCAAAGAGGGTGTTATGCCTGCGCTTCAGCCTCGGCCAACTGCACCCACAACGCCGGGGCACCAGCGGATTTGCCGATGATTTCCAGGCGCGCCGCGTGGCGGGCCAGGTCGTCTTCGCTGGCGCGGATGATGCGCGTCGGCTGACGGTCCGCCGGCAAACGGCGAATCTCGGTGGCCGAATTGTCCGCCCCTTCACCCGAACCATTGCCATCGGAGGCGTTGCCGGCCAGGGACAGACTGGTCTGCCCCCCGGTCATGGTCAGGTAGACGTCGGCAAGAATCTCGGAGTCGAGCAAGGCGCCGTGCAGTTCACGGCCGGAGTTGTCGACGCCATAGCGTTTGCACAGGGCGTCGAGGCTGTTGCGCTGCCCCGGGTGACGTTCCCGGGCCATCATCAGGGTGTCGAGGATCGAGCAGTGCTGCGTGATGTCCGCGCGGTCCTGTTGGCCCATCAGGGCGAATTCGTTGTTGATGAAGCCAACGTCGAACGCCGCGTTATGGATGATCAGCTGCGCGCCCTTGATGAACTCGAAGAACTCTTCGGCCACCTCGGCAAAACGCGGCTTGCCCACGAGGAATTCGTTGGTGATGCCGTGGACGCCGATCGCGCCCTCGTCACTTTCGCGATCGGGTTGCAGGTACACATGGAAGTGCCGGCCCGTCAGGCGTCGGCCGATCAACTCGACACAACCGATTTCGATAATCCGGTGGCCGTCGGTCACCGGCATGCCGGTGGTTTCGGTGTCGAGTACAACGGATCTGGTGGCCATCAGTGCTCAGCTCTCAATCGGTCAATCGTGCAAAAGCGGCGATGTTAACACGCTCGCCGGGGTCTTTCAGATACACCGAGTCACCGCCTTCGCGAGCAAGCCCGCTCCCACATTGAATCGGCGTCGGCTCACAACTTTGTGGACGACACGAATCCAGTGTGGGAGCGGGCTTGCTCACGAAGGTCACGGCGCGGTGCATCGGCAGTACCGAAATCAGCCCTGCTTGTACCCACGCACCTCATCCACACCACGGTTGGCCAACTGGTCGGCCCGTTCGTTGCCGTGATGGCCAATGTGTCCGCGCACCCATTTCCAGGTGACCTTGTGACGGTTGACCTGCTCGTCGAGCAACTTCCACAGGTCAGCGTTTTTCACCGGCTCCTTCGCCGCGGTTTTCCAGCCGCGCTTCTTCCAGTTGTCCATCCACTCGTTGATGCCTTTCATCACGTACTGCGAGTCGGTCACCAACAACACCTCGCAGGGACGCTTGAGCTCCTCCAGGCCACGGATCGCGCCCATCAGCTCCATGCGGTTGTTGGTGGTATTGGCTTCGCCTCCCCAGAGTTCCTTCTCGACGCCCTTGCACACCAGCAGTGCGCCCCAGCCGCCGGGACCAGGGTTGCCTTTGCAGGCGCCGTCGGTGAATAGTTCTACGCTATCGCTCATGCCAATCTATCCAGAAAATGCGCTGGCCCGCCGATCGCTGATCGACGACGCCCGAAGCCGGGACATGCCCGGCCACAAATGAAAAGTGTGTATTACGGTTCGATGTTGCGCCGGTTGACCTTGGCCATCGGCAACGGGATCAGCTTGCCCATCGGTTCGCGCCGCTCCTGACGGACCGGTCGCAAGCCCACCACGATCTTGCGCGCCACCAATAAATAGAAGCCGCCGCCCGACAGTTGCCAGTCACCGGCCTTGCGCTCCCAACCGGCCAGGCGGGTCTGCCACGCCGGTGACGCAAGCGGCGGACGATAGCACCCGAAGCGGCGTTTCTCCAGCGCGAAACCCAGCAGGTTCAGCCAGTCGGCGACCCGTGACGGCGAAATGCAGCGCGCCTTGCGCAGCGCATCCTGGGCAAACACATGCCGCAGGCCCCAACTGCTCCAGGGGTTGATGCCAATGATCAGCAAATGCCCGCCGGGACGTACGCTGCTTGCCGCCTCGCGAAGCAGGCCGTGGGGCGACAGACAGAAATCCAGGCCATGCTGCAGCACCACCACATCGGCGGCATGCTCGCTCAGCGGCCAGGCCTGCTCCTCACAAACGATCTCGACCCCCGGCAACGGCGCACCAAGGCGTACATTGCGCTGTACCTGAGGGGCAGACGGCGGAGTCTGGGCCGAGGGACCGTAATGCACCAGATAGCCACCAAAGAACCGCCCGAGCTCGTCTTCGAGCATGCGCCGCTCTTCGTCCAGCAGAAATTGCCCGAGGGGACCGGCCAGCCACTCGCGGGCGGCGCTGATCAACGCCAGCCAGTCAGGATCGGCTTGTGCGAACGCTTTATCAGTCATTGCATTCTCCAACGCGCCAGGAAGTTCTAAGATGCGCCAATGTTTTCCGCTTGGCGAATCCGACGATGATACAGATCACTGCCCTGCCCGCCTTCACCGACAACTACATCTGGTTGTTACAAGACCACGGCAGCAAGCGCTGCGCGGTCGTCGACCCGGGTGATGCCGGCCCCGTACAAGCCTGGCTTGCGGCCAATCCGGGCTGGGTACTGAGTGATATTTTGATCACTCATCACCATCATGACCACGTCGGCGGCGTCGAACAGCTGAAAAAAGCGACGGACGCGAAAGTCTATGGTCCGGCCAGCGAAACGATCCCGGCGCGGGACGTTGCGCTCAAGGACAACGACAAGGTCCACGTGCTCGGCTGGGATTTCGACGTCCTCGCGGTCCCCGGCCACACCCTGGGGCACATCGCCTATTACCATCACGGCTTGCTGTTCTGCGGCGACACACTGTTTGCCGCCGGCTGCGGACGCTTGTTCGAAGGCACGCCACAGCAAATGTACAGTTCGCTGACACGCCTGGCCGGGTTACCGGAAGACACGCTGGTGTACTGCACCCATGAATACACCCTCGGCAACCTGAAGTTTGCCGCGGCCGTCGAACCGAACAACCCGCACACCGCCGAGCGCCTGGCCAAAGTCACCCGCCAACGGGAATCCGGGATCATGACGCTGCCGTCGACACTGGCGCTGGAAAAGCTCACAAACCCGTTTTTGCGCTCCGGTGAAACATCCGTTAAAGAAAAAGCGGACGAACGGACCGGCACCGATAACTCGGCGCCCGATATGGTTTTTGCGGCGCTTCGGGCGTGGAAAGACAGGTTCTAAAGGGGCCTATCAAGATTGCAACAATTCTGAAAGGTTGACCGCGCAGGGTGCGCTTCCTAGAATCGCCCGACATTTTTGCCCGGAACTTACTTCCAGCCAATGTCGTCACCTATTCGCAAAGCCATCAGTTCAGACGCATTGACCCGCTTGGCTCAAGCCATTGCGGTGGCTGTGTCCGCCACCCTGGCGGGCTGTTCCAGCCATGCGCCGCAGACCGATGCGGCGCACACGCAGAACATCGCCGCGCGCGCCAAGCAGAAGCCGATCTGGCTCAGCGAAAAACCCAGCCCGCAAATCCCCCAGGACGTCTGGGAGCGCATGCGCCAGGGCTTCCAGCTGCAAGACGGGCTGGGCGTCAACCCGCGCATCGAGCAACAGCGCCTGTGGTTCGCCAGCAATCCATCTTTCCTCGAAAACGCCGGCGAACGTGGCAGCCTCTACATTCACTACATCGTCGAACGCCTTGAAGAACGCAACATGCCGCTGGAACTGGCCCTGCTGCCAGTGATTGAAAGCGCCTACAACCCGATGGCCTATTCCCGGGCCAACGCGGTGGGTCTTTGGCAGTTCATCCCGTCCACCGGGCGTTACTTCAACCTGCGTCAAACCCGCTTCTATGATGGCCGTCGCGACATCACCGCGTCGACCACCGCCGCCCTGGATTACCTGACCCGCCTGCACGACATGTTCAACGGCGACTGGATGCTGGCCCTGGCGGCCTACAACGCCGGCGAAGGCACCGTCAGCCGGGCCATTGAGCGCAACGAACGCCTCGGCCTGCCGACCGACTACTGGAACCTGCCGCTGCCCTCTGAAACCCAGGCCTATGTGCCAAAGTTGCTGGCACTGTCACAGGTGGTGATGGCGCCGGAAGCCTACGGCGTGAACCTCAATCCGATCGCCAACGAGCCCTACTTCCAGGTCGTCGAAATCAACCAGCGCATGGACCTGTCCAAGGTTGCTGAAGTTGCCAACATCGACGAAGACGAACTGTTCCAGCTCAACCCGGCCTTCAAGCAGCGCACCACCCTGGATGGCCCGCAACATCTGCTGGTGCCGACCTCCAAGGCGCAATTGCTGACCAGCAGCCTGCAGACCATGCGTCCTGAAGAACTGATCAGCAAGAAATCGCTCAAGCCGGTCTTCGAAGGTGCCGACGACAGCCAGGTCGCCAGTGTCAAGCGTTCCTATCGGGTCAAGCGGGGTGACAACCTCGGTTCCATCGCCAAGGCCAACAACGTTGACGTGAAGGACCTGCAACGCTGGAACAAACTGAGCGGCAAGAACCTCAAGCCCGGCCAGACCCTGGTCATGCAGGACAACAGCAAACGCAACTCAGGGCGCGTCAACACCGTGATTGCAGCCAATACCAAAAAGCAGCAGGCCAAATACAAGGTCCAGCAAGGCGACTCGCTGTACATCGTGGCCAAGCGCTTCAACGTAGAGATGCAGCACCTCAAGCGCTGGAATCCGCGTGTCGGCCAGGCGCTCAAGCCTGGTCAGATGTTGACGGTGGCCAATCCGCATTAACTGTAGGAGCGAGCCTGCTCGCGAAAAACCCAAGGGCACCGAGTTGATTCAGGTGCCCCGCGTCATCATTGACCACCATCGCGAGCAAGCTCGCTCCTACAGGATTGCGTTCGCCCGGATCCCCCGTCTTTTTCCTATCCATACAAGCTGTTACTGTACGGTCCACAAAGCCCAAGCCGCCTGGATCGGATCCCCTATTTGAAGCGTCCCCTGCCCCTGCTCCTGATCAGCCTGGCCTTGAGCTCCACCGCAAGCGCGACGATCAGCGAAAGCCATGGTTATGCGCAGTTCGGCACGCTCAAGTACCCGGCCCGATTTACCCACTTCGACTGGGTCAACCCGCAAGCGCCCAAGGGCGGTACTTTGCGGGTGATGGCGTTTGGCACCTTCGACACGCTCAACCCCTACACCTTCAAGGGCACCAGCCCGGTCACCACGCCGAGTTTCCTGCAATACGGCATCAACGAGCTCAATGAACCGCTGATGGTCGGCACGGGGCAGTACGCACCTTCCGGTGACGAGCCCGCGTCCAGCTACGGCCTGATTGCCCAGTCGGTGGAGTACAACGAGAACCGCAGCTGGGTGGTGTTCAACCTGCGTCCCGAAGCACGCTTCCATGACGGCACGCCGATCACCGCCTACGACGTCGCGTTCTCCTATCGCGTGTTGCTCAAGGAAGGCCATCCGCTGTACCGCACCAGCCTTCAGGAAGTGTCGCGGGTCGACATCCTCAACCCGCAGCGCATCCGTTTCGTGTTCAAGCGAGCCGGCAATCCGCTGCTGATCCTGCGCCTGGGCGAAATGCCGGTGCTGGCGCAGCACTACTGGAAAGGCCGCGACTTCAAGGCCACCACTTTCGAGCCGCCGCTGGGCAGCGGGCCGTATCGCATCACCTCGGTCACGCCAGGACGACAGATCGTCTTCGAACGGGTCAAGGATTACTGGGGCAAGGACCTGCCGGTCAATCGCGGCAAGTACAACTTCGACCGCATGGAAGTCGAGTTCTACCGCGACAGCGTCGTGGCGTTCGAGGCGTTCAAGGCCGGTGAATTCGACATCTATATCGAGCACCAGGCGAAGAACTGGGACACCGGCTACAACTTCCCCGCCGTACGCCGCGGCGAGGTGATCAAGACGCAGATTCCCCATCAGATCCCGACCCAGACCCAGGGCCTGTTCATGAACAGCCGTCGTCCGGCTTTCTCGGACACCAAGGTCCGTGAAGCGCTGGGGCTGATGTTCAACTTTGAATGGACCAACCGCTCGCTGTTCGGCGGCGCCTACCAACGCGCCATGAGCTATTACCCCAACAGCGAGTTCTCGGCCAGCGGTTTGCCGGTCGGACATGAATGGCTACTGCTCAAGCCCTATCGCGAGCAACTGCCGGCCAGGCTCTTTACCGAGCCGTTCAGCCTGCCGCAGACCGATGGCCGCGGCATCCCCCGGGAGACCCTGCGCAAAGCCCTCGGCCTGCTCGCCGAAGCCGGCTGGAAGCTCAATGGCCAGCGCCTGCAAAACACCGCCGGGCAGCCGCTGCGCCTGGAACTGCTGCTGGTCAACCCGAACCTGGAACGCATCCTCCAACCTTACGTCGAGAACCTGGCCAGCATCGGCATCGACGCCCGGCTGCGCACGGTCGATCGCGCGCAATACAAGCAGCGCCTCGACCAGTTCGATTTCGACATGATTCTGATGACCCTCAACCAGACGCTCAGCCCGGGCCTGGAACAATGGCAGTACTTTCACTCCAGCCAGGCCGGGGTCAAGGGCAGCAAGAACTACGCCGGCATTGCCAACCCGGTGGTCGACCATTTGCTCGAACAGTTGCTGGCCGCCCGGACCCGCGATGAACAGGTCGCCGCCGGCAAGGCCCTCGACCGCGTGCTGCTGTGGCAGCACTACATCGTTCCCAACTGGTACCTCAATTATCACCGTCTGGGGTACCGCAACCGGCTCGCCTTCGTCACCACCCCGCCCTACACCCTGGGCCTGAACGCGTGGTGGCTGAAATCTTCGGAGAAAGATCAATGAAACCCATCCGTGCCCTGCTCCTGCAGGCCAGCGGTCTGCTGTTCGCCGGGCTGGCCTGCGCCGCGCCGCAACATGCCGTGACCCTGTATAACGAACCGCCGAAATACCCGGCCGATTTCAAACACTTCGACTACGTCAACCCGGACGCGCCCAAGGGCGGGATCTTCCGACAGGCCGGCTTCGGCGGCTTCGACAGCCTCAACCCCTTCATCAGCAAAGGCGTGCCGGCGGACGATATCGGCAACATCTACGACACCCTGGCCAAGCAAGGCCTGGACGAGCCGTTCACCGAGTACGGCTTGATCGCCCGCCTGATCGAGAAAGCCCCGGACAACGCCTGGGTGCGCTTCTACCTGCGCCCCGAAGCACGCTTCCATGACGGCCATGCGGTACGCGCCGAGGACGTGGTGTTCAGCTTCCAGATGTTGACCAAGGACGGCGCGCCGATGTACCGCGGCTACTACAGCGATGTGGCCGAAGTGATCGCCGAAGACCCGCTCACCGTACTGTTCAAGTTCAAGCACACCAACAACCGCGAGTTGCCGCTGATCCTCGGCCAGTTGCCGGTACTGCCCAAACACTGGTGGGCCGACCGCGACTTCAACAAGGGCAACCTGGAAATCCCGCTGGGCAGTGGCCCGTACAAGGTCAGCGAAGTGAAGGCCGGACGCTCGGTGCGTTACGAGCGGGTCAAGGACTACTGGGGCAAGGACCTGCCGGTCAATCGCGGTTTCTACAACTTCGACGTGATGACCACCGACTACTACCGCGACAACACCGTCGCCCTGGAAGCGCTCAAGGCCGGGCAGTTCGACTACTGGCTGGAAATGACCGCGAAGAACTGGGCCAACGCCTACAACATTGCGGCGGTCACCGAAGGTCGACTGGTCAAGGAACAGATTCCCAACGGCAATCCCACCGGCATGCAAGGGTTCGTATTCAATATGCGCCGCCCGGTGTTCCAGGATGTGCGGGTGCGCCAGGCCCTGTCGCTGTTGCTGGATTTCGAATGGACCAACAAGCAACTGTTCAACGGTGCCTACGCGCGTACGCGCAGTTATTTCGAGAACTCGGAAATGGCCGCCACCGGCCTGCCTGACACCGATCAGGTGGCGATCCTCGAACCGTTCCGTAGCAAGCTGGCGCCGCAGGTGTTCAACGAAGCCTTCCAGAACCCGACCACCGACGGCAGCGGCATGATCCGCGCCCAGCAACGGCAAGCCTATCAATTGCTGCAGGAGGCCGGCTGGCGCATCGTCGATGACAAGATGGTCGACGCCACCGGCAAGCCGGTGGTCATCGAGTTCCTGTTGGCCCAGACCGAATTCGAACGGGTGCTGCTGCCGTTCAAACGCAACCTGAGCGACCTGGGCATCGATCTGGTGATCCGCCGGGTCGACGTCTCGCAGTACATCAACCGCGTGCGTTCCCGGGACTTCGACATGATCGTCGGCAGCTTCCCGCAGTCCAACTCGCCGGGTAACGAACAACGGGAATTCTGGATGTCGGACGCCGCCGACAAGCCCGGCAGCCGCAACTCCATGGGCCTGAAGGATCCGGTGGTCGATCAACTGGTCGAGCAACTGATCAACGCCGATTCGCGCAACAGCCTGGTGGCCCACGCCCGCGCGCTGGACCGAGTACTGCAATGGGGCTATTACGTAATACCCAACTGGCACATCAAGACCTGGCGCGTGGCCTACTGGAACCACATCGGCCATCCCAAGGTCTCGCCTAAATACGATATCGGCACGGCCACCTGGTGGGTCAAGCCGGACATCAAGCCGGCAATAGAAGTCGAAACCACACTGCAGGCCGATCCTGCGGGCACGGAGTAATCAGATGCTGGCGTACATTTTTCGGCGACTGTTGCTCATCATTCCGACCCTGTTCGGCATTCTGCTGATCAACTTCGTGATCATCCAGGCGGCCCCCGGTGGGCCGGTGGAGCAGATGATCGCCAAGCTCGAAGGCTTCGAGGGCGCCACCAGCCGCATCGCCGGCGGTGGTGCCGAAGTCTCGGTGGCAGGCTCGGCCTATCGCGGCGCCCAGGGCCTGGACCCGGCGCTGATCAAGGAAATCGAGCACATGTACGGCTTCGACAAATCGGCGCCGGAACGCTTGTGGATCATGGTCAAGAACTATGCATCCCTGGATTTCGGCGACAGCTTCTTCCGCGACGCCAAGGTCATCGACCTGATCAAGGAAAAGATGCCGGTGTCGATCTCCCTCGGGCTGTGGAGCACGCTCATCATGTACCTGGTGTCGATCCCGCTGGGGATCGCCAAGGCCACGCGGCACGGCAGCCACTTCGACGTCTGGACCAGCTCGGCGATCATCGTCGGCTACGCGATCCCGGCGTTCCTGTTCGCCATCCTGTTGATCGTGGTGTTCGCCGGCGGCAGTTACCTGGACTGGTTCCCCTTGCGCGGGCTGACTTCGAACAACTTCGATAAACTGAGCATGGGCGGCAAGATCCTCGACTACTTCTGGCACCTGGCGCTGCCGGTGACCGCGCTGGTCATCGGCAACTTCGCAACCATGACCCTGCTGACCAAAAACAGCTTCCTCGACGAGATCAACAAGCAATACGTGATCACCGCCAGGGCCAAGGGCCTGACCAACCACCGCGTGCTGTACGGCCACGTGTTCCGCAACGCCATGCTACTGGTGATCGCCGGGTTTCCTTCGGCCTTCATCGGCATCTTCTTCACCGGCTCGTTGCTGGTGGAGGTGATCTTCTCCCTCGACGGCCTCGGCCTGATGAGTTTCGAGGCGGCGATCAACCGCGATTACCCGGTGGTGTTCGGCACGCTGTTCATCTTCACCCTGCTCGGGCTGGTGGTGAAACTGATCGGCGACCTCACCTACACCTTTGTCGATCCGCGCATCGACTTCGAAAGCCGGGAGCATTGAGATGAACCTGTCCCCTCTCAATCGCCGCCGCTTCGAACTGTTCAAGGCCAACAAGCGTGGCTGGTGGTCGCTGTGGCTGTTCCTGATCCTGTTCGGCGCAAGCCTGGGTGCCGAGTTGATCGCCAACGACAAGCCGCTGGTGGTGCACTACGACAACAACTGGTACTTCCCGGCGCTCAAACGCTACCCGGAAACCACCTTCGGCGGCGAATTTCCGCTGGAAGCCAACTACAAGAGCCCGTACATCCGCGAACTGCTCAAGGCCAAGGACGCCTGGGTGCTGTGGGCGCCGATTCCCTACAGCTACCAGAGCATCAACTACGACCTGAAAGTCCCGGCCCCGGCCCCGCCCTCG
>NZ_JAHBDE010000032.1:0-54002 GCF_019956175.1 Pseudomonas sp. BF-R-30 | reverse complement strand
AGATGTGGATAAGAGCCACGCCGACAATCGCCACCATGGTCGCGACGCCGGAGAAGGATACGCCCTGCACCAGCGGCAATTGACAACCAAAAAACGGTAAACCCAGGGTTTGCAGCAGTGTTGCCAGCCCCCCCGCAAACAATGAAGCAGCAATCAACAAACCGATGTCCGCCGGCGAGAGCCCGGCCGCCTGGCCGATGATCAATGGCACCGCGACGATACCGCCATACATGGTCAGAACATGTTGCAGGCCATAAGCCATATTCGCGCCGATCCCAAGATTTTCGTCCTCGGGCCGTTGGTGTGAAACATGGGGCGTTTTCATGGAGGGGGTTCCCTGGTTTTTGTTATGCGCACACTGTATGCAAGACATAGGACAAATGTCTATAGAGTTGTATACAACTTATCAGTCACAAAATGGATACTTGTCCATTTCCGCCTGACACCCACCCTCCTGGCCACGCCAAAAACCTTGAAATACATCCCTCGCCGCCCGCACCCGCGTGCTGACTAGTCTTTTGAATTCCTGGCGACCATCGGTAAGGCCCGCCTCTTCTACATACATATAAAGTATGCATAATGAAGTCATTCGAAATTCAGTTCCACAAGGCCAAGAACGCAGCCAACAAACTCAAGCACCAAGGCATCAGCCTCGCAGAGACTGAACCGGTATTCCATGACGAGCGAGCGCTGACCATCGAGGACAACCACCATGATGAACAACGCTGGATCACCCTGGGGCTGGACGCCAAAGGCCGGTTGCTGGTTGTCGTGTACACCCACCGCGATCCGAATTTCGTTCGAATCATTTCCGCGCGCATCGCCACCAAAAGCGAGCGTCGTCAGTACCTGGAGGCATGACCGATGAAAGACGAATACGATTTCAGCAACGCCAGGCGCGGGGCCGTGGCGCCCGCCAAAGGCAAGACCCGCATTACCATCATGCTCGATGACGCAGTCATCGAAGCGGCCCGCGCACTGGCAGAACACGAGGGGTACGGCTACCAGACGGTGATCAACAATACCTTGCGCCGAGCCCTGCTCAACGAAGGCAAGAGCGCACACCTGAAACAAACCCTCACCCCTGCCGAACTCAAGGGTCTGGAGCAGAAGCTGGCAGAGGCCTTGCGCGAAATCCAACGGGTGATGGAACCGGGTGTTCGGCCCTGAAACACAAATGGCCGATCAATCGGCTCAGCTCTGTGCGATGTCCAGGATCAGCCTGTTACTGCGGCGCTGCGATCAATCGTTTCAGAGTCCGTGCCAATTGCGCCTGTTCCGGTACGCGAATGCCGAATTCGCTGCCCAGCAGGCCAATCAGTTCCTGAACATCCGTCACCTCCCGCCGCTCGCTGTCATGGCCAATCCGGTGAATCGCGAAGCTGCCATTGTTGAGCGTGCGTCGCCACCCCTCCCCGGTGCGCGCCACCATCAACTGCTTGACGAAAGACGACTCGGGGTGAGTCGAGACGTACCAGTTGCCCACAGCAAAATCGATATCTTCCTGGCGTTGCAGGTCGAAGATGTACATCGCTCGCCATTCGCCCGCAACGTTGGCGCGCAAGGTAAAGCCGTCGACGTGCAGATCGATGCGATACGACTCGTGCGGGGTGGGTTGTTCGGCGCGGGTATCAAGCAACAGGGGCGCGGTCGGTACCATGCCGCCGAAGCCGACGTCGGTGATGTAGCGCACGTCATCGATGATGACCAGGCTCAGGCGGTGGGTCCGGGCAGTCCAGGAGCCCTCCGGCTGGCCCATCACCACCCGGCCGCTGATGGCACGGGCGTCGAAACCCAATTCCTGTAGCAAGGCCAGGAACAGGTTGTTGAGTTCGTAGCAGTAACCACCACGACCATCGTGCAAGACCTTCTGCTCTATGGACGGCAAGTCGATCAGCACCGGCTCGCCGGATAATGTGGTGAGGTTTTCAAACGAGAAAACGCCGGTATGGCGCAGTTGCAGCTGGCGCAAGGTTTCCAGGGTCGGCGCTGGAGGTGCATCGAAGCCCAGGCGTTGCAGATACAAAGCACGGTCGGTCAGGCGTGGCTCGCTCATCGTTCAATCCTTTTGCACGCAGCGGCGGATTGCTCCGCCAGTGGCCGCTATGTATACGGGATCAAGCACTGCCGCCGACAATTGATTTAGCCAATCACCCGGCATGAAAACACTCAACGCCGCTTGTGCGAGCCCAATTGAATCCAGGTCGGCGCGTGGTCGCTGGCATGGGGCTCGTTACGCACCCACGCATCCACCCCGGCGTCTTGCAGATACGGACTCAGGGCCGGGTTGAGCAGCAGATGGTCAATGCGCAGCCCCGAGTTTTTCTGCCAGTGCTGACGGAAATAATCCCAGAACGTGTAGAGCCGATCCTGTGGATGCAGGTGCCGCAATGAATCGGTCCAGCCCTGGTCCAGCAACCGCTGGTAGCACTCGCGACTTTCCGGTTGCAGCAAGGCGTCCTTGAGCCAGGAGCGCGGGTTGTAGATGTCCAGGTCGGTGGGCACCACGTTGTAGTCCCCCGCCAGCACCACCGGATGTTCGCTGCCTTCAAGCGTCTGCGCGTAATGGATAAGCCGTTCGAACCACGCCAGCTTGTAATCGAATTTCGGCCCCGGTTGCGGGTTGCCGTTGGGCAAATACAGGCAACCCACCAGAACCCCGTGGACAGCGGCTTCCAGATAGCGACTATGGTTGTCGCTGTCATCGCCAGGTAACCCGCGTCGGCTTTCCAGCGGCTGCGCATCCCGCGCCAGGATCGCCACGCCGTTCCAGGACGCCTGACCCTGCCAGATGGCGCCGTAGCCGGCCGCTTCAAGCTCAGCCGCCGGGAATGCGCTGTCCACTGCCTTCAATTCCTGCAGGCAGGCGATATCCGGTTTTTCCCGTTCAAGCCAGGCCAACAGATTCGGCAGGCGTGCGCGCAGGCCATTGACGTTGAACGTGGCGATCCGCAACTTTTTCATGAACGGACACTCCTGAGGACGAGGTGCCTGACGTGTGACACCGACAGGTTTCGCAGGTTGCGTCAGCGGTCCCTGAGGCGGTAGCACCTTGAGCGCACGCCGGTCGATCATAGGCCTTGCTGACGCTGAGAGCTGTGTGGGAGCGAGCTTGCTCGCGATGGCGTCGTATCAGTGGCCAACCATTTGCCTGACCTGTCGCTTTCGCGGGCAAGCTCGCCCTCACAGGGTTCTCGTTTGGCCATGGATCGGTGGCCCCCTGAGGCCCCGTGCCATTCGTCAACCGGATCGGCACCAACCGCGTGACCCTTCACACTAACATCAGGTAACGACTCATCCCGGGAGACGACCATGATGAACAGAAAAATGACTTCGCTGCTCATGGCCGGATGGTTGTCGGCTACGTCCCTGGCCACGCTTGCGGCGTCCGGCGATGGTCCTGGCGCGACCGGTACGGCACCCGGCGCAACCCGCAATTCAACTCTGCTGCCAGACAACAACAGGCCCAGCGATCCCTCGGGCAATAACGGGCGCGGACAAAGCCCCGGCTCGTCAAGCGGCAGCACCGGCGTCAATGGCCCGGGCAGTGGCGCGGGCGGCGGCACCGGTGCGCCCGGTGGCGGAACCGGCGGTGCTGGCGGCGGAACAGGTAGCTGGACAGGCAAAAGCCGCCAATGACATGCCGTCATTGGCCGCTTTTTGTGACCTGAGGCCTACATCGGCTTGACCGCTGGCGGGTTCCACTTGCCATTCAGCGCCTCGGCTTTCGGGCCGTACAGACGCATGGTCAGGTTGAACGGCCCTTTGGGTGCCGGTAGCCAGTTGGCCTCCAGATCCTTGCCAGGGCTTTCGTTCTGGAAGTAGAGATCCAGCGAGCCATCGGCGTTGTTCTTGAACGGCATCCAGCTACTGACTGCAAAACGATTGAGTGAGTTGGCGACCTGGAACCCTTCCGGGTCATACAGGGTGATCGACCAGAAGGCATTCACTGGCGGCGCCTCGCCCTTGTTGAAATGCAGCACGTACTTGTTTGCGCCCTCGAGCGGCTTGCCGTTGCTGTCGCCGATGTTCAACGGATAAATCGCGTCCTCGGGCAGGTTGGCACCGAGCCCCACCTGCGTAACGATGGCGCGCTTTAGGTAGTAGTTGCCGTAGACACCCATGGTGTCAGTGTTCATCGACCAGCCATTGACCTCCCGCGCCAGGGTCGGCACTTTCCAGGTCATCAAGGCCTGCGCATCCTGGGGCACCCTTTGCAGCGCGGCCTGGATTTGCGGATCCAGCGTGTCCATGTCGAACGGCTTGCCGGGTTCGATGCCGATCCGTTTGATCTGCGCCAGCATGGGCTGGTCAGTGCTGTGCGGCGGATTCACTTTCAGCAGTTCGGCAGCGTAAGTGAAGTAGTTGGCAGCCGACATGGAATCGACCTGAATCTTCGGTGGCGTTTTCATGTCCACCGCCGGGTCGACCTTCACGGTGACGGCTTCAGGCTCCTTGCCCAACCGGGACAACGGCGTAACCGTGTAACCGGCCTGGATCTTGTGCACCGCCGCGTAATCCGCCGCGCCATCAGTCTTGGTACGGCCGATGACCCAGACAAACGGAGTTGGCGCCGGCAGGTGGCTCATCCCGGCGGGCACCGTCCCGGTCCATCCCGGCGGCGTCACCAGAAATTGCCCGGCCTCAGTGCCCGTGGTGCGCCAGCCCGGCGAAGCGAATACGTCGGTCCACATATCCAGCATCGGTAACAGGTAGAAACGCCCATCGGTATCGGGCGCGGCGATCACCAGCGGTTCCTTGGTCAAGTCCAGCCAGGCAATCGAATACAACGTGTCGAAATTAGAACGCACCACCCCTCTGAAATCGGCAGGCGGGTACTGCGGCACACTCACAAACATGTTCATGGGGCCTTTACCGAACTCCTTGCCCGGCTCGATGTTGGTGAACTGCTTGCGAGTGACGTCCATGCTCAGCAGCGGGTAAAAATAGATGTAGGCATCCACGCCGATCGAGTGAGCTTCTTCGGCGGTGATTTTCGATTGCGCGTGGCTGGCCAGCGGAAAGATGGCAGTGGCTGCGACGGTCAAAGCAACGGCTGTCAACGTTTGAGGTATCAACATGTTGGCGATCGTCCATGCGAGTGGATGTCTGCCGGGATCGACAGAACAATCGGAACTCTAGACGATCAATTCCGCCAGGCCAGGGAGACAGACCACCGGCAGCAACAGCACCTCAACGGTCGGAGCGCATCAACGCCTCGACGCCACCGGCCATCGACAACGTTGCCACGCGGTTTCTCCCCGAATGCTTGGCCTGATACAACGCCGCATCCGCCCGCTCGACAAACACATCCATGCTGTCACGCCCCGACGGCACGAACGAATAGCAACCAAGACTCACCGTCACGTAGCCATTGGGCGAGCCGGTGTGGCTGATGTGCTTGTCGATGACGCTGCGGCGGATCTGCTCGGCAATCGTCATGGCGCCGTGGATGTCGGTGTCCGGCAGCAGCACCGCAAACTCTTCGCCGCCGTAACGCACCGCCAGATCGGCCTTGCGGTGGCAGCAACTCTTCAGCGCGCGTGCCACTTCGGCCAGACAGTGATCCCCCACCACGTGGCCGTAGGTGTCGTTGTAGCGCTTGAAGTAATCGATATCGAGCATGATCAGGCTCAAAGGGCTCGCCTGCCGGGCGCCGCGCCCGAACTCGACGTCCAGCGCCCGCTCGAACAATCGGCGGTTGGCCAATCCGGTCAGGCTGTCGTGGGTGGCGATCAGCTCCAGCGCTTGCTGTGCCCTGCGCAAATCCGACTCGACCCGCTCGCCAACACGCACCTGATGCAGGAACACCCACCCGAACAGCCCCACGCCCAGCAATACCAGGGCAACAATGAGACTGGAGCGAAACGCCGTGTCGTACCAGCCCGCGAGAATGGATTCCGTGGACGACGCCGCCGTGACCACCAGCGGATACGCCTCCAGCTGTCGGTAACCGTAAAGGCGTGTCACACCATCGATGATGGATGTGAACATCGCATTGCCGGAGCTGGCCAGTGGCAGGGACTTCTGGAAAATCTCGCTCTGGGCCAGCGACGTGCCGATCTGCGCCTCCACAAAAGGTCGACGCGCCAACAGCGTGCCATCGGTCAAGCCGAGAAACATCGAGCCGTTGTCGTCGAGGCTGAAGCTTTTGAAGAACTGGTCGAAGTACGACATCTTGATCCCGGCCAGCAATACGCCCTGGAAACGGCCGTTCTTGTCGTTGACCCGTTTGGAAACCGGAATGATCCACTCACCGTTTTCCCGACTGCGAATGGCCGGGCCGATATGCGCCACCGACGATACGTTCTGCTGGTGATACTTGAAGTACTCGCGATCGGCGACGCCGGGCCCCCGAGGCAGATTTTCAAACGAGGTCACCACCCACTGGCCCTTCTGGTCGAACAGCAGGATGCCGTGCAACTGATCCAGCGCCAGCACGCGCCGAGCGAAGGTCTGCTGCAAGCGTGGCCGTTGGTCCGGGCCGAACCCGTCGACCTGAATCCAGTCCACCAGGCTGGTCAACACCAGGTCGGCCTTCATGAAGGTGTCTTCGGCTTGCTGCGCCATGGCCCGCGTCAGGTTCGAAGACGCCACTTGCGCCAGGCTCAGGTCGTGGCGACGGGACTGTTCCAGTTGCAGGTAGAGCAAACCGCACAGGCACAGGCACACCGTGGCAATGAACAATACCGCGGCCTTGCGCAGTGGTATGCGTTTCAATGCGATGCCAGGGGCGTGGTCCGGGTCGTTAAAGCGCGTGGGCAAAAGTTCATCCTGTCGGGGGCAAGGCATGGGCAACGACCCAAAGCCCTCAGTCTTCGGGCGGCGTAGTTTACGGGGTTATCCAGGACAAATGGGTGGCCACTTGCCCAGCGTTAACACACCGCCCGTCGGTGCTGCCCGGACGCAACGTCCGCACCCTGCCTGCGCTGCAAACATGACCCAGGGCAAGCGCGGCCTGTGCGTCAACGAGCTACGATTAGACAAACCTCAATACAGGGAATCGACATGAGCAAGGCAGACGAACTCGCCGCAAAATTGAAACAGACACGGCTGGCCAGCGCGGATCAGGCGATCGATGGCTGGCCGGGCCAGGTCTACGAACTGTATCAACGCATAGAGACCTGGCTACAGCCGTTGACCGAAGCGGGCCTGATCCTGCGGCGCAACCCCACCCACGTCTTCGAGAGCCACCCCGATGGCGACGCTTACGACTACGCCATCGACCAGTTGGTGATCATCGGCAACGAGCACAGCATTACCTTTGACCCGGTTGCACGCTTCACCGCCGACGGTGAGGGGCGGGTCGAGATCCACACAACAGACAACGAACTCGCCCTGTTGCGCACCGTGGACGAACACGGTGAAACACACTGGTGGCTACAAACGATCGAGCAGGCCACCGCGCAACTGGATGCGGTGGCGCTCACGGATACCGATCTGCTTGTCGTGGTCCAGCAAGGGCTGGCGCTTTAGGGGCTAATGCCAGTCAGTTAAGCCTTTGAACACCGCAAACCTTGCTCGCGATGACGGTTGGACAGTCACGTAAGGGATGCCTGACAGTCCGCCATCGCGAGCAAGCTCGCTCCCACAGGTTTCGTGTGTTAAGTGATCAGTAATACGCTCCGGCGCCCGTTTCCAGTCTTCCGCTACAGCTTGTTCTGCCCCGTCACCACCAGCGGTATCTCTGCGCGACGCAAGTCCAGAGCGGGCAATTTCGTAGGCTGACTCAAGCCCTGCAGCACCCTGGCATCGTAATCATAAATGTCGGGCTTGAACGTCACCCGCCCGTCATTGCTCAGGTCCACGGTCCAGTAAGCCAACAACACCGGCACTTTCACCGGTAGCGGGATGTTCTCGGTCCTGCCATTGGCCAACTGTTTTTGAATCCCGGCGCTGTTCCAGCGTACCGGGTCGTTAAACAACAGCTCGACCAGTTGCAAGGGGTTTTCCACGCGGATGCAACCTGAACTGGTGGCCCGAACTGTCTTGGCAAACAGCTCGCGGTGTGGCGTGTCATGCAGGTAAATCGCATAGTCGTTGGGGAAGCGGATCACCACCTGCCCCAGCGAACTGTCGGGCCCGGCATCCTGACGCAGGTGGATGCCTCGCGGGTTGCTCCAGTCAACACTCGACGGATCGAGCACATTGCCTTCGCGATCCAGCACGCGAATCCGGTTGGCCGCCAGATAACCCGGATCGTTCTGGACTTTCGGAATCACGTCCTGCTTGAGGATGGTCGGCGGCACGGTCCAGGTCGGGTTGAACGTGATGTAGGTGATTTCGGCCTGGAATACCGGCGTACTGCGCACCGGCTTGCCGACCTGCACTCGCGAACGCCAGATCGGCAGACCGTCACGGTACATCGCCACCTTGTATCCGGCGATATCGACGATCACAAACGTGCCCTGCAGTTTGTACAACAGCCACCGGGCGCGCTCCATGTTGACCCGCACCTGATCGATCCGCGCCTCGACCGGCACGTTCAGCGCCGCCAGCGTCGCCGCCCCCGCCACGCCATCGGCCCCCAGGTATTGCTCGGTCTGATACTTCTTCACCGCGGCGATGACCTTGTCGTCGTAACCGGCTTTTTTCGACAGGTGCGCGCCCAGGTAACCGCCCGCCACCAGACGCGCACGCAATTGAGCCACCGCCACCCCGTCCATGCCGGGCTTGAGCGATTGCCCTTCAGTGACTTTCGGCCAGCCGCCCGCATCATGGACCTGGCGCAACCGGGCCAGGCCTTCACGCAAATTGCGGTAAATCTCTTCCTGAGGAGGCGCATCGGCGAATGCACGCGCAACGTCATGGGCATCGAGGGCGGCGAACAGGTTGTTCATGTCCTCGTGGGCATTGCCGCCGGCAGGATCGAAATTCCAGTGAATGTCCAGCCGCGACGGATCGACTTTACCCCGGCGCAGTTGCAGCAGCGCGGTGATGAACGTGCGGGTCGCCGCCATGTCGAACATCGCCCGTTGCGCCGTGGAAGGCATGGCCGCCACCAGCGACTCATGGGCCTGAGCCAGTTCGGTGATGCGGAAATCCGCCGGATTCAGGCCGTCGATCCGGGTCTCTTCGAGGCTCTTGAGTAATTGCGCCACGTCACGATCATCCGTCCACGCGGCGCGATAGTTGCGATGCATATAGAAATCCAGCACCACCCGGTTGACATCCACACGCTGATGGCGCCTGGACGTGAGCAACGGCGGAAAGGCCGATCGCAGCGGTTCCAGCGTCGCTTGAATCGCTTGGCCGACCGCATCGTCGGGCGCCGCGGCATCGATTGTGCTGCTCGCCGCAGATACCGGCTCAATCGGCGAAACTTGCCCAAACGCTGCACCGCTGATCAGAAAGCCCATAAAAAACATGCGGCTTATGACGAATGACCTTGTTAACTGCACCATGGATAATCCTTAATCCCCCGTTTCAAACGGCTAGTTTTCCGCTCGCTGCTAGACTCGAAATTATCATGATGAGACCCGACTATGGCGCTAAACCGCTTTGGCCTTTTATTTGCCATTTTACTGACGTGCCTTTCAGTAACGTCAGCCTACGCCGATTCGCTTGAAAACGCGCTGGTCAAAGCAGCACCCGGCGCCGACGCCAAAGTGATTGCCCTGGCCGTTCGTGCCACTCAATGCAGCCGTGCCCAAGGTGTCGCCCCCGCCCAACGACTGGCGGTGATCGATTACTCCCTGCCCTCGACCGAACAACGCCTGTGGGTCTTCGACCTTAAACGACGCAAGTTGCTGTTTCACGAACTGGTCGCCCATGGCCGCAACAGCGGTGAAAACATGGCCACGCTGTTCTCCAACCGCAACGAAAGCCACGCCACCAGCATCGGTCTGTTCCGCACCCAACAAAGTTACCTCGGCCAGAACGGTTACTCGTTGCGCATGGAAGGCCTGGAGCCCGGCTTCAACGATAACGCCTTTGACCGGGCCATCGTCATTCACGGCGCGCCCTATGTCAGCCCGGTGCTGGCCCGCGCCAATGGCCGCATCGGCCGCAGCCTGGGTTGCCCGGCCGTCAGGCCGGCGATTGCCCATCGGCTGATTGATTCGATGAAGGACGGGCAATTGTTGTTTTCCTACTACCCGGACCAACGCTGGCTGAAGTCGTCTTCCTACATCAACTGCAGCGGCGACACGGTGGCCTCAAGGGAAAAGTCCACTTCACGCCGGTAAGCGACGCCCAACCTGTCAAAACTGTAATCTTCGCCTCAGCCAGCTGAAAGGCACCGCCTGCTAGCCTCATCGACAAGTTCAACAGGCTGACGGGCGGAACAGACGGCATGCACTCCCACACTTCAAGACGCACCTTCGTCAAAGGCCTGGCCATCGGCGGGCTCTTCGGCGGCCTCGGGTTATGGCGCACGCCGGCCTGGGCAATCAGCAGTCCCGGCGAACCGCAGGTGTTGGCCGGTAATGAATTCGACCTGTTCATCGGCGAATCCCCGGTCAACTTCAGCGGCAGCCCACGCACCGCGATGACCATCAACGGCGGCATCCCCGGCCCGCTGCTGCGCTGGCGTGAAGGCGATACGGTGACGCTGCGGGTGCGCAACAGACTCAAGGACAGCACGTCCATTCACTGGCACGGCATCTTGCTGCCGGCCAACATGGACGGCGTACCGGGGCTGAGTTTCAAGGGCATCGAACCCGGCGGCATGTACGTCTACCAATTCACCGTGCGCCAGAACGGCACCTACTGGTATCACAGCCATTCGGGGTTTCAGGAACAATCCGGCGTCTACGGCCCGCTGGTGATCGACGCCAAAGACCCGGAGCCGTTCCAGTACGACCGCGACTACGTGGTGATGCTCAGCGACTGGACCGACGAAGACCCGGTCGGCCTGATGAAGACGCTGAAAAAACAGTCCGATTACTACAACTTCAACAAACGCACCGTGGGCGATTTCATCCACGACGTCAGCGAAAAAGGCTGGGGGCCGACCGTCGCCGATCGCAAAATGTGGGCCGAGATGAAGATGAACCCCACCGATTTGGCGGACGTCGGCGGCGCCACTTACACCTACCTGTTGAACGGCCAGGCGCCGGATTCGAACTGGACCGGGGTGTTCCGCCCCGGGGAAAAGCTGCGGCTGCGCTTCATCAACGGCTCGGCCATGACCTACTTCGACGTGCGCATCCCCGGCCTGAAAATGACTGTGGTCGCCGCCGATGGCCTGTACGTCAAACCCGTGAGCGTCGACGAGTTTCGCATCGCCGTGGCGGAAACCTTCGACGTTATCGTCGAACCGACCGAAGCGGCCTACACCCTGTTCGCCCAGGCGATGGATCGCACCGGCTACGCACGGGGCACCCTGGCGGTGAAGACAGGACTGGTTGCGCCGCTGCCGCCACTGGACCCGCGCCCCCTGGTGACCATGGATGACATGGGCATGGTCGGCATGGACCACGGCAGCATGGCGGGCATGGATCACAGCAACATGGCCATGGGCGATATGCCCGGCATGCAGTCCCACCCGGCCTCGGAAACCGACAACCCGCTGGTGGACATGCAAGCCATGTCCACCTCACCGAAACTCGACGACCCCGGCATGGGCCTGCGCAACAACGGGCGCCGCGTACTCACCTACTCCGACCTGCGCAGCACCTTCGAAGACCCGGACGGCCGCGAGCCTGGCCGCACCCTGGAACTGCACCTGACGGGCCACATGGAAAAATTCGCCTGGTCGTTCAACGGCGTGAAGTTCTCTGATGCAGAGCCGTTGCGCCTCAAGTACGGCGAGCGGTTGCGGATCGTTCTGGTCAACGACACGATGATGATGCACCCCATCCACCTGCATGGCATGTGGAGCGACCTCGAAGACGAGAACGGCCAGTTCATGGTGCGCAAACACACCATCGACATGCCACCGGGCTCCCGGCGCAGCTATCGGGTTACAGCCGATGCGCTCGGCCGCTGGGCCTATCACTGCCATCTCCTGTACCACATGGAAATGGGCATGTTCCGTGAAGTTCGCGTGGAAGAATGAGGTGCGCCCCATGATTCGATTCACCCCGGTTTTTTTCGCACTCGTGACCTCGACGGCAATGGCCGCCAGCGATGACATGCAAGGCATGGATCACAGCCAGATGGACCACGGCCAGATGCAAGGCATGGATCATAGCCAGATGAACCACGGCCAGATGCAAGGCATGGACGAGGGCCAGATGCAGCCCGCCGCCCCCAGCGAAAGCCGCACGCCGATCCCGGTGCTGACCGATGCCGATCGCGCTGCGGTGTATGCCGATCCCGCCGGTCACCACGTACATGACAGCACGCTCAACTCCTTTTTCCTCGCCGAAAAACTCGAATGGCAGGACGCAGATGACGGCAGCACCCTGGCCTGGGACTTGTCCGGTTGGGTCGGCGGTGACATTGATCGCCTGTGGCTGCGCTCCGAAGGCGAGCGCACCAACGGCGTGACCGAGGACGCGGAAATCCAGGCCCTGTGGGGCCACGCCATATCCCCGTGGTGGGACGTCGTCAGCGGCGTGCGCCAGGACTTCAAACCCGGTGCCCCGCAAACCTGGGCCGCGTTCGGCGTGCAAGGCATGGCGCTGTACAACTTCGAGGCCGAAGCCACGGCCTTCATCGGCGAAGGCGGTCAGAGCGCCGTGCGGCTGGAAGGCGACTACGACATCCTGCTGACCAATCGGCTGATCCTGCAGCCGACCGTCGAGCTCAACGCCTACGGCAAAAACGATCCGCAACGGGGCATCGGCGCGGGGCTATCCAACACCGAGGCTGGTTTGCGCCTGCGCTACGAAATCCGCCGGGAATTCGCGCCCTACCTCGGCGTGACCTGGAACCGCACCTACGGCAACACCGCCGACTACGCCAACGACGAAGGCGAGGACCGCAGCGAAACCCGCCTCGTGCTCGGTGTTCGGATGTGGTTCTGAACAGACTCACCCAAAACCAACAACAACCGCTTCGAGCGGTAAAGGACCTTGCATGCGCATCTTCAAACCCACCGCTATCGCAGTCGCGTTGCTCAGCGGCCTGCTTGTTAGCACCCTCGCTCAAGCGCACCCCAAACTACTCTCTTCCACTCCGGCGGAAGGCGTAGAAGGTGCATCACCCGACAAGATCGAACTGCACTTCTCCGAAAACCTCGTCACCCAGTTTTCCGGTGCAAAACTGCTGATGACCGAAATGTCCGGCATGGCCCATGCCCCGATGCCGGTCAAGGCCAAAGTCAGCGGCGGCAGCGATCCGAAGACCATGTTCATCATCCCGGCAGCGCCCCTGGCTGCCGGCACCTACAAGGTCGAATGGCGCGCGGTGTCGTCGGACACCCACCCGATCACCGGCAACGTCACCTTCAAAGTGAAATGATCGATGAGCGACTCGGCCAACGTCGTGCTGCGGTTTGTGTTGTATGTGGATTTGATGTTGTTGTTTGGCGTGGCGCTGTTCGGGCTCTACAGCTTCAAGGGACAGGAACGGCAATCCGGGACAGTCTTGCCCTTTCGCCGGTTATTGACGGGAACAGCCGGGCTCGGCGCGCTGCTGTCCATCGCCGGCATGGTGCTGATGGTCCGCGTCATGAGCGGTGAATCGGACGTTACCGAGTTGCGCCCTCACCTCGAAATGATGCTGTTCGAGACGGACGTCGGGTTGGCCTGGGCCGTGCGGATGATTGCATTAGCGGTCGCGGGTTTGGCGTTGATGCTCAACCCACGCGCCCCCGGCATCAGCCTGGTGATCGCCGCCACGGCTGGCGGCATCGCCCTCGCCAGCCTGGCCTGGAGCGGGCATGGCGCCATGGACGAAGGCAGTCGCCGTTATTGGCATTTCGCTACGGACATCCTGCACCTGTTGGTGGCGGGTGTCTGGCTCGGCGCGTTGCTGGCGTTTGCGTTGATGGCGCAACCCCGGGCCCTGCAAACCGAAGCGCACATACGGTTGCTGGCTCACGCAGTCAGGCGATTTGAGCTTGTCGGTGCGCTGGTCGTTGTGATCATCACCGTGACGGGCGTGGTGAACTACCTCTTCATTGTCGGGCCTAAACTCGATGAGGTTTTACTCAGCCACTACGGAGTTTTGCTGGCGATCAAAGTACTGCTGTTTGCCGGGATGCTGGTGTTGGCGGCGCTGAACCGCTTTTATCTTGGCCCCTTGCTGGAGCGGTCGTTGCGAGAGGGCCAGTATCGCGTGGCAGCCCATGCACTTCGACGCAGTGTGTGGGTGGAAATGGCCGCGGCGATATTGATTTTGGGGTTGGTGGCGTGGCTGGGTACGTTGAGCCCGGAAGTGGAGTGAGTCATCTTCAGGGGCGTTGATTTTTCACACCGGTGAAAGTTTCACTACACTCCCCTTTCAAAACCACTCCAGCACAAAAGCCCGATAACAATGACGAAAATCAAAAGAGCAATGATGCTCGGCGGCTTGCTCGCACTCTCCCTCGGCGCCCAGGCAGAACCTTCGCATCTGGACAGCGTCATGCAACAGGGACAACTGCGCGTCTGCACCACCGGCGACTACAAGCCCTACACCCTCAAAGCCGAGGACGGCGAATACTCCGGCATCGACATCGCCATGGCCCGCGCCCTGGCCGACAGCCTTGGCGTCAAGGTCGAGTGGGTGCCCACCACCTGGAAAACCCTGATGCCCGACATGCTCGCCGGCAAGTGCGACATCGCCATGGGCGGCATCTCGGTCACCCTGGAACGGCAGAAAAAAGCCTTCTTCAGCAGCATCCTGGACGTCGACGGCAAAATCCCGCTGGTGCGCTGCGAAGACCAGGCGCTGTACCAGACCGTCGAACAGATCAACCAGCCAACGGTTCGCCTGGTCGAACCCGCCGGCGGTACCAACGAAGCCTTCGTCCACGCCTTCCTGCCCAAGGCGCAATTGAAGTTGCACGACAACGTGACCATCTTTCAAGAACTGCTGGATAAAAAAGCCGACGTGATGATCACCGACGCATCCGAGGCGCTGTATCAGCAGAAGCTCAAGCCGGGCCTGTGCGCGGTCAACCCCACGCACTACATGCAATACGGCGAAAAAGCCTACCTGCTGCCCCGCGACGACATCACCTGGAAGCTGTACGTCGATCAGTGGCTGCACCTGGCCAAGGCGACAGGCAACTACCAGAAGATTCTGCGCCAATGGCTGGCGGTGCCTGGCGCCAAGTAACGGATCGTTTTTTCGCACAACTAAGGGCGCCCCAATGGAGCGCCCTTCTTCATTGCGGAGCGCGTATCAATCGTCGTGCAGCAAACCTGAGCCGTATTCGCCGAAGCTATTGCCTAGCGCGCTGCCATGGAAATTCATCTTGTCGGGATTGCTGCTGGTCGGCCCCGGGCCAAACCCGGCCGGCTGCACCGAGTCGGCCGAATAATCACGATGGGCGCTCACACCCGAACAGGCGCTCAACAACAAAGCACCGGCAAGCAGTGAGACTTTGACGAGGTTTGCGATCATTTTTTGATTCCTGTGGGTTAGGCGCGAGGGGCATGACCTTTGGCGGTCATCCTATGCCTCGTCTGCGCCGGGCAACATGAAACTTTGGGGGGGGACAGCGTTGGTTCAGGAACCGTGCGCACCTGGCGATCTCTCACTTCCACTACCTTGCGGATCGACATTGTCCAATGCCCGATTCACCAACAACTCCCCCACCACCGCCAACTGTTGAATCGACAGCGCCAAACTGCGGGTTGAACCTTCGAGCTTGCAAGCCAGGTCAGTGGTCAAGACGTTCAACGATGCAAGGGTTTCACAGGCGTGACAGAGGAGCGTTTCAGTGTCGACGTTGGGCAGAATGGTGAACACATGGCAGACGGGATCAGCGTGATTCGGATTTCGTAGACGTTTGCTGACAACCCGCTGAGAGTCAGCGGAGAGTTGACCAAGATCGAGAGAGTCGGAAGCTATTGCGGTTTCCGGAGGGTCAGGCGTTATCTTTTTCATCGTTATCGTTCCTAGAATTAACCAAAGGAACTGCCAGCATCACTTCCACATGATGGGGTGGCAGCTGTGCGCAGGTGTGGAAGACCGGGGATCTAGGAACCCGGCGCACCCGAAAGTGCCCCGCGCACAGCCGCCATAATTTAACAGCAGACATGAAAAAAGCGCCTGCTTAAATTTAGGTGGCGCCTATGCGCCTAGATCTTGTGAAGGGCTTCCACACCCTTGTCGCTGAATTTGCAGCGACGGAGGGAGGTTAATCGGGTGATCAGAGGTAGGGCAATATGGGCAATGTGGACGCGATTTGAGGGAAATCTCCTACTTTTTCGTGATGCTATCAACGCAATACCCAGCACCGGCTCAATCGCCCTGAGGCATGCCCAAACCCCACAAGCCCCATTCCTGATAAACTCCTCCACCTCCCAGCCTCACCGATTCCAGATCCCCCATGTCCGTAACCACCGCAACACCCGCTCCGCTTTCCCGCCGTTTCTCCGTCGCGCCGATGATGGATTGGAACTACTAAGACGAAAGAGAAAGCAAACAAAGGCCTCCAGAGCCACAAAATTTTCTTCGTACCACTTTCGTACCAACGCTATTTGTTAGCCCCCCTCAAATTGCTCAGCCCCTAGTCCCTTGGCGACGGGCAGAAATCGGCCAGGAACGGACGTTTATAGATACGAGCACTTAACCCAGTGCCAGCTGAGATGCTTGTTCGCAACTAGGCTGGGTTCGCTGATGGCTTACGCTGCCGTTGGTCGGCGCCTTGCGCAGCAGTGCGATAGAAAACTATAGGAATAAACCCTCGTGCCGATATCAGTGAGGCAAGGCCTGCGCGCGCCTGACCTTGAACCTGAGCGAACGAGCACATTGATGAGTGACAAATCTTTGGAAGAAAAAGCGGCAGTGATGGTCGACCCACATGAAACGATGGCCAGTATCGGACAGATCACTGCCGGGTGCGATGCCCTGCAACAGCGCCTGGACAAGGCTGATCGCGCGGTTCAGGAGCTTCAGGAGCAACTGGACTTGGCAAAGATGCTGATGACCCGTCTGCTGGCGGCGAGTTTTGCGTCGACCGGCAAACCTTCCGCGCCCCTGACAAACTGGGGGCTAAATGAGATCGACGTTGTCGAACGGGACATGGCCTGCTATTTGAATCCTACCAATGAGGCGAGTGCCGCTTGATAGGTCGCGCACTGAATGCCTACAGGCCGCGTAGATACTGGCTCCAAGCAGAATGCCGCTGTTGGGTTACCACAGCGGTTACCCATCGCGGTGTACCCAACCTGACTGGGCCTGCATGATCGCAGGCCCTTGGCGTTTCGGGTTGGGGTTACTCATGGGTTATCCCCTCACCAGTGACCGCCGCACCTGGCACTTTTTTGAGTTTGGCTTGCTCTAAATTCTGCGTTCGTCGATAAACGCGCCTTGAAGATGACATTTTTATTACAATTTAATGACATGCCTTCCGGGTCAATAGATGAAAGTCAGAGCTACAGTCATATGCGAGAGAGATAGGCATATCTTGCTCGTTCGCAAACCGAAGTCAAAATGGGCTTTGCCTGGTGGCAAAGTAGAAACTGGTGAAGCTATCGCTGGAGCTGCTGCTCGAGAACTTTAAGAAGAAACCGGGCTAAATGTTGATCAGCTCCTGTACATTTTTGAGTTCGATGCAGGCAACACACGCCACCATGTTTTTGAAGCCTCTGTCCCAGAGGCCGAAAACGCTACGCCTCAAAACGAGATCATCGAGTGCATTTGGCATTCTCTGAACACGTTTCATGACTCAGACACAAGCGATGCTACGAAATCGATTGTCAGATCATTTCTACGTCGCCTTTAACTCCCCCTCGGATCGTTCTGGTTCGCACAAAGGTTAATCGTCTCTTTGCATCATTCTGAGTGCCCGCAATGGGTCGTTTTTTGCCCTTCGCGACAGGTAACAATCGCCCCATAACGGACATTCGATCTCAATTGCGGTGGGGGCTTTAAATATTCGGTTCAAAACGCTAAAGCCTGCATAAATCCATGAAAAATCCACCCACCTGGCCATTTTCCGCAAAGCGGCTTGATCTTACCTATAGCCCCGCTTCGCGGAAGGGAGCCAAGGTTACTAGCCATTAGCAGCCGGTCACTCCGCCTTTTAATTTAGTCCCGGTCGGTAGCCGGTTGCTTATTATTTGAGCATCCCTGCAGCACGTGTGATACAGCCCATCCATTCGTGATGAGTGTCGGGGAAGTATACTTTTCCGGAAGCTCGGGTAATCGCTGTATAAAGCAAAGCTAGTTTTTTGGAAAGCAACCTTTTGCCGTGTAGATCCGGGGAGTAGTAGAGGTCTTCTGAGATAGCCATCCTCGAAAATTCAAAATTTTTCGCAGTGAAAACTGTCGCCAGCAATGGGCGTACAGGAGTGTGGTTCGCAAACTCAGCGAGTTCGGCACACTTGTAAAGCCCTGATACACCGAATTTAATACCGACTGAACCAAGCCATTGTTCAACCCTGAGAAAAGCATTGTTCCATTTCATCTCTTCATGGAGTTGGTCCCACGTCCGATAGCGGGCGATAGCACCATGTCTTGGTTTCTCGTTACTCATAAATAAATTCAAGCAGTCGTCTAGAAAAAGCTCAAAATTGTTATTCCAGTCGACTACTGCTGCACCTTGACCCATCTCCCGGCTGCGCACGAGCCAATCGAAAACTCCCCAGTCATCCGCTACCAAAATAACAGTCGACTCCGGAGGGAAGGAGTCAGCGGGATACTCCTCGACAACCATCTCTTTGGCCCTGTCAGCCGTAAAAGGTAGGGCTGAGGCGCCAGGAAAGATCTCTATAAGCGGATTGATGTATCCAACGAGAGCAGGTCCCGCACGCAACGAAGTTGCCATTTCTCGATGTCGAATCATTGCTTTATGCGGGACATATCGACCTTCAAGATTCTGGAATTGGTCGCCTAGAGAGATTACGGTTTGCGGCGATTTGTCGAGAAGCTCAACCATCGGTGCCGTAAGATCATGACTTTCGTCTATTAGTACAGTGTCAATACCATCTGGGACATAAAGTCCTCCCAAAGACATCTGTTTGATCCGGTGGTAACCGCGGACTGGAAGTGAGGGAGCTTCCAAGTCTAGCTGCGTCATTTTGTACCAAAGCTTAGCGGCGGCCGCTGCCACAATCTCCTGATCAATTGGAGATAGCCAACGAGTTTGATCCTGAGGGATATGGCGGGAAGTGATACACAAATCTTTAGACATGCAAAACTTGAAAATCACGGACCAGCACAATGCCGCTACTTGTGAGGCACTTCGATTGCCGATGGGGCTAAGCCCGACCCGCTCCGCAAGCTCCGAGTAAGACAGAGACAATCGAGACTCGGCCACCATCTTGTTTTGGAGAAATCTGTCCCCCTTCGATAGCAGTAACTCTGCCAGACTTTTGAAGGTGGAAGTCCGTACCTTTTCTTGGGAGAATCGGGCCCGAACTGCCTTAAGTTTTGGCTCAACGTCTGCTAGGAAAATAAAACGGCGTTTAGGCATCAAAGCCATGATTTCGTCCAAGACGAAGGTCTTGCCTGTTCCGGCATGCGCCTGTGCTTCAATTGAGTCTTTCTGGTTCGCGCGGATGTTGTGGATCAATCGAAGTTGGTGATCGCTCAACCTGATGACCGCACCACCAGGGCGAACATGTTCGTGCCTCACAGCTCCATAGACAGCCATATAACGCTTGGCGAAATCAAAATCCCAGCTGCCCTCTGGTCGAATGAATGGATGTTTGATGATCGTTTCTTTGTCAACCAGTCCAATGCCTAATTCAGCGGCTTGTGCGAGGCCTGCGATAAAGGCTGTCTGATCGTAAGCATCAGCCAAGGCGGATCTCAGCTGGTCGCTGTGGAGGCCTAGGAATCCCGCAAACTTCCGCTCCATCTCAATGGAGCGGACGGGCGATTTGATTGGTTTGGACAGCTGAAGCACGTAGAGGATCGCTGCTACTTCATACCTTGACAGGCGGGCTATGTCGGGGGCAGCTCCACGAGTTAGCGCGGTACTCAGCGTTTCGCTGAGTGGTATGAACCAGGTAGGTATCTTCATAAGTGTTGTATTCCATCCTTGGCAATTTTCACGGCTATCATGCCATGCCTCTGCCATCATAGTGAGTGAAGGCAATTGATGTTTTTCATCACCACTCATGACTGCTGTGGCCGAAAGCATGAATCGCCTCGGGTTTCTAGGCGCTTACAAATGAGGTTTTGATAGGGACCGACTAAGGCCAACTGTCTTTTGGCCGGTTTCAGCCGGTCGTGGAAGGCAGAAATCGGCCATACCGGCCCCTCTGGCGCGACGGCTAGACGGCTTAACGGATGCCCGCGTTGCGCAGGGCCGCAGGGGTGAAGTCGGTCGTGCTTGGATGGTAGGTGTAGTCGACGCCGCGCTTGCTCTCGTTACCCAGGTTTCCGACAACGTAGCGACCTTCCAGTAAATCATAGGTCGTAATGGCGGCAAAAGTGGCAATGCCCTGCTGATACTCCTAGAACATATGCCCATCCTTGTTCTCGAGCAAGGGAGCCAACAGCTCCTCCAGCGACGGATTCGGGTGGCGAGACAGGACGACACCATTGCGAGTCGTCTTTAGGTACAAGCGGTCGCCGACCGCCAAGCCTAGAGTTTGCAGCACCGCGTTGGGGAGGCGGATGGCACGGTCGCTCTCCCATTCTTCGATGATCACCTGGACGCTGAGCATGTGCGGTTCCTTAGCCTGGAAAACTCACGACAACCATTTTTATCGTTAGTTTCTCCGCTTACCTTTCAATGGGAAATCGATAGAAGAATATGCTCCCCGTGAACTTGACAAACTCACTGAGCGAGCGTTTTTTTTCAAACACCCAATAGAAATCAGCTCCTTGATAGTTAGAACGACATCCAGTGCTGGCACTGCGTGAATTGGGATGACAACCTATTAGAAGCTATACAGCCCTGTGTTCTACCATCGTTGATATTCACGCCAATATAGATAAATCAAAGTGCAACGCATTAACCTCCGAGACACAAGTACAGGAACTAGCCCTCCGAAAATCCAACTCTTCCGAAGCGAAACAACAATTACTCGACGTAGCCTCCAATAAAAAATCAAAAACAGCCTATCACGCCCCCTCATTCGCACCGTGACACCCCTGCCCTCGCTAACTGGAGGCACATCTTAAAAATCATCATAATACAAAAAATAGCTGCAAATCACACCCACCATAGCGCCTTAGCGATCTTCAATCGCAACCCTTAGCCGAGTGGCGAAATCGAAACTGTTTTCCATATAGATAGTATAGCGATGGCACGATACCGGCTTGCTAGAGAAATCGAATTTGATTTCCATATAGATATATTAGCGATCGCAAGCTGATTGCTGCCACTCCAGTTCTTACCAATCACCAACCGCAGACCTCTACTGAGTAGCGAAATCGAAACTGTTTTCCATATAGATAGTATAGCGGCAGCACGATACCGGTTTGCTGGAGAAATCGAATTTGATTTCCATATAGATAGTATAGCGATCGCAAGATAATCACTGCCACTCCAGCTCTTACCAATCACCAACCGCAGACCTCTACTGAGTAGCGAAATCGAAACTGTTTTCCATATAGATAGTATAGCGACGGCACGATACCGGCTTGCTGGAGAAATCGAATTTTATTTCCATATAGATAGATATGCGGAAGTATTTGCGCAATATCTCAAAGCTGGAGAGTTCATCACATGCTTGCTATACTGAATCCGAGAAGAAATCGAATTCGTTTTCCAAATAGATAGATACTATGGAAACTAAAACACCCAATCATCGCATGGAGGATACAATGGCAATCGACTGGTACGCACTCACCTCATCATGTTTTTTTGGTTGCAGTTTAGGTGCTACGGATAACCGGGGTGATAGCCTCGGCCATTTAACTGCTCGCCAAAACGCCTGTGGCCGTCAATGGCTTACACAGTCTCTCCTCTAAAGAAAAGGCTGATTGCAAGAGCGAATTTAGCCAACATCTTGAGATGTGATCGAGCCGAGCAGGCGAGAGAATCAACCTCCGTAATATGCGCCCCTCCTCTAGAGATCGCACCCAGATCCAAAATTAGGATTTCTACGAAGAGGCAAGGAAGCGAACTTCGCCAACAATCCCTAGTAAGGGGTACCATTCTGACCCGGCCCACTCTATAGGATGCCCAACATGTCCCTTAATACTCTAACGACCAATCTTCAAACCCTAAAAAAATAATTGTTGGGCTAAGCCTAAACCAGGAATGGGCAGTGAAAGCTGCAAAAAACCTAACCAAGGTAAAAGACTACAGATCCGAAATAGTTATTCTGTCGAGTATTCTGTTTAACAATTGGCGATCATTTTAAGATCTCGAATTCTCAGAACTGTAGTAGTAGAGCCAACCTTCATCTTCTGCAGTCCTCCACCGGAAACCTGGAAAAACGGTCGATGGACTCCACCAGAAGCACGTCACCCTTGTGGGTATCCTTGATGCAGGCACAGTAGCCCCGCCTGAAGCACAAGGGGATGCATCAACAAGATGACCCGGAACCTTGAAAAAGGTATGGCAGCAGTACAGTGCTCAGCTTTACCCACCTAGCGGAAACTAGCCAAACCTACATGTAATCAACTGGTTAAAGCTATTGTACCCATCCCCTACCTAGCCTAAACTTTATTGACCTCGGTGCATCAGGCGGCGACTCATAATCCTTTGCTCCACGGTTCAAGTCCGTGTGGGCCCACCAATAAATTCAATGAGTTAGGCTCGCCATTCGGCGGGCCTTTTTCATTTCTGATTTCGGTAGCTTCGGTGGTAGTTATGGCGCAGCAAATCACCGCCAAGGACTTTAAAGCCGCTATCGACAAACTGAATACCGATCTCTGGACGTTCATCCACAATTGACCGTTTCAGAACTTTGCGTTTCTCCCTCCTCAGGCGTCCTGCCGACGATGCATTAGAAAATGACTGATGTCGCGCTAGGTGACCAAGAGGATGGCGCACATGGGATTCTTGGCTTCTTCACTGTACAAGGTCGTGCTTGGGGCATCCTGAAGCTCCAACCGAGTTGTCGATGCTGCGTATCAGAGTGACGACCATCGATCGTGACAGCTATCTGTCATGTATTGACTTAATGCCAGAAAACACGCATTTTCTTTCGTAAGCGCTGAAAAACAACAGGAAGCAGCCTTGAGCCAGCCCATCAAACAACGCCTTGAAAGCAGTCTTTCAACCGCCGCCGCCTCTGGCCGGGTGATTGCTAACTATATGCTGGCCAACCTCTATGAACTGCCGTTCCAGACTGCCGCTGATATTGCCGCGAAATTGAACGTCAGTGAATCCAGTGTGGGGCGCTTCTGTCGCTCCCTCGGATATAGCCACTTCAAAGACCTGAAAAACGACCTCAAGGTCGACCTGGGCGATGGCCCATGGCTGGTGGGCGATCGCTTGCAGGAGTTTCGCCACCAAGCCAGCCAGGGCCCGCAAGGCCTACCGCGCAGCTTCGAGTTGGAAGTCGCGGCCCTGGTTAAGGTTTACGAATATAGCCTCACCCCGAGCTGGCACAGCGTCAGCCAGCGCCTGGCCACACGGCGCAAGGTGTTCGTCGCCGGGTTCCAGACAGAGCGTGGCATCGCAGCATCCATGGTTCATCTGTTGCAGTACCTGCGCGATGACACACACTGGGTCGACGGTGCCGCCGGGCATTACGCCGACGTGTTGCTCAGTGCCCCCGAAGACAGTGCGCTGGTGGTGTTCGAAGCCCGCCGCTATTCCCGCCACGCCCTGACCCTGTGCCGCAAGGCCCGCGATGCCGGAATCCCTGTAACGCTGATCACCGACACCTTTTGCGACTGGGCCGAACAGAACGCTGATGAAGTGTTCCGCGTGCCCACCGAGTTCAACCTGTTCTGGGAATCGACAGCGGCGATGCTGTCGCTGGTCCACCTGCTTGTCAACGACGTCTGCAAACAGCTGGGTCCCGAGGTCGAAGGGCGTCTTGAAGCCATCGCGGCCTTACACAACGAGTTCGTTGGATACACATCATCACCAAACTCAAAACAATAAAACGAGGTGCTGGATGAAACACGTCATTCGCTTTGCCGGTGTATGCGCAATGGTCCTGGCCGGGGCCACCAGCGCGCAGGCTGAAGTACTGAAGATTGCTACCGAAGGCGCTTACCCGCCGTTCAACTACGTTGACTCGGACAACAAGCTGCACGGTTTCGATGTGGATATCGCCAACGCGTTGTGCGAACGCATGAACGTGCAGTGCAGCATCGTCGCCCAGGACTGGGAAGGGATTATCCCGGCGCTAATGGCGAAGAAATACGATGCGGTCGTGGCTTCGATGATCGCCACCGATGAGCGCAAGCAGAAAATCGATTTCACCCGGCACTACTACCGTACCCCCCTGTCCGTGGCAGTATCCAAGGACTCGAACATCACCGACGCCCAGACGAACTTCAAGGGCCGCACGGTCGGTGCCCAGGCATCCTCGACCCAGGCCATCTATGCCGAAGATCATTACGGCCCAGCCGGCGCCGACGTGAAGCTCTACCCTACCCTCGATGAAGCCAACAGCGACTTGGCGACTGGCCGGATCGACGGGGTGATTGCCGACAAATTCCCGCTGCTGGCCTGGGTCGACAGCGCTGGCAAGGACTGCTGCAAGATCATCGGCGACGTCAACGGCACCACCGCCGATGCCTCGATCGCGGTGCGCAAAGGTGACGATGTCCTGCGCGAGCGCTTCAACAAGGCGCTGGATGAGATCATTGCCGACGGCACCTATAAGAAGATCTCCAGTCGCTACTTCGCCTTCGATATCTATTGATCCCCCGAGCCCTCAGGCGCGCCTGAGGGTCGTTACTTGCCGACATGTTGCACCGCACCCACACACGGGTGCGGTGAGGGCGTGCGAGCTTAATTTACCGAGAGGGTTCGAGCATGTTCGAAAACCTGTCATTGCTATCCTTCGCCAGCGGCGGCTGGGGTTCAGCCTTGCTGGCCGGCGCTCTGGTGACCATTGTCCTGGCCCTGAGCTGCCTGCCGATTGGCTTGCCGCTGGGCCTGGGCCTGGCCTTGGCCGCCCGTTCCCGACGTCGCTGGCTGCGCTCCATGAGCACGGTGTTTGCCACCGTGTTCCGCGGGCTGCCCGAGCTGCTGACCCTGCTGATAATCTATTACGGCTGCCAGATCGGTGCGCAGAAACTGTTGGCCGCGATGGGCTACGAGGCCGAAGTCGCGATCAACCCCTTCGTCGCCGCGATGATCGCCTTCAGTCTGGTGTTCGCCGCGTTTTCCAGCCAGATCTGGCTGGGCGCCTTCAAAACCGTGCCCAAGGGCCAGTTCGAAGCTGCAGCCGCCCTGGGCCTATCCCGACGGACAACCTTTACCAAGGTGGTGCTGCCGCAATTGGTACGCATTGCTTTGCCGGGCCTGTCGAATAACTGGCTGTCGCTGCTCAAGGACACCTCGCTGGTGTCGACCATCTCCCTGGTCGACCTGATGCGCCAGACGAACCTGGCGGTCAGCGTCACCAAGGAACCGATGCTGTTCTACACCGTGGCCTGCTTTGGCTACCTGTTTTTCTCGGCCATTTCCGGCCGCCTGTTCCAGTTCCTGGAGCAGTATTTCAACCGCCATCAACGGAGCGTTCGCCCATGAGCTTCGATGAATTGCAAAATCTGTTCCTCAGCCCTGACTTGTTGGAGCGTTACGGTCCCCGCTTCATCGAAGGCCTGTTGGTGACTGCCAAGCTGGTGGCCATTTCCTTCACCCTTGGCGCCCTGCTCGGTCTGCTGATCGCCTTGGGCCGGTTGTCGAGTAACCGCTTTATCAGCCGTTTTACCGGCGTCTACGTGTATTTCTTCCGCGGTTCGCCGCTGCTGGCACAGCTGTTCATGCTCTATTACGGCCTGGGTTCGTTCAAAGGCTTCTGGCAGGACGTGGGTATGTGGTGGTTCTTCCGTGACGCCTGGTTCTGCACGCTGCTGGCCTTCACACTGAACACCGCGGCCTATCAGGCCGAGATTTTGCGCGGCAGCATCCTGGCCGTGACCCAAGGCCAGCGCGAGGCCTCGAAAGCCCTCAGCCTGTCGCGCTGGACCACCTTTCGCAAAGTCATCTTGCCGCAATCCCTACTGGTCGCCATTGGCCCGCTGGGCAATGAACTGATCCTGATGATCAAGGCCAGCGCCATTGCCTCGCTGGTGACCATCTACGACTTGATGGGAGTGACCAAGCTGGCCTTCTCGCGCAGTTTCGACTTCCAAATCTACCTCTGGGCCGCCGTGCTCTATCTGCTGATTGTGGAAGTCGTGCGGCGCAGCCTGAAAGCGCTCGAGGGCCGCCTCGGCCGTCACCTGCAGTAAACCAAATTTTCTCGGGCTGCCGTGCGCGCCCCTGCATCAGGGATACACCATGCATTGCGAAACCATCGTTCTGGGCGCAGGGATTGTCGGCGTCAGTACCGCACTCCAGTTACAGGCCCGTGGCCGTAAGGTCATGCTCATCGACCGCCAGCAGCCGGGTAACGGCACCAGCCACGGCAATGCCGGGCTGATCGAGCGCGCCAGCGTAATTCCCTACGCGTTCCCGCGCCAACTGTCGAGCCTGTTGCGCTACGCGGGCAACCAGCAGTCGGACGTGCGCTACAGCCTGAAGTACCTGCCCAAGGCCAGTCCATGGCTGCTGCAGTACTGGCGGCACTCCGGGACCAAGGGCTTGGCCGCCGCAACCCGGGCCATGCTGCCGTTGGTGGAGAACTGCATCAGCGAACACGACCTGCTCTCTGCACCGGCTGGCATGGATCACTTGATCCAGGCCAGTGGCTGGGTCGAGGCCTACAATTCTCCACAGGCGTTTGCCAAGGCCCAACGCGACGCTGCTGCGCTCATGGACTATGGCCTGAATTATGAAGTGCTCGACCGCGACCAGATGCATGCCCGTCAACCGGGCTTGCACAGCAGCGTGGTCGGCGGCATTCACTGGCTGGACCCCAAGACCGTTAGCGACCCCGGCGGCCTGACACGCGGTTATGCCGAACTGTTCGTCAAACGCGGCGGCGTGTTCGTCCTTGGTGACGCCCTATCCTTGCGCCAGCGCGTGGGTAAATGGGAAGTGCAGAGCGAACAGGGCCTGGTGATTGCAGACGAAGCCGTGGTCGCCCTCGGCCCGCAAGCCCGGGGCATTTTCGAGCCACTAGGGTATGACATTCCACTGGCGATCAAGCGCGGTTATCACATGCACTATGCCGCCCTGCCTGGCACGCGCTTGCAACAACCGCTGCTTGACCCGGTGGGCGGTTATGTCCTGGCACCGATGGTCGGCGGCATTCGCCTGACCACCGGGATCGAGTTCGCCGACAGCCAGGACCCGGTCAACGAAATCCAGCTACGTCGCTGCGAAGAGCTGGCGCGCGCCTTCTACCCGCTGGGCGAACGCTTGGATGCCGAGCCTTGGCTGGGACGCCGTCCATGCTTGCCGGACATGTGCCCGGTGATCGGCCCGGCGCCACGACACAAAGGTTTGTGGTTCAACTTCGGGCATGCCCACCATGGCCTGACCCTCGGCCCGGTCTGCGGCCGTCTGCTGGCCGAGTTGATGACCGGTGTCCCCCCCTTTACCAACCCTGCCCCGTACAGCGCCGAGCGCTTTCACTGATTGCCGGAGACAAGACCATGCATGCCCTCTCTGCCCGTGTAGACACTCCGCTCGCCGCAAGCCCGGACACCCGTAAGGTTGTGGTTGATATCGCCGGCCTGAACAAGTTCTATGGCGCCTTCCATGTGCTGCACAACATCGATCTGAAAGTGCGCGAAGGCGAACGCATCGTGCTCTGTGGGCCTTCCGGCTCCGGAAAATCGACGCTGATCCGCTGCATCAACCGCCTGGAAATCGCCGAAAAAGGCCGCATTCTGGTCAACGACACCGACTTGGCCCAGACCAACCGCGAGGCCGCCAAGGTCCGCAGTGAAATAGGCATGGTGTTCCAGCATTTCAATCTGTTCCCGCACATGAGCGTGCTCGATAACTGCACCTTGGCCCCAATTTCGGTGCGTGGCCTGAGCCGCAAGAAGGCCGAGGAACTGGCCCAGCACTTCCTGCAAAAAGTCGGTATCGCCAGCCAGGCCGGCAAGTACCCCAGCCAGCTCTCGGGGGGCCAGCAACAGCGCGTGGCGATCGCCCGGGCGTTGTGCATGGAACCCAAAATCATGTTGTTCGACGAACCCACCTCGGCGCTCGACCCGGAGATGGTAAGCGAAGTGTTGGATGTGATGGTTAACCTGGCCGGCAGCGGTATGACCATGCTCTGCGTGACCCACGAAATGGGCTTTGCTCGGCAAGTGGCCGAGCGCGTGCTGTTTCTCGACGGCGGCCAGATCATTGAGGACGCACCGCCTCAGGACTTCTTCAGCGCCCCGAACAGCGCGCGGGCCAAGGCCTTTCTTGCGCAAATTTTACACTGAGGCCACATACGAGCACGGCTTGCCTGCGATGGCTGTGCCGTCCATACGCCAGGCGTAGGCCGTTTATCAACGCACTTGCGCGCACAGCAGTTTCTTTCCGACATCCACTACTGATCTCAGCAAAAGGAATATTCAATGACAAATATGCTGGCGAATAATGCCGCCCCGAAAAACCTTGCGGTTACTGTCTGTGATCAAGCGCAGACAGCGGCACTGCTAGATTTCAAAAAACTCGTGGACGCTATTGCCCAAGCCGCAACCGAACTGGAAGCTGGTTCAATTCTGAGCCCTGAGCGCTTGGTTGTACCCCTGGGTGACGGCGGTGTTTTGCTGAGCATGCCCGCCACCGCCCAGGACATCGGCATCCACAAACTGGTAAACGTCCAGCCGGGGAATGTGCAGCGTCAGCTGCCCACGATCAACGGCACGGTAACCGTATGTGATGCCGTAACCGGACAAATAAAGTGCTTGCTCGACGGCCCAGAGGTCACAGGGCGTCGTACTGCGGCAGTAACCCTCCTGGCGATTCGAACGCTGTTGCAGCGTGAACCGAAACAGATCTTACTGTTCGGGACCGGCGCACAAGCACGTCATCACGTACAAGCTATCAATGCCCTTTACCCACAGTGCAAGCTGTGGGTAAAGGGCATTGACGCGCAAGCGACGGCAGACTTCTGCAACAACAATCGAGACCTGCACGAGCATTTGCAACCGCGCGGCGACAGCATTCCCGACGTGGATGTGGTAATCACCGTAACCACCAGCACAGAGCCGGTCTACAACGAGCTAGCCAAACCTGGTCGATTGATTATCGGTGTAGGTGCTTTCAAGCCAGAGATGGCGGAGCTCGGCAAAGTCACTCTGGACGGTAGCGTTCTCTATGCTGACGATACTGCCGGTGCGCAGCACGAAGCAGGCGACCTATTGCGGGCAGGTGTGGATTGGTCTCAAGTCAGATCGCTGGCCGCAGCCATTCGCGGCCCAATCGATTCGTCACGACCCGCTGTATTTAAAAGCGTTGGTACCGCGGCCTGGGACTTGGCCGCTTCGCGGGTCGCGCTCCACGCCCTTGCCAGCCAATAACCCAACTTCGGAAGCTTTGAATTATATAAATTGCACTCGGCCATCGCTAGCGTTGACTATCCACGCTAGCGGTGGCCCAGAAGCGATTCGATGGGTTACTTCGCACAATGGGAAGTGCTTAAAGTTTTCCGCAGGTAGCTTGCTGAGGAAGGGCACAAATGCTTGAACTGAGCTGTCTGGGTAATTGCGACAGGCGCCTTATCCCTATCAAGCAGTTCGTACCCACTGGTTGCAAAGAAATTAACCGCGTTTTGGGTCAACAAATGCAGTCGGGCTGCACCTTGGGAGGCCGCCAATTGTTCGAGTTCCGACAACACCGCTTTTCCCAGTCCCGCGCCACGATGCTCCTCGCAAACAACTAGAGAGCGCAGCAGAAGATCGGGACCAGCCCCCTCCAATCCTCCATATGCTACCCATTTCCCATCCACTTCGAATCGGTAAAACTGCCGTCCTGGATAGCTCACATCGTCGTAAGGCAATCCAGCCTGACTCAATGACGCACGGAGATGATTCAAACCACTACCCCCTACTTTAATCATCTGCATCGTCAGTACTCTTGTATGCTAGCTGACACTCAAGGCTAGCAGGCTCTCGCTGCTTGATCTCGCCCACTATGAGTTGTGGATTCAACCGGTCGTGACAGGCAGAAAATGACCAGAAGAGGTCATCAGCAGTCAGCATCACGCTTCAACTGGCGAAGACCTCGCGATCATAATGAATCATCCCCGCGAAGACCAAAGTGTGAGTAACATCATGACCGAAGCCCAGCGCTGGACAGTGAAATGCCAAGACCCTGCGGATGGAAGCGGCGACGTCATCATTGACTTGCCGCCTGACCTACTCGCCAGTTTAGGATTGAGCATCAGCGACGTACTGACCATTGAAGTGATCGACGGCGCGATAGTTCTGACGCCTAAGTCGAGCGACTCAGCTACACCCTGAATCGCGCCGGCGCGCTCGACCTAATCTCCAAACGGGCATATGCGAACGGCACATCTGAGCGGCGGCGATTGGACAGATTTTACGTAGCGACTCAGACTTCAAAACAGTGGCTACGTTTTTACACAGCTACGGTCGATTGCGGCCCGTCACGACAGGTAGAAATCGGCCAATAGTGGACGGCGGTGAACCGAATTTTGGTCAGGCTGCCCACTGGTTTTGAGCTAACTGGTGATCGCGCCATGCCCTTCATCCCATCGAAAGTCGCGCGCCTTGACCAGCGTGGCAAGATTATGGCCCACCCCGGTTTCTTTGCGGCATAGGGTGAAGTGGCAGCGATAAAAGAATCGTGGTTCAACCCAAGGAAAAAGCGTGCAGCCCCGCACAGACACTGCCCTGACGCCATGGATAGCTCCATTGAAGAACGATTTATCGGTACTTTATCGATTCGAGGGTTGGTATCGGAAAAGGGTGACCGTCGTGGTACTGGCCTTGCCTTGCCATAAAGAATGCCATACCCAACAGCCGCATTATTGTGATGCAAGGTCGTGGAAGTTAGGTTGTCTTCTTTCTCACGGATGGTCGAGGCAGAGGTTTACCAACTATTCAAATCCAAATTTTACAGCCTTTGTAATGTTTTCAATCAGTCATTCAACGCGGGTACTTTTTCAAGGCACGTAAAGTTGGTTGTTTTTGACCAGGGATAAAAGTCTGACCGTTCCCTATTTGAAAGATACCCACGCCCCGCTGAGATGTTCTGCACCGAACGCCGAGACCGTTAAACGCTAGACTTTCACCTGCTGTAATCCACCTATCTGTCCCGACTTATCGATTCCTGAACAATGCCTTTCATCTTCCGGCAGTCCGAACCTGGCCAGTTCAGAACGGCTGCGGCGACTGCCCTCATAGCTTCTGCGTCACCGTGTAAACCATCCGTGGCATCGACGTTTTTTGCAGAGAGGCACACGGCTGACTGCTCTGCGCCACCGCATAAAAAAAATGATCGCCAGTATCTTCAATGAAGATTGGACGCTTTGTCTTGTCTCTGTAATAAATGAGCTCATGCCACTACTGCTTTAATCTATTAAGAGCGAGTGATCATGAATGACGTCCGAAGCCACTTAAATCTTACTGATTCCACCATCGATATCGCTAGAAAACACCCTCTAGACGAGAGGAGTTTGTAGCTTGCCAGTTTAAATAGACTGAAGCGACCCTGGTTATGGGTTGTTTTTTTAGCTAACAGATGAGGAGCCTGAGAGGCTGCTTTGGGTCCAGAGTGTGTAAAAACGCATGCGCCGTTTTGAAGTCTGCGTTGCTACGTAAAATCTGCTGGTGCTTGTGTATCAGCAGACCAGAAATTTGCGTAGGAGCGCGATTTTTGCTCCAGTCCCGACTGTCAAACGTTTTTGAGCGCGACAGGTACTCAAAATCGGACTGGAAATCGCGTTTCTACGCGAAATCCACATCTGCTGACGTGCCGATAAATTTCAGATTTAACGTAGATGCGCATACTTCAATTTTGGTGAAGCGTTTTTACACACTCTGGGCCAAAAGCAGTCGTTGGAAAATTCTATGGGTCCAACAATTTTTCCCACCACTGCTAGGCTTTCCAACTGTTCCGCGTTAGCCGCCTTCGTGCTAGCTGTGCTCCATGGTAAGGCGATTCAAGCCAAGTCGGGCTTCAGTCGCGATACCCTGGACGCGGTAGTCGACCAAGCCTTGTAGACCTGGCCATCAAAATTGGCCGTTCCGTTCCGTTTCGCTTCATTGTCACGCTTCTGGATAGTTGCCAGCAAAATGGGGAACCACATACTCACCCAGCTCCTGAACGACTTCGTGCGCAGGGCGGCGACCGTATTTGAGATTCAAGCCGACATGGTTGACCCCGATCTCTCTCAACGTTTGCAGGTAATGGATCAGGAAGCGATGCCCTGACCTGAACCCGAGATGAATAGGCGTGCGTGCTTCTTCCGGATCTGGCGAGAGATCAACATAAAGTGACTGCGAGAATGGCTTGAAACCTTGAGTCAACGACCGCCATTTTTGAATCGTCACTGCCTGTTGCACCACGTCCTGCGGATAGTAGAGCCAACCGTCAGCATGACTGGCGATCCACTCCAGCGATTGACGCGAGTGTCCCGTCACCATAACGGGGATGGTGCCCAGTAGAGGCTTGGGTAGCAGGTCTGCGACGGACAGTTCTACCCTCGAAGTGGAGATCCTTGGCGACTCTTCGCTCCATACACGGCGCATCACCGCCAATGCTTCCTGAAACAATTCCTGGCGTTTTTCGAGAGAGGCGTTGAAGGCCGAGAACTCGGTTGGCCGGTCCCCTGTCGCAAGACCAAGCACGAGGCGCTGCCCCGACAGCCTGTCTACCGAAGCTGCTGCCTTGGCGAGATGCAAGGGATGACGCAAGGTTGAAACGATGCTGCCCGTCGCGAGCGCGATACGGGTAGTCTGCGCCGCCACATACCCCATGAATACCCATGGGTCATAAATGTGGCCCACATCACCGAACGAAGGAACATTCAGAGGAACATCCCTGAAATACACGGCCGAAAATCCGTAGCGTTCCGCCAACTGCGCGGTACTGATCTGTCGCGCTACATCCATCTCCGGGATAGCCCCTGCGTAGGACTCAATCGCGAAGTAAAGCCCAAGAGTCAGGTGCCCCTCGCGGTACATGGCCGAGTATCCGCGGTGATCTTTGAAGTCATGCATGATTGACGATTGATCCAAGTGAAGAAGTGCCGGCACGCATCATCCTGGCCAAGCCTGGTTAGGCAGAAGCTGATTACATACGCCGTGTATGCCGACAAAAATACAACATACAACCCGTATGTCAATCGACAGATTTGCCCCTTCACCACAAAAATCCCCCCGCTGCTCAATCGATTTCTACAAAAACTCAGCCTTCCAACGCTCCAGGATTTACACAAAAACAAACGGTATGCACGCCACTTGACGTGCGCAACGTATATTAAATAGCATAACTAACATACGACGCGTATGAAAAGTCTTGCCACACGGACAGCCATACCTCCGTCACCCGCAGAAAAGTTCCTACACCACGCAAGCCAACAGGAGTATTTATGATCGACAGTCTCGCTGGGTACCAGTCGCCCTCCATGATTTCCGACACCGCGACCCGGGAATCCCTCAATGCCTTTATCACGAAAATCCTGCTGGGCTTTTCCACGCCTGGCTCGGACGTCGCCAAGTACTTCGCCGATCCGGACGTCGCGATCGCCGGCTCAGGCTTGGACGAGTTCTTCATGGGGACCGAAGCGGTACAAAATGGCGTGACGTGGGTGACCACCCTGAACATCCGATGGGAACCACGACTGGTGGTGTCCTGGATGCGCGATGACATTGCCTGGGCGCAGATCCGCATCGACGGCCACACGATTGAAAACGCTGAGCCAACGGTCGTCCAGTACGTTGCGACCGGGGTATTCCAGCGCAAGGGCGACGGCTGGACCTGGTTGTACTGGGGTGGCGGCGAACCGCAAAAAGTAGCTCGGCTGTAATCAGACACTGCCGCAAGTTCGACCAGATCCGAGGCCGTTAGCTCCAAACATTCCTTTGTAGATCGACGACAACGGTGGTCAACAAACGAGTGGATTGCCGCCAACGGCCAAGGTTCGTCATCCCCCCCAACCCAGCCTGTTTACCCAACCTCGATTTCCCGTCCCCTGCCCACCATCGGGATTGCACCGGAGGCCCAGATGCCTTTTTTCAGAACCTATGCCTTTCATCTCGACGATGCTTCGCTCGAGAAGTATTGCCGACCCGCGTTTTTTTTGCCTGCGATACGTTGATGCAGGAAGAGGTCGACGAGCCTGGCGTCCCCCACGCCAATGAAACCTGCGAACAAGATCTGCAAACGCTGAAGTCTTCAGCGAACCATCAGCCTTCTCCATTTCATCTGGAGAGCGGCTGATGGCCTTTGCCAGCTACTCCATCTAACGCCCTCTAAACTTGGGCACTCTTTTCAGAGTGCCTTGGCCCAATCGCGCAACAAGTACTTCTGGATCTTGCCTGTCGATGTTTTCGGCAACTCGCTGAACACCACGGTTTTCGGCAATTTGAAGCCCGCCAGATGTTCACGACAGAACAGGATGATATCGGCTTCCCGGGTGTCCTGATAATCGACTTTGAGCTTGATGAAGGCGCAAGGGGTTTCGCCCCACTTTTCGTCCGGGCGGGCGACCACTGCGGCCTCCAGTACTGCCGGGTGACGATAGAGAACGTCTTCGACCTCGATGGTGGAAATGTTCTCGCCGCCCGAGATGATGATGTCTTTGAGGCGATCCTTGATTTCGACATAGCCGTCAGGGTGACGGACCGCCAGGTCGCCGGTATGGAACCAGCCGCCTTCGAACGCTTCACTTGTCGCTTTGGGGTTCTTCAAATAACCCTTCATGACCGTGTTCCCGCGCATGAAGATTTCGCCGACACTTGTGCCGTCCAAGGGGACCGGTTCAAGGGTTTGCGGATCGGCAACCATCAGCCCTTCCAGGGTCGGATAGCGTACGCCTTGGCGCGACTTGATCCTTGCACGCTCATACAGCGGTTGCTCGTCCCATTGCGCATGCCAGGCGCAAACGGTCACTGGGCCGTAAACCTCGGTCAGGCCATACACGTGAGTGACCTTGATGCCCATCTCCTCCACCGCGCCGATGACTTTGGCCGGTGGTGCCGCGCCTGCCAGCATGGCGTCGACCGGATGATCGAGGGTGACTTTGGCCGAGTCGGGCAAGTTGACCAGCCCATTAAGAACAATCGGTGCACCACACAGATGGCTGACCCGATGTTCGTGAATCAACGTGAGAATTTTGTACGGGTCGACACGGCGCAGGAACACGTGAGTCCCTGCCAACGCAGTCACCGTCCACGGATAGCACCAGCCGTTGCAATGGAACATCGGCAATGTCCACAGGTACACCGGGTGGTGACCCATGGCCCAAGTCATCTGATTGCCCAGTGAATTGAGATAGGCCCCGCGGTGGTGGTAGATGACGCCCTTTGGATTGCCCGTGGTGCCGGATGTGTAATTGAGCGAGATGGCTTGCCATTCATCCTCAGGCCATTGCCAGGCGAACTGCGGGTCGCCTTCAGCGAGGAAAGCTTCATAGTCTAGCGCGCTGACCGCGCAGCCTTCGCCGTACTCCGGGTCGTCCACATCGACCACCAGTGGCGGATGGGAGAGCAAGCTCAAGGCCTCACGAATGACCGCGTGGAACTCTCGATCGGTGATCAAGACCTTGGCTTCGCCGTGTTCAAGCATGAAGGCAATGGCTTGCGCGTCCAGGCGTACGTTCAGGGTATTGAGCACTGCGCCGATCATCGGCACGCCAAAGTGAACTTCAAGCATGGCGGGAATGTTGGGCAACATCACCGCCACTGTATCGCCCTTGCCGATACCCCACCTGCTCAGTGCACTGGCCAGGCGCCGGCAACGCTCATAAGTCTCTTGCCAGTTGCGCCGGATGGCGCCGTGGATCACAGCGGGATACTCACCGTAGACAGAGGCTGTGCGCTCGATAAAGCTCAGCGGAGAGAGGGCGATATGGTTGACTGCCGAGGGCGCCAGACCCGTTTCGAAAATCGACATGAGGTTTTCCTGTGGGGAGATCACCAGCCTGTTTTGCTGTGCTGGAAAACTCCAATGGCTTATTGTTAGCTCTGATCAGGTTTCAAAACGGCCCCGCCTGATCAGTGGGGCCGCTGCAACGTTGGAAACGCTTGGTTTAAGCAGTCTGTTGCTTGGTTTTGCGCAAGTGCGCTCGCCAGGTCATGGCCCAGTGTGCCGGGTCTTCCAGCGGTGCGCTCTTCAACCGGTGGATCGCCTGGTTGTGCGGCGAAGTCTTGACGATCTCCGGGTTCGAGTAGGCCTCGTCGGATATGTGTGCAAGCACCGCAATCCAGGTGTCCAGCGCCTCCTTGCCATACATCTCGCCCGGCTCGGGGGTAAACGGTTCTGGCACCAGCCATGGGTGATGGCTGCTCCACATCGGGTCAATACCGAAATCGCTCATGCGATTCTGCACGTCGTGGACGTCGACCCCGGTGTCTTCCTTGAGCTGCTCAAGACTGTAGCGGGTCATCTCCATCCGCGGGCTTGTGGCCTCAGGATGTGAGCGGGTCACGCCACGGATCGCCAGCAGGCCTTTTTCCATGTAGTTGTTGGCCAGGACCGAAATATCTGACGCCTCTGCCATCCCCTTTGCGCCCATGGAACGGGACCAGGCGTAGGCCTTAAGGATGACCGGAACGTTACCCCAGAACTCGCGGATCTTGCCGGAACTCTGCGGACGATCGTAATCAAGGCTGTAGCGTTCACCGTCAAAGGCCACCACCGGCGCCGGCAGGAACGGTGCAAGTTCTGCCGAACAACCATAGGCGCCCACTGCCGGGCCCCCTACTCCACTTTTCGGTGCGCCGAATGTCTTGTGCAGCATGAACATGCACGCATCGAAACCGAGCTCTCGCGCACGAATCTTGGTCATCGCGCCGTTGAAGTTGGCGTGGTCGTAGAAGCACAGACCGCCCGCTTCATGCACCACGCGCACCCACTCGCGAATTTCCGGGTTGTACACGCCCATGTCGTCGGGGTTGTTCACCATCAGCGCTGCCGTGCGGTTGGACACGGCGGCCTTGAGGGATTCGAGCGACGGGTAACCGTTCTCCTCGATCATCAGGGTGATGACCTTGAACCCGGCGGCAGCGGCAGTCGCGGCACTGCTGGGGTGAGTCTGGATCGTGGTGATGATTTCGTCACGCTGCTCCAGTTCGCCACGGGAAGCGTGGTAGGCACGGGTCACGGCGCAACTGGTGTACGCAGCGTCAGCACCGCCGCCTGCCTGGAAGATGAACTGATCCATCCCGGACAACTCGCGCAAGATCGTGTCCATGCCATGCACCACTTGCAGCGCGCCTTGCAAGGTGTCCTCGTCCTGATACGGATGAACGTGAGTGATTTCCGGGCGCCAGGCCATCGCCTCGTTGATCTGCGCGTTGTACTTCATGGTGCACGTGCCGAACAGGCTGATGTTCATCATGCCCAGGGTCTGCTGCGACAGACGCAAGTAGTGATACAACACCTCGGGCTCGGACATTTCAGGCAACGCCGGTTTGCTTGAGCGCCGCATGTTCGCGGGAATCAAACCGTCTGCGCTGCCGACAGCCGCTTGCACGTCAGCCTCAACATCGGAAAAGATCACACCGCGACGGCCGGGATAGCCCATCTGCAGAATGACGGGTTCGCTCCAGACGGGAGCATGGTATTCCTTCAGTGTTGTGATCATTGTGCGATTACCTTTTTGAGTGCAGCGGTCAGACGCTGAACATCGGCTTGTGTGTGAACCTCGGTGACGCAGTACAGGGCGCTGGCCCCAAGCGCTGGAAAGTCCTGTGTCAAGTCTTTGCCGCCGAAGATCCCGAGCGCGAGCAACCGCTTGTTGATGTCCTTCACGCTCAGTCCAGTGGCGTCGAAATTCACCACGAATTCCTTGAAGAAACCGGAAGGGAATGTCACTTCCACGCCCGGAATTTCTCCCAGCAACTTCGCCGCATAGTGAGCACGTTGCAGGATGAGATTGCCCACATCCTCGAAGCCTTTTGGCCCCATCATCGCCATGTAAACGGCGTTGGCGATGGCCCACATGTAAACCGAGTGACCGGTCCAATCATTGCCCTTGTCACGCAAGCCGTAGGACGATTGTTCGAACAGGCTCAGGCCAAAACCGTATTCGCCGGGGTTGGTGGTTTCGGCGATGCTGATAAACAGCGTCGGGTATTGGTGGGCGTACAGTTCTTCGTCACGGGTCGCGATGAAGCCGCTGACGCCGCCACCACAGTTCATGTGCACACCCAGCGGTTGAGTGGTGCCCACCACGATGTCGGCGCCGAAATCAATCGGTGCGGCCAGCACGCCGAGGGAGATCGGATCGACGCCGACGATGACTTCGGCGCCCGCGGCATGAGCAATGGCGGCAATCTCCGCGCCTTGCTGTTCGATCACACCGAAATACGACGGTGTTTCGAAATAGACAGCAGCGGTTTTCGCGCCGATTGAGGCGCGCAGGTGATCAAGATCGAGCAAGCCGGTTTTCGGGTCAAAGTCGACGAGTCGCACGACGATATGGCCCGGCATTTCCACGGGTTCGCAATAATTGCGGATGATGGAAAGTCGCTCCGGATCGATGGCGCGGACTACCGCCACTTCGCTGCGTCCGGTAATGCGTGTTGCCATGCGAATGGCGTGGCCCGCAGCGCAGCCCCAACTGCGCACGGGCAGGCCGACCAGGTCCATGTTCAGCAACTCGCCGAGCTGGCTGCAGAACTCGAACCAGGCTTGATTGCGACCGTGGTCGGAGCTCGGCTCGCCAAAAACCGATGTCAGCCACTCGTTGCGGCGCACGACCTCGTCGCACGCTGCCGGAACGTGGTGCTGCCAACAGCCGGCACCCAGGAAGTTGAGGTTTTGCTCGCAAGTCTTGTTCTTCGACAGCGTGCTGACCAGGTGCCGACGCAGTTCGCTCTCGTTGAGAGCCGGGGGCAAATCAATCGGACGTTGCAGGCGGTGTTCATTGGGAATTTGCTGGAACAATTCCTCGATGCTGTCGACACCAATCGAGTCGAGCATCTCCTGTTTGAGTGCAGGAACAGAGTTCGCCATGTAGGGGTGGGCGACATGATTACTCATGGGGTTATCCTCGTTTTTTTCGGATGAAACAATTGATCAGGATCGAACCCTGAAGAAGACGGACCGGTCAGGTCCTGTGTGCACGCGTATATGGCCGCTGAGCATGGCGTCGACTTCGGCGTCACCGGTGTCGACGCGCAGGCAGCCGGTATCGAGGGAAAGGAGCTTGTCCATCGAGGTGATCACGATGATGTGGTCGCGCCCAGCCCGACGGATGACCTCGGCGCTGATTTGCTGATTGCCACGGCCGAACAAGCTGCCGTGACCGCCCAGAACGCCGACGATGATGCGGGTCTCGTGCCCTTCCATCAGGCGGATCAACTGGTGTTCATTGAGATCAGCGCCAACCAGCGCACCGTCCATGACCGCATCTACGCCAAGCAGCGTCGACGGCAGGCCGAGTTCGGTCATGACGCGCCGTGTCGTGGTGCCCGGCCCCAAGAGGTACAGGCAGCCGGGTTTCATCTCCCTGACAACCTGTCGGGACATGGCGTCGAGCGCCATGTTTTCGTTGGCCACGGAACCAGCCTTGGCGTTTTGCGTCAGGTGACGTTCGTGCGGGCTACGGGCGTAGCCATACAGCCGCGCCGACACCTGATCGCTGCGCATGGCAGCCTCATCGATGTCCATGACCTCGGCTTCGCGAAAGCGCACCGAGGGTTCGGCGGCAACGAAGCGTGCCGCAATATTTCCAGCGTTCTGCGGATTGGTACCGAACACGGCAGAATACATTTTCACGCCCGTCGGGATACCCAGGATGGGCACGCGATCGCCGACCATTTCCAGCACATCCCGCGCCGTGCCATCGCCCCCGGCGAAAAGAAGCAAATCGACCGAGGCGTACGCCATGACGAGCGCGGCATTTCGGGTGTCATCGGGCCGGCTCGCTCCCGGTGAAGATGTGTAGACGACAATCGGATCGAGGCCGGCGGCGAGCGCTACATCTTCGCCCAGTTCTCCAGAGCCGGTGATGAGTCGAAATGGAGTCGTCGAAGCCGCCAGACGCTTGAGCGCGAGCAAGGCCCGATCGCTTGAAACGGGTTGCGCACCACGGCGCCTTGCTTCCTGCAGAACCTCGGCACCGTCGGTGCCCTTTAACCCCACACGCCCGCCCATCCCGGCGACCGGGTTGACGATAAATCCCAGGGTTTTCCCCTGACCTACGGGGTGGAGTGAAATATCGGAATCGCGCTGTTCACGCATTGCTCGGTATCCTGTGCGAAATGGCGGGGCTCCAGAGCCTGAGAGCACACTGCTCAAGCTAATTGCATACGCCGCGTATGTAAGACACAATACGACATACGCGAAGTATGTCAACTTACATACGCTACGAATGTTAAATTCTTTATAGGGAACACGACCGATGGCGCAGAAGCGTGCGGACATGATTGCGGAGACTCGCGGCAAACTGACCAAGGCTGCGCGAGACGCATTTGCTGCGAAGGGATATGCGGAAAGTTCGATGGACGATTTCACCGCTCAAGCGGGTCTGACCCGGGGTGCGCTGTACCATCACTTTGGCGACAAAAAGGGGTTGCTACAGGCCGTCATCGCCCAGATCGATGGGGAAATGATGGAGCGTCTATCGGTGATTATCGAAGAGGCGAGCACAACTTGGGACGGCTTCATCGATGAATCCATCGCTTACATCAAGATGTCCCTGGAGCCGGAAATCCAGCGCATCGTGTTCCTCGACGGGCCAGCGGTGCTGGGCGACCCGTCGCAATGGCCGAGCCAGAACGCTTGCATCCGTAGCACTCAACGCAGCATTCAAAAGCTGATTGATGAAGGGACGATCCGCGTGGTCGACACCGAAGCGACGGCGCGCCTGATCATGGGTGCCCTGCTCGGTGCGTCCTTGTGGATTGCGCATGCTGAGGATCCCCATACGGCCTCTGAAAAAGCCGTCGAGAGTTTCCGGGCACTGGCTTCCGGGTTGCTGCTGACCAGCCACCCGGTGAATCAGTAACAAACAAGCGATAGACGACATAACGGTGCCGCATGATGCACAGGCAGGCTCAACACTTCGACGAAATCATCGAACACGCCGCGTCACTGCCGCACTGGTCGCAGCACTACGACAAACTGACACCCGGTGCTTTCCACGGTTACCTACAGGACGTGCAACTGAACGGCGTCCGATTGTTCCGTGAAACCCTGAGCAGCGGTGTCGCGCAGCACACTCACACGCCTGCCCAGTGCATAAACCTGCTACTGCCGGTGAACCTGCCGTGTAAGCCCGACGTTGTGCCGAATCGAAGCATCCTTGCCGACGGGCTGAACTTCCTGCCCTATGACGACGACTTCTTCTTTGTCACACCGCCGGACACTGACTACATCGTGGTATCCCTGGATTGCCAGGTACTTGAACAACTGTTGGTCGCCGAGGACGTCGAACTGTTCTACCGCCGACCCAGGGGGTACGGGATGAAGGTGCCCGTCGGGCGGTTGCAAGGTGCGCAGGTCGCCATGACGGGCCTACTTGATCAGCTCGAAACCCTTGATGAACTCAGTGATCAGGCCCTTCAGAACTACGTACTCACTACGCTGCTCGACTTGCTTGAGCCGCAAAGCCCAGTGCGATTACAGGGGCTGGGTGGAAGCCACCAGCACATCGTCAATTACTGCCATGAGCGCGTGCTGCTGAGCCCTGCCGGGGAGTCGCTGTCGATCCTGGACTTGTGCCGGGAGCTGAAGATCCCCCGCCGCACGCTGCATTACAGCTTCGAAAAAATCGTCGGCAACTCGCCACTCACATATTTACGCGCCATTCGTTTAAACGCTGCCCAGCGAAGCCTTACCGAACACCCGGCCCCCAGCGTCGCCGATGTGGCGTACCGCTGGGGGTTCACCCATCAAAGCTATTTCAGCCAGGAGTACAAACGCCTGTTTGGGCATTCACCCTCGGCCCATCGGCGTTGATAGTCGGCGGAGGTTTGCGATGCATAACACGATCGGCCCACAGCAGAAGCAACGCCGACAGGCACATCAGTGCGCCACCCAAAATCTGGTCCAGTTGAGCACTCATAGTCCCGGCACCGTGCATGTGCGTCATCGAGTGACCGTGCATGGGGTACAAGGGAGGACTGAGCAGCAGCATTACACCGACCAGCACCTGCGGCAGCGCCACCGCCAGGCTGAAGCTCCACTGCTTGCGCAAAGGAACATCAGCGCGCTGGCAATAACCCCCCATCACCCGGCATAACCACAACCCGCTCACGGCCATGGCCCATTTCATCAGCGCATACAGCGTGGCATCGTCCATCAATCGCTGATGCAGTTGAGGCAGCATCCATACGCCGCTCATTGCACCGAACGCGATCACCCCCCAAATGCGCACCGCCCTCCCTTCCCTCCTGAAACCTGCTTCGGTGGCCGGCTCCCGGGCGACGGCAAACAGTAAAAGGATCGGTGCCAGGTGATGAATCAAGGCGCTTTGCAGGCAGTGCAGCCAGACACTGTGGCGCGCAGCGGCGTCCAGCGCCGGCTGCATGCCCAGCAAAAACACCAGCGCAGCACCGCCCAGCAACAGCGGTTGACGCCTCCAGCCCTTAGGCCCGCCGCTCACCCAGCAAACAAATACGGCAATTGCCAATAACTCCAGCCAGGCCCAACTCGAAAATCCAGACATGACAACACCCTCGACCCAAGCGCAGAGCGCTTGGGCATTCATCGATTGAGACCTGATCAGGCGTTGTGTTTGCAGCAACTGGCCGGCTGACCGTCCTGGACACTGGCGTGGTCCCTGCTCGCCGGCAAGTCCATGGCCGGGTTGCCGTTGAAGAAGTTATTGGGCTTGAGCTTGAACCCGACGTATTCCACCGGCATCACCGGGAAATCCTCCGGTTTGCAGATGTGGGTATGGCCAAAGGTGTGCCACACCACCAGGTCCTGGTTCTGGATCTCGCGGTTGTTCTGCGTGTACAGCGGGAGGCCGTCACCCCGATGCTGGTTGGGGTAATCGCCGGAGCCGTAACGCTCGCCGGGCGCGTAAGGCGTCACCCACAGGTGCTTGCTGGCAAACCCGGCGCGTCGGCCAAACGAACTGTCGGGTTGGGCGAGCATGACCGGATTGTGCTCGGCCATCAGTTTGTAGCCGGGGTGATTGCCGACGGCGTTCTTGACGTTCGGATTGATGATCTTCCAGAAGCGCCCGGTCTGGCCGTTGGCCTCACGGGCTGCGTCCAGCTCATGGGTAAACGTGGTGGTCACACTGTCGAAGACGTTGCCCCAGGTATTGCCCTCGCCTTGCGGGCGCGACTGGAAATTGGTTTCAGTCACCGAGTTGTGCTCGCCATCCACCATCATGTGCAAACGCGCACTGAAGAAATGCTGGTGGGTCGGGCCATAGAACTCGGGCGTGACCATGCCGCCCCCACTGGCTGGGCGTTGACCGGGGACCAACGCGGCGGTCTGGATGATCCCGGTTAGCTTGGCTTCGAGTTGAATCGTGCCGTCCTGATAGAGGTACCAGAAAAAGCCATAGTCGTAGTTGGCCACGGTGCAGAAGAAGCTGATCACCAGGCGCCGGGAACGACGCATTTCGAACACGCCAGTACGAAACTCATAGTGTTTCCACAGCGTGCCGTAATCTTCCTCGTGCATGCAGATGGCGTTTTTCATGACAAAAGGTTCGCCCTGATCATTGACCGAGGGCACATCGAAATAACGAATCGCCCCTAGGCAGTCACAGCCCAACTCCAGTTGGTTGGCCAGACGGCCGAGTCCGTATTCACCGCCGTCGAACGCGCATTTCCAGTAATGATTGAGCTCGTTGTCCGAATAGGGAACGCCCATGTCGGTGACACTGGCGCGATAGAGGATCGGGCGCACGACGTCACCGTCCTTGTAACCCAGCTGGTGCAGAACCAGACCTTCGCGCGGTGTGAAACCGACGCGGAACTCCCAGTTCTGCCAGTTCACTTTCCAGTCATCGACGGTGAAGCTCACGCCCTCGGGCTGCGTGATGTGCAACGATTTGAGTCCGTCGCGCGGCTGGCCCAGGGACGCTGAATCGTAGTTGATCGTTGCCTTGGGGATCGGCGTCAGACGGCCGTCGTCCAACAGTTCGATGACCTCGCCCTTGTTCAGGTCGATGATTGCAACCAGTCCTTCAATCGGGTGGGCGTAGCCGTTGTCGGTCAGCTTGTCACGGTAAAACGCGACGCCGCGCATCAGCCGCTTGCCCTGATAACGTTCGTCATCGCCGAAATGTCCAAACGACCAGGGATCGATCTGCACGTTTTCGATATCGGCATCGGTGAGGCCCCGGCGCTTGACCGCCGCGCGCCAGGCGGGATCGTTTTGCACGGCTTCCACGCACAGATCGAACTCCTCAATCATGATCGGTGCATGACCCTGGGTTTCAATGTCGACCGCTTGCCAATCGATCAGGGTTTGGCTGTTCAAATCCACCAGCGCTTCGAAGGTGTTGCCCGTCAATTTGTCCAGCACCAAGGCAAATGCACGCCGAGAAAATGCCTGGCCTGGCACATGGGCCAACACCTCACGCTTATCCGGTTCGGCGAGGTGCAGATAAGGGAAGCGGCATTTATCGTGAAGGTTTTTTTCCCGCTTCAGGATGCCACTCGCCAAAGCAAGTTCCTCTAGCGAAAGCGGGTCAAGCGGGTGGGTCGCGGTCGTTATTTTAAGATTCACGTTCATGCTTCGTACTCTTCCAGTCAAATGTACTTTTGGGTTTAAAGGCATTCGGACGATGAAGAAACTGCAGCACTGCGGTAGGTCGGCATGTAAATGCTACGACCAACTACCGCAGGCGCATTAACACAAATTGGCAGAAACATAGCGGGCTCTCGCCAAACTAAAAGAACTGGCATGTTTCTGGCTTTTTAATCACTCAAGGTACAGCGGATAAATGATCCGGCAACGCTGCGGTCAGGTCGGCAACCCTCCTGCGCGTTCCAGTTATCCAGACTTGCGTCATCACTTCGATGGCAATCGCACTATCAAAGTGCAACCTGCCCTAATGCGGTGCTACAGCGTCCTACAGGCTGTTGAATCAACTATTCTTTGAACGACCTTTAATCACGCCGTAAAAGAACAGCACCACCAGAAGTAAGGGCGTTCCATTCACCCAGGCCGATTCACTTCCGGTCAGTAGCCCGTAGTTCTCATAGATCAGGTAAACCGCCAGGCTAAGCCCCGCGAGCGCAACCAGCGGGCTGACCAGGACTTTGAGATATCTGCGATCGCTGATTTTTTTGAAATGGGCAACCACCGCCAGCGAAATGAATGCCTGAAGCCCGATGAGCCCAAGCGTTGCCAACGCCAGCGTCACCGGGAAGAGGAAGACAAAGGCGTCGTAACCCAGCGATGTCGGTACGGCAATGCAGACTGCAACCAACACCGTCACTAAAAGACTCGCATTGGCCGGGGAGTTTCTTTGCGGATGAATGTTCGATAGCACACTCGGCAAATGTTTATCTTTGGCCAGCACATGCACGTAGCGAGTGGCCGCGTTGTGCAGCGACAACAAACAGGCAAAGTTGCTGGTGCACAACATGATCGAAACAATGGTGGCCGTTGTGCCTCCCAGGCGTGTCGAGAACAGGTTGATGATCAGCTCGCCTTGCGCCGTTGCCGCTTCGCCCTTAATCGCCTCTACCCCGATGCCGCCGACGATCAGCCAGATAATCACGAAGTAGGCGACAGCCACCAATGCCACCGCGAGACGCGTGGCCCCCGGAATGGATTTTTCCGGCCGCTTGGCTTCCATCGCATACAGCGCTGCGGACTCGACACCGAGGAACGCTGCCAGCGCGACCATCATTCCAACGCCCAGGCCGGGCGACGTTATTGCATCAATCGATACCGCCTCAACTGGGAAAGCCGCGAGGCCTTTATCCATGAAAATGGAGATGCCCAGCAAAAACAGCATGAAGAACTCTGCCAGCACCAATGGCACCAGGACCTTCGCGGCAAAATCAATATTCGCCCGGCCTAAATAAGACGTCAGCGCCATGAACAACAAAGTCCATGACGTCCAGCCAATATCTACGCCAAATGTTTGCAGGGTCAAATTGGTGTAGTAGCCCGATACGATCGCCAGGGCAATGGTAATTGCCAGGTAGGACGCCAATGCTACCCAGGCCGCGCCCGCGCCAACCCTTGGGCCAAAGACTACCGATAGATACCTGTAAAACGCGCCTGCGCCCGGGATCGCTCGAATCAACTCGCCATAGCCTACCGAGAAACAAACCATCAAGAATCCCGCCACCAAAAATGTTCCGGCCAACCCCGGGCCGTTGCCGAGTTGAAAGCCAATGGGGGCGGCTGTGAGAACGGCGCCTAAAGGTGCTGCGGCGGCAATCACCAACAATGCGATCTGATAAGTACCCAGATTGCCTTTCAGCTTTTCGCCGACTAAAGGCGCATCTTCATGCAGGGATTCGGTTAGCTCTGTCATCACAAAAGCTCCACTCTATTATTTTTATGGATCACGCAAATGGGTCGATGCAGTAGCGTCCTTGCTGAAAACTCAACGTGTGTTACATCCCAATGCTGACTGTCTCGGGCAGCGTGCTGGCACCATCGATCACGATTTGCGTACCGTTGATGTAACTGGACTCGTCGGACGCGAGGAATGCCGACAGCTCACCGACTTCATCGGGCCTGCCCAGGCGTTTCATTGGAATGGCTGTGGCCAGTTCATCAAGAACCGACTTCGGATCGTCCGGATTGACTTGCCTGGCGACCTGCTCCGCCATCGGCGTCCATATGAAGCCCGGGCAAATGGCATTGACCCGAACGTGATGGGGAGCCATTTCCACCGCCAGCGCCTTGGTGAAGCCAATCAGCGCGGACTTGGACAAGGCATAGGCCACCTCGCCCGGATCGGCCGTCAGGTCACCGGTGACGGACGACATGACGACCACTGCACCGCCGCCGGATTTGATCATGTGTGGCAGAACCGCTCGGGCGGTATGCCATGCACCTTTGACGTTAACGTTGATGTGCAAGTCGAGATCGGCGTCGCTGGAATCCAGAAACTTCGCCAGTCGGCAAACGCCAGCATTGCAGACCAGCGCATTCAACTGGCCAAAACGCTGCATGCCTTTTTCGGCAATGAGGCGCATGGCCTGCGGATCGGTCACATCACCGACTTGCGCAAGCACTTCCACGCCGTAGGTATTTTGAATCTCTGCTGCCACTTCATGGATCGACTCATCAAGATCTACCAGGATCAAGTTGGCCCCGTATTTTGCGTAGATCGTGGCATGAGACTTACCCATTCCTTTTGAAGCCCCGGTAATCAAGGCCACTTTCCCGTTTAACTTACTCATGATGTCCTCCGGCTTTTTTGAACAAAGCAATCCCGTCATGCCCAGGTCATGTCCCCGGGCATGCTGTTTCACAACCAGGTTTTAAGTAATTACCGTCGAACGATGGTTTTTAAGTGTTTCGGACGGCCGTTCGCCAAACAGATGTTTGTAGTAGACGCTGAACATGCCCATATGCCAGAAGCCCCAATTGGCGGCCACTTCACTGATCAAGGTCGGTTTATCGCTGGAAACAAGTTCCGCCCTGACGCCGTTCAAACGTATGTAGCGCAGATAAGTCACGGGGCTGATACCCAATACTTTGTTGAAGGCATAGTGCAACGAGCGATGACTGGTGTGCAGTCCCTCACACAAATCGGTAACCGTTAACGCTTCGCTTTTTCTTGAAAGAATATAATTGCGCGCACTGTCTACAACATGGCGATGAATGAACTGCTCTGCGTGAGATTTCTTCGACACGGGCAGGTCCGCTGTCATGCCAAGGAGCAAATGCATGATGTCGAAAGTCAGCTGTTTTCTGGCTGACGCCGATTCGAGGATTAAAGGATTGGCCTCGACGGCGCGGAAGAAGTTATCGAACCCTTGCCTGAAGGCTGCGCACTTTTCGGGCGCCAGTGAACTGACTTCCTTGGTCAGCGCGATGACACTCTTGTCATCAAACTCGTCATCCAGGGAGTATTTCCTGAAGGCTTCAACATCGACGGATGCGCCATAAATATCCGAATAGCCCGGGGTCTTGAATTTGAGTTCGGAATCCGGCCGGAGAAAGAACACTGAATCAATGCAATCGAGCTCTTTACCACACCAGTAACCGTGGCCGCGCAACGCGATGGGAATGCCCAAGGCAAATTTGCCAGGCAGGGTCTGCCCATGTTGATCCACCGCTTGATTCATCACCTCGCGGAAGATCTGCACCACACCCACGGAAATTTCAGTGACCGAACCTGCGAATTGCCCTGGGCTTATCTGCAGATACTCTTGCTGCCACTCCGATAAAGAGTTCGCCAAGACGTTGGCGTCGGTGACAGAAACGCTCTGTAAACCTGCTTGGTGAGATTTTTGCTGGACCGGTTGCGATCTCATGGCATATCTCCTGGGCGCATCAGTGTTCTTTTTATTATTCGAATGGCGGCTTTACCGTCTATCGAGCCTGTGCCTCGCGTCCTATGCTCAATGGCTACAGTTTCAAATTTACACGATGCTTATGGGGCCGGGGGGCAAGGGGTCTGAGATTGCGCATTTTTTTGATAGCCGAGTCATCCTGTAGCAACGGCGGCATCACTCACTGCCCCCTCGTTCTCCCAACCCGCCAGATCAACCGGATGACTCTGCACATAACTGCCGACGGCATCGTCTATCGTGGGGAAAAACGCGCCTCCCCGAGTAACGTGTACAACCCGAATCGCTTGAGCTTACCTTGACCGGGGTCTTTCATCTCGGTCACGCACAATGTGATGCCCGCTGCGCGCAGGGTTTCGTCCACTTCGGCCAGAATGTCGGCCGAGCTCACATCCATGCGGGTGATAGGTTCCGCCGCGATGACCAGCCAGCACCAGCGGCTTCGGCCGCGGGCGTGCGTGACGAACTGCTGCTGATCGCAAAACCCTGAAAAAACCGGCGGCCAGGTTGGCTACGCCCTGGCCGACCATTTCCTGATTCGGATCAACGTAGGTTCTGGTCCGCGCCGCGTAGACGCGAGACAGTACGCTGGTGTCGGCGAATGAAACCAGCGCCACGGCGCAACCGCCAATCAGCACGGGGACGATATTGGTGCTGGTAATCCAAGGGATGGCAAATCCCGGCAGTCCTTGTGGGATCGAGCCGAGGACCGACACCCCGGAGCTTGCCGCAAGGTCCAGCACAGCCGAGCCGGACCTCTTTCTCCCGAGGCATCTCTTGGCTGAATTTTGCAGTTGCTGAACGTCCGCTGTGGGTCCAGGCTGTGTGAAAACGCATTCACTGTTTTGAAGTCTGCGTTGCTACGTAAAATCTGCCGATTGTTGGTTGGTCAGCAGACCGAAAATTTACGTAGGAACGCGATTCTTGCTCCGATTCTGACTGTCAAATTTGCTCTAAAACGTTTTCACACAGCCTGGGTCGAGGCTGTGTAAAAACGTTTTAGAACACGTTTGACAGTCGGGGATGGAACAAAAGTCGCGTTCCTACGCAAATTTCTTGTCTGCTGATTACACAAGCACCAGCAGATTTTACGTAGCAACGAAGACTTCAAAACGGCGCATGCGTTTTTACACACTCTGGGCCGATTGCTGCCCGTCACCAAGGGCAGAAATCGACCCATTGCAAGCGATCGCAGCCAATACAGTTACGGTCAGTTTGCCCGCGCCAAGAGTCGCATCGTGCAAGATCTACCCGGTTGCGCCGCACTAGAGCATCACGCTGCGTCAGTGCCTGTTGCAACCGCCAAGCCACTGCTACGCCAGGACAATACGTTTGAGCTTGGCGTTCAGTGCGGCGAACGCCGCTTCGGTACTGGCCTTGTGGTTGGTGATGAGCACGTCGATGCGTTCTGGCGGGCAGAAAGCGACGCGGCTCTCCACGCCTATCTTGCTGTAATCGGCGAGGATGACCACCCCTTCGGCGTTGTCAGCCATGGCGCGCGCCACTTCGGCTTCGCGGTGGTCGTAGTTGCTGGCACCGCGCTGGGCGTCGATGCCGACGGGCGATAACAGCGCGAGGTCGGCCCGATAGCGGCCAATTTCCGCCACCGTGGTGCCGCCAACCGTAGCGGGGGCACGGTCGTCGAGCGAACCGCCCAGTACGATCACCTCGTTGTGCTGGCCGCCCGGCACGGCGGGATTACGCAATTGCAACGCCACGTTGAACGAGTTGGTGATCACGGTCAGCCCTCCCAGCTTGGCCAGCTCTTCGGCGAGGATGACGGTGGTGGTGCCCGCGTCGATAAACACAGTCTGTCCGTGCGACAGCAGACTGACCGCTGCGCGCGCGAGGTCACGCTTGAATTTGACGTTGATGTTCGCCCGCTCGGCGATGGGCGCTTCGTCCTCAACGCGGATGGCGCCGCCGTGTATCCGCTTCAACTCCCCCTGTTCTTCCAGAGCGACCAGGTCGCGCCGCACCGTCTCGCGTGAAACATTCAGCTCGGTGACGATGCGGTCGGTGGTGACGCGCTGCAAGGTCGATAGCAATGCGCGGATCCGCTGGTAACGCTCTTCTTGCCACATACCGGGTGTCCCTGCTGTTCGAGTCGCTGTCCGAGCACGCATTGTGGAGGGGCGTCAGTCGCTGTCAAGTTTGGCGCGGCCCCATGATCATTGAGCTGACACGGTCTGTGCGTCATATTTGTGCAATGTTGAGGCATTATTGTTTTTTTGTGTATTTGGAGCTAGCCTCGTGGCCGGACGGTTTCTTCCCCTCGTCCATATTTCGAAACACGCTTTCGCCATCGCCTCGGTTGTAACCTCTCGTCTAGAAGTAGGAGCTATGCCATGCAGCGTCGCCAGTTTCTGAACACCCTCGCCACCGTTTCCGTCGTCTCTCCGCTGTTGTTGTCATCCCGCCTAACGCAAGCCGCCACGCCCCCGGCCACACCAAGTGCGCTGGACCCGGCGCGCTGGTCGCCGCTTAACCAAAAGCGTCTGCAGGCGGTGATCGATGAGCACGGCGTCAAGAGCGCGTCCTACCGTCCAGAGCAGCGCCCGTACGCGGTGTTCGACTGGGACAACACCTGCATCATGAACGACTGTGAAGAAGCGCTGCTGGTCTACCAGATCAATCATCTGCAGTACAAGCTGACGCCCGATGAGTTCGCCGCTGTGGTGCGTCAGGACGTGCCGAACGGCGCGTTCATGAAGGACTACACCACGGTGGACGGCAAGCCGGTCAAGATGGAAGACATTGCCAGCGACGTGGAAGCGGATTACCGCTGGCTGCATGCCAACTACAAGGGGCTCGCCGGCGACAAGAGCCTGGAAGAGATCCAGGCCAGCGAGCAGTACAAGGATTTTCTCGCCAAGCTCTACTTCATGTACGACGCGATCTGCGACAGTTACCCGGTGGAGATCGGCTACAAGTGGATTCTGTACTTCTACAAGAACATGACCACGGCTGAGTTGCAGGCGATGGCCGAGGCTTCCAACAACTACGCCATCGGCGACGCGCTGCGCAAGGTCAAGTACGAGAGTTCACGCACATTGCCGGGCAAGGCCGGTGTGGTGGCCGATACCCACTTCCATGGCATTCGTATCCATGAGGAAATCCGCGGCCTGATGCACACACTGCGCGCCAACGGCATCGACGTCTATGTCAGCACCGCCTCGATCGACGATGTGGTACGCGTGTTCGCGGGCAATCCTCATTACGGATACGGCGTGCCGCCTGAGAACGTGATCGGCCTACGCATGGCGATGGAAGGCGGCAAGTACACCACTCGCTATCAGCCAGACTGGCACTTCAATTACGGTCCGGGCAAGACCGTCGGCATCAAGAACGTGCTGGTTAAACAGAAGGGCTATGGCCCGGTGTTGGTGGCTGGCGACAGCGATGGCGATGCCTGGATGCTGCGCGACTTCAACGATACGGCGGTGGGGGTGATCGTCAACCGCATGAAGAAAGGCGAGATCGGCGCCGACAGCCAGCAGGCCGCTGCCCAACTTGGCAAGCCGGACGCCCGTTTCGTCCTGCAAGGGCGCGACGAGCACACGGGCCTGATGATTCCAGACGAGAAATCGCTCAAGTACGGCAAAGACGAGCTTAAGCTGTTGGCTTGATGGCACTGGCTCGCGGGTGTCCGGCGGCCATCCGCGAGCCGCAGTGCAACTCGCCTTGTATCTGCGGGAATGATGATTCTGCGTCGGAAAATCGGTACCGCTGCCGGCCCGAGTGAGTCTGTAAGTAGTATCGAGTCAAAATTGTGAGTTGCCCCAGGTTTTCGAGGCGCGCCCCACAGGCCGCTTTTGGCCGTTCTCTGCCGATCATGGTTACAAAGCGTGCTGGTCAAATCCGATGCAATCGGTGGTCAGAACGAATGCAAATGACTGGTCAGGTCGAATGCAAGCGGGTGATCAAGTAGAGTGCAATTTCGCAGCTGAATATCGGATTAGTGTTGTGGGGACTTGTAAGGGGTGATGATGGGGCTCAACAAACCAGTGCAGGACCTGAAGCGCGATCTGCAGGGTGTCGCCTCTGATCTGAAGTGGTCGGCCGTGGAGTTAGTTCGGATTGCCGAGCGGCTAAGCCACGCAGGTAATGGACCAGACGCTGAGGCGCTTCGAAGGATGATCACAATCTTCCAGCAAGGTGAGAATCGGTTAGATGGCTGGATTAAAGAAATCGGTGCAGGTCAGGTAGTCCGGCCGGCGAAGGCAGACCACTGCCAATGATCGCGGAAGGGATTGGCAGGAGGTTGTCATGGCACTTAACAAACCCAATCAAGAGTTACGCCGCGACTTGAAAGCCGCTGCATATTCCCTCGAAGAAGCTGCCCTGGAAATGTTCAGGCTTGCAAAACAGCGCGGGGATACAGAGCTTCTGGAGGCAATGGAGACGATCGAAAAGCTGCATGAGCAAGCTGATCGGCTGACTGCTTACACAGATGAGGTGAAGGCGGGAAGGATTGTCCGGAAGGCTGAATAGCCATGCGTCTGGCGGGCGTATTCGCGCTAGATCTGAAATACAAGCAATGCCCTGTAAACGGTTACTCAATGAAGAAGAAGCTGACGGACAGTAAAGCAGCAGTGACTGCTGCTGAAATTGAGCGTTCTATCCAAGCCCTGAACAAAATGGCTGAACGCCTATGGGGGGATGGCCGGGAAGCCGAGGCGAAAGCTCTCCTCGATGCCTTGGACGCATTAAACCGGGCGCTTGATCGGATCAGGATTGGAGAGAGTCGCAGGGTTCTCCATTGAACGGCACAAACTAGCTGGCGGGTTATGAAGGCGAGAAGAAGTGTGCGGGGGAAGGCGGAGTAGGCGCGTGGTATGACGGCGAGATGTTGTAGCGGCTTGGCGGTCGTACCGATGTAACTCAAATGCCCGGTCCAGAGCCGGGCTTCTCGTATCTGCCCCTGTCATGCCTTCGTCACACCTACCAAGCACAATGCAGTCAGCCAAAGGGATTTGGCCCATCTACAGAGAGCCCGGCTAATGTGCCGGGCTTTTTCGTTTCTGCGACATGCTTTTCACCAATCGCTCACATGGTGGAGCGCAGATTAACCCTGCTCCTTTGAAGAATTCCCATTTGGCCCGCCCGCATGCGGGCCATTTTTTTGGTCGCTGCCACGATTTCTACAAGAACTGGAGAAGCGACCATGTCAGATGACTGCGAAATTGCACTCCACTTGACCACCCGCTTGCATTCGACCTGACCAGTCATTTGCATTCGTTCTGACCACCGATTGCATCGGATTTGACCAGCACGCTTTGTAACCATGATCGGCAGAGAACGGCCCAGAGTGTGTAAAAACGCCTTCGTGAACCCTTGCTATGATTTCTGAGGAATTCATCGCAGGGATCGCCCATGAAGCGCTTTATCCAAGGTGAACATCGAGGCCAAGGTACCTTACTTCCCGAAAG
>NZ_JAHBDE010000031.1:0-57510 GCF_019956175.1 Pseudomonas sp. BF-R-30 | reverse complement strand
GCTCAGCAATCGTTGGTTACATCTTTGATTTCTCGCGGAGTAACTTGTGATGCTGATAATCTGTTGACTAGCAGTCTGACTCCACAAGCACCCACACGAATTGCTTGATTCAGTTGTTAAAGAGCGGCTGGTTAAGATCTTTCGTCTCAACCGAGGTGCGCATCTTACAGCGCATCTTTTCAATTTGCAACCTTAAAAGTTTCTGATTTTTCAACAAAATCAACTACTTAAACCAAGAGCCACATCAAACTGCTCGTTAGCGGGAGGCGAATAGTACAGTATTAAAATACGTGGTCAACCCCCCACCTGAAAATTCTTCTTCCTTGCCAAAGCGTCCGGGCCGCCACCATGAGAACCTCCAGCATCTATATAAAGCACTGGGACAGCAACGAACCCAAACCACATCACTTGGACATATAGATACAACAATGGTGAGAAAGCCCTACGGCAAATGGATACCCAGGGGATCCCAAGAGCATGACGGGCATCACGTCAAAAATGCCGGGACACGAAATGCCCTCCCCGACCAATACGACAGAAACGAAAAAGCCCCTGAAATGTTTAACCACTTCAGGGGCTTCGTCTTGTTCAATAATGGCGGAGAGATAGGGATTCGAACCCTAGGTACCGGTGAAGGTACAACGGATTTCGAATCCGTCCCATTCGGCCACTCTGGCATCTCTCCAACGGCGCGCATCATAACAACACTTTCGCAGGAAGCGAACCCCCTAAGCGAAATATTTCTGTGCTATCAGATGCTTGCGTCGGTTAAAGCGGTACGCCCAGGCGATTGGCGACTTCTTCATAGGCTTCGATGACGTCACCGAGGCCCTGACGGAAGCGGTCCTTGTCCATTTTCTTGCCGGTGGCCTTGTCCCACAGACGGCAGCCGTCCGGACTGAATTCGTCGCCCAGCACGATGGAGCCATCGTGGAACACGCCGAACTCCAGTTTGAAGTCGACCAGCAGCAGGCCGGCGCCATCGAACAGTTTGCTCAGGACTTCGTTGACCTTGAGCGACAGCTCTTTCATGCGCACCAGTTGCTCGGCCGTGCCCCAACCAAAGGCCACGACATGGGATTCGTTGATGAACGGGTCGCCCTTGGCGTCGTCCTTCAGGAACAGTTCGAAGGTGTAAGGGTTGAGCTTCATGCCCTCTTCGACACCCAGACGCTTGACCAGGCTGCCGGCGGCGTAGTTACGCACGACGCATTCGACCGGGATCATGTCGAGTTTCTTCACCAGGCATTCGTTGTCGCCCAGCAATTTGTCGAATTGGGTCGGCACGCCGGCCGCTTCGAGCTTCTGCATGATGAAGGCGTTGAACTTGTTGTTCACCATGCCTTTGCGGTCGAGCTGCTCGATGCGCTTGCCGTCGAACGCCGAGGTGTCGTTACGAAACAGCAGGATCAAGCGGTTAGCGTCGTCGGTCTTGTAAACCGACTTGGCTTTGCCGCGGTAGAGTTCTTCACGTTTTTCCATGATGGGCTCCGCTTGCTAAGTAGATGGGCTAGGCGATATGTCGCCAGTCGAGCCCTGAATCTTGATCGGCCAGTTGCAGCCAGTCCGGGTCGCACCCAAGGGTGTCGACAAAACATTGCCGGGCCAGCCGCGGCAGGTTGTTCTTGCTGCTCAGATGGGCCAGGACCAGGTGTTGCAGGTCTTTCCAGCCCAGCTCGGCCACCAGGAATGCCGCCTGGTGGTTATTCAAATGCCCCAGTTCACCGCCTACCCGCTGCTTGAGAAAGTACGGGTAATGACCGCGAGCCAGCATGTCACGACAGTGATTGGACTCGATCATCAACGCATCGAGGTCCCGATAGCCGTCCAGCACCTTGTCACAATACGAGCCCAGGTCGGTCAACAGGCCGAAGCGCCGTAAACCGTCACTGAAAACATATTGCGTCGGTTCTTGTGCATCGTGGGCCACGGCAATGACACCGATGCTCAAGTCGCCGATTTGCAGTTGATCGCCGCCGGCCAGAAAGCCTGCCGGCTCAATAGGTTTGCGCATCCCGCGCAAGGTCCCGCGACTGAGGTAGACAGGCAGATTGTAGCGCCGAGACAGCAAACCCACGCCATGCACGTGGTCGGCATGTTCGTGGGTCACGAGTATCGCGCTCAGCTGCGCAGGGTTCACACCCAGGCGCAGCAGGCGTTTTTCGGTTTCCCGCAGGGAAAAACCACAATCCACCAATACGTACGTATCAGCGCTGGCTATCAGCGTGCCGTTCCCTTGACTACCGCTGCCGAGAACGGCAAAACGCATAGGATCAGCCCAGGTTGTCCTGAATCTTGCTCAACACTTTACGCGCCACATCGGCCGGCGCCACGGTGTTGATGTTTTTCTCTACGGTGACCTGGACGTTCTCGCCAACCTTGCTCAGGCGAACCTGATAACGCTCGGCGCGGGCCTCAAGCTCTTCCTTGCTCGGCGCGCTGCCGAACAGGCTGCTGAAGAAGCCTGGCTTGTCGTCTTTGCTCTCGGCTTTTTCGGCCAGGTTGATGTAGTACAGGCCCAGGCTGCGGTTGATGTCTTCAACACGCCATTCGCCTTGTTCCAGCGCACGACCGACGCTCGACCAGGCACGATCCAGATCGGTACCGACGTTCAGCACAGGGTTGCCGCTGCCGTCTTCACTCAGGCTGACACGACTTGGCGCGTCGAAATCACGCGAAGCCAGCATGGAGACCGAACCGCCCTTCTCGGAGATACGGCTCATGCTCGCGAGCATGTCGTCGACCAGTGCCGCGTCCAGGCCAGTGTTGACCGAACGGTTGGTGAAGGCCACGTCGGCGGTGCTGCCGGCGGGACGCTCGGCGCTGACCACATAGACTTCACTGGTGTTGCGCTGCACGCCCGGTTCGATGCGCACCCGCACGCGGGTTTCGCTGTCCGTGCTGACGCCGGCCGCGCTCAGGCGCTTGGCCATGGCCGCAGACAGTTCATCGGAATGCTGCCAGGTCGTGGTGAATTCACCGGTTTGCGGACGCTGTTCATCCAGACGGAAACCGTTGTCCTGGAAGAACTGAACGGCGACGGGCCAGACTTCAGCCGGCGGATTCTGCGCCAGGATGGAGCTGGAGCCGCCGCTCTTCTGCAGGGAGTAGGCACCGGCGTCAGCACCCGCGGTCAGCGGCTGCGGCCGAGGAACGATGTATTCGCCCTTGGCGGTGTCATCGGCCACGTTGCGCGGGATCGGCAACAGCGGATCCAGACGCTTGGCGGTACGGACATCCGGTGGCATTTGCATCGGTGCAGTCTGTTGCGCTTCCAGGTAATCGCTACCACGGTCACGGAAATAACCTTCCGGGCCCCAGATCCATCCACAGCCACTGGTGCTGGAGATAATCAAGGCAAGTGCGGAAAGTCCGGCCATTCGCTTCATGCGTTGTACTTCCTCAATTAAACCAGGACGCCGCACTGGCGCAGGGCCGTGCGCAGCGTTTCGTGACAAGGTGCGCTCAGCCAGGTCAACGGCAGGCGGATGCCTTCGTGCATCAGGCCCATTTCAACCAAAGCCCACTTCACCGGAATCGGGTTGGCTTCGATGAACAGGTCCTTGTGCAGCGGCATCAGTTTTTCGTTGATTGCCCGTGCAGTCTCGGCATCCCCCTTGAGGGCGGCCTCGCACAGATCGGCCATTTCACGCGGTGCGACGTTGGCGGTAACGGAGATGTTGCCCTTGCCGCCCATCAGGATCAGCTCGACCGCGGTCGGATCATCGCCGGAAAGGACGATGAAGTCCTTGCTTACGCCGTCGAGGATGGCCTTGGCGCGCTTGAGGTCGCCGGTCGCTTCCTTGATACCGATGATGTTCGGCACGGTGGACAGGCGGATCACGGTTTCGGCCTGCATGTCGCAGGAGGTGCGGCCGGGAACGTTATAGAGAATCTGCGGGATGTCGACCGATTCGGCGATGTGCTTGAAGTGCAGGTACAGGCCTTCCTGGGTCGGCTTGTTGTAGTACGGCACTACCAGCAGGCAGGCATCGGCGCCGGCTTCCTTGGCATTACGGGTCAATTCGACGGCTTCGCGGGTCGAATTGGCGCCGGTACCGGCAATCACCGGAATACGACCGTTGACCTGCTTGACCACGGCACGGATGACTTCGATGTGCTCGTTGACGTCGAGGGTTGCCGACTCGCCGGTGGTGCCGACGGCGACAATGGCATGGGTGCCGTTTTCAAGGTGGAAGTCCACGAGTTTGCTGAGGCTGTCCCAGTCAAGACGCCCCTGTGCATCCATGGGTGTGACCAGTGCCACCATACTGCCCGCAATCATGAAACCGCTCCTGCCGGAAAAAGAGAGCCGTAATGGTACTGGCGCCAAGATGCTTGCACAAGCGAAGTACTGTGCTGCCGCCATTCCCCTTGGCGCCGGTTTTCGCTACCCTTCAGACTTTGATCGGTACAGACAAGCTCGCGCGCCGGGTTTCAGCCTCCATTTACGGCATCACAAGCCCTGATCCAGCGTTGCCGCCTCTCGCTCCCGCCCTGCCGGAGCACGTCGCGACCTGCCGCTTGGGGGTTTCTGAATTCGCATCCGCAGGCTCGCCCCGGCAAAACGCCCTCTGGACGTACCGACCGCTCATCGCTTTAGGAATGCTGCATGTCCACCCCCACAGTTCGCGAACAATTCCTTGTTATCAGTGCCCTCGGCGCCAACCCCATGGAGCTGACCAACGTCCTGTGCCGCGCCAGCCATGAAAACCGCTGCGCCGTTGTCACCTCTCGCCTGACCCGCCATGGCGAATGCAGTGCCCTGGTGCTGGAAATCTCCGGTAGCTGGGATGCCCTGGCACGCCTGGAAGGCAGCCTGCCGGTATTGGCCAAGCGGCATGCGTTCACGGTCAACGTGGTGCGCAGCGCGGCCCTGGAAAACCGCCCTCAGGCCCTGCCGTACGTCGCTTATGTCAGCTCGGCCTACCGCTCGGACATCATCAACGAGCTGTGCCAGTTCTTCATGGACCACAATGTCGAGCTGGAAAACCTGACCTGCGACACTTATCAGGCTCCGCAGACCGGCGGCACCATGCTCAACGCCACGTTTACCGTGACCTTGCCGGCCGGCGTGCAAATCAGCTGGCTGCGCGATCAGTTCCTGGATTTTGCCGACGCGCTGAACCTCGATGCCCTGATCGAACCCTGGCGCCCACAGAACCCAATGTAAGGAAGCTTTCATGGCCGTTGCCATCGACCAACCGGTTGCCGATTTCCAAGCCCCCGCCACCAGCGGGCAAACCGTCAGCCTCGCCGGCCTGAAAGGCAAGCAGGTAGTGATCTACTTCTACCCCAAGGACAGCACACCGGGCTGCACGACCGAGGGGCAGGGCTTTCGTGATCAATACGCTGCGTTCAAGGCCGCCAATACCGAAGTGTTCGGCGTGTCTCGCGACAGCCTCAAATCCCACGAGAACTTCAAGTGCAAACAGGAATTCCCCTTTGAGCTGATCAGCGACAAGGACGAAGCCATCTGCCAACTGTTCGACGTGATCAAGCTGAAAAAGCTCTACGGCAAGGAATACATGGGCGTGGATCGCAGCACGTTCCTGATCGACAAGGATGGCGTACTGCGTCAGGAATGGCGCGGCGTGAAGGTGCCGGGGCATGTTGATGCGGTTCTGGCGGCTGCTCAGGCACTGAACAAGGCCTGATTCTATCGACGCCTGTGAAGGCGCTTTCGCGAGCAAGCCCGCTCCCACATTAGACGGTGTTTTTCTGAACAACTCGGTCAACTGTGGGAGCGAGCTTGCTCGCGAAGGGGCCATCAGCCCCACTGAACGATCAAACCTGCCCCTTAAAGCAGCGGCGCCACCTCCGGCTCCTTGCGCGGCCAGGCATCCAGCACGGCCTTGAACAGCGTCGCCAGGGGAATCGCGAAGAACACCCCCCAGAACCCCCACAACCCGCCAAACAACAGCACTGCGCAGATGATTGCCACCGGGTGCAGGTTGACCGCCTCCGAGAACAACAATGGCACCAGCACGTTGCCATCCAGCGTCTGAATGATCCCGTAGACCGCCATCAAGTATATGAACTGATCGCTCCAGCCCCACTGGAACAGCGCAATCAGAAACACGGGCACGGTCACCACCACGGCGCCGACATAAGGCACCACCACCGAAATCCCAACCAGCAGTGCCAGCAGCGCCGCGTAATTGAGTTCCAGGACAACAAAGGCGATGTAGGTCACGCCACCGCAAATGAAGATTTCGATGACCTTGCCGCGAATGTAATTGGCGATCTGCCGGTTCATTTCATGGGCGACCCGGGTGATCAATGCCCGCTCACGGGGCAGGTAACCGCGCACCCACTGGCCGATCATGGCCCGATCCTTGAGGAAGAAGAACACCAGGATCGGCACCAGCACCAGGTAGATCATGATGTTCACCAGCAATGGCAGGCTCGACAGCGAGAACGTCAGTGCCCACTGACCAAACTTGCCGATTTCGCCCCGTGCCGCTTCGATGGCCTGCAGTACCTGCTCATCGGACACCAGATGCGGATAGCGTTCGGGCAGCAGCAGCAACAGCGACTGCCACTTGGCGAGCATGCCGGGCAACTCGTTGAACAGGGTGATCAGTTGATGCCAGAGCAATGGCACGACAACCACGATAAACACCAGCAACAGCCCCATGAACAACGCAAAGACCAGCCCCACCGCGACCCCGCCCGGCACCCGCAGGCGCTCGAGGGTCACCACCAGCCCCTGCATCAGGTACGCCAGCACCATCCCGGCGAGCACCGGCGCCAGCATACCGCCCAGGGTCAGCACGGCGGTGAACGCCAGAAACAGCAGGACAGCCAGCACCACCGCTTCTTCATCGGAGAAATAGCGCTGAATCCAGTCGCGCAACACTTTGAACATCAATAATCCTTAGGAGTAAACGCAGCCGATTTCAGGCTTTTTTCAACCAATAGCGGTAAACACCCGCCTCATCTTCTTCACGAAGCAGGGTATGACCGGCCAATCGGGCAAAGGTGCGAAAGTCGCGTTGCGAACCCGCATCGGTGGCGATGACCTTGAGCACCGCGCCACTGGCCAGCCGGTTGAGCTCCATCTTGGCCTTGAGCAACGGCAACGGGCAATTCAGGCCGCTGGCATCCAGTTCAACGTCATGCTCTACAGCGTCGGTCATTGCATCACTCCGGGTCAGGTGGTTGTGTTGCCTAGAATATCTGGTCGCAACGCCGGTGTCCGGCTACAGTAAGGTCTTTGTCGACTAAGGCTTTGTGCATGACTTTTTTGCGCCCCACCCTGCTGACGCTCGCTTGCCTGCTCGCCTCACCGGGCTTTGCCGACGACCTGCCGTCACTCGGCGACGCCAGTTCTGCCATTGTCTCACCGCAACAGGAATACCAGCTCGGTCGCGCCTGGCTGGCAATGTTGCGCAGTCAGGTTTCACAGCTCAACGATCCGCAGCTCAAGAATTACGTGGAATCCAGCGTTTACCGACTGGTCGAGACCAGCCAGGTCACTGACCGACGCCTGGAATTCATCCTGATCAACAGCCCGCAGCTCAACGCCTTTGCAGCGCCGGGCGGGATCGTCGGGGTGAACGGAGGTTTGTTCCTCAACGCCCAGACCGAGGGCGAATACGCTTCGGTACTGGCGCACGAATTGGCTCACTTGTCGCAGCGCCACTTTGCCCGGGGCGTCGAAGCGCAGCAACGCATGCAAGTACCGATGATGGCTGCATTGCTGGCGGGTATCGTGCTGGCAGCCGCCGGTGGCGGTGACGCCGGGATCGCGGCCATTGCCGGCACACAGGCCGCAGCCATCCAGGAACAGCGGCGATTCTCCCGCCAGAACGAGCAGGAAGCCGACCGTATCGGCATCCTCAATCTGGAAAAGGCCGGTTACGATCCCCGCTCGATGCCAACCATGTTCGAACGGCTGGGGCGTCAGTACCGCTACGATGCCAAGCCACCGGAATTTCTGCTGACCCACCCGGTCACTGAATCGCGTATCGCCGACACCCGCAACCGCGCCGAACAGTTTCCAAAGGGCGGTATCGAAGACAGCATGCGCTACCAACTGATCCGCGCACGCGTACAGCTGATCTATGAAGAAACCCCGGGGCTTGGTGCCAAGCGCTTCCGCGCCCAGCTCGACGAGAACCCGAAAAACGACGTGGCACGCTACGGCCTGGCGATCGCCCAGATCAAGGGCGGCCATCTGAACGAAGCACGGGAAAACCTCAAGCAGTTGCTGGCCAAGTCACCCAACGAAATCATCTACAACCTGGCTCAGGTCGATCTGGATATCACCAATAATCGCCTGGCGGATGCCCAGTCCCGGGTTGACCGGTTGATGGGCCAATACTCTGGCAACTACCCGCTGAACCAGATCCGCGTCGACCTGCTGCTCAAGCAAAACCGTACTGCGGATGCGGAGAAAGCCCTCGAAAGCCTGCTCAAGTCCCGCCCGGATGATCCGGACGTGTGGTATCAGGTTGCCGAGACGCGCGGCCTGTCGGGCAATATCATCGGCCTGCATCAGGCTCGCGCCGAATACTTTGCGCTGGTCGGTGACTACAAACAGGCCATTCAGCAACTGGACTTCGCCAAACGCAGGGCTGGCAGCAACTTCCCGCTGTCTTCGCGGATCGACGCGCGACAACGCGAGCTGATGGAACAAGAGCGCATGATCAAGGACATGATGGGCTGACGCCCCGGCGACAAAAGGTCCGGACACAAAAAAACCGCCTCTTTCGAGGCGGTTTTTTATGCAACCAACAACCGGGTTATTCGGCCAGCTTGAAGGTGATGAAGCTCGCACGCCCCTGACGCAGTACCCGCATCGACACCGAACGGTTCTTTGGCAGCGCCTTGGCGATGTCCGCGAACTCCTTGGTGGAACCGATGGCCTGGTTGTTCAGATGGGTGATCACATCACCCGGCTGCAAGCCGATCATGGCAGCAGGGCCGTCCTGTACTTCCTTGATCAGCACACCACCCTTGAGGTCGTAGGTTTTCTTCTGCTCGTCAGTCAGCTCGACCACGGAAACACCCAGGCGATTACTGCTGCGCTCAATGCTGGATTTTGGCAGCGCATCCAGCTCCTTGCCTTCTTCCGGAATCGCGCCGACCGTCAATTCGACATTCTTGCGCTTGCCGTCACGAATCACTTCCAGATCGGCCTTGTTGCCAGCCTTCAACGCGCCAACCAGATGCGGCAGGTCGGCCGACATGACGATTGGCTGACCGTTCATGCTCAGGATCACGTCGCCAACTTGCAGGCCGCCCTTGGCAGCCGGACCATCGTCCTGGATCTGGGCGACCAGCGCACCGGCCGGCTTCTCCAGGCCGAACGACTCGGCCAGATCCTTGCTCACTTCCTGAATCACGACGCCCAGCCAGCCACGGCTGACCTTGCCACCGGATTTCAGCTGATTGGAAACATCCATGGCCACGTCGATCGGGATTGCAAACGACACGCCCATGAAGCCACCGGAGCGGGTATAGATCTGCGAGTTGATCCCGACCACCTCACCGTTGAGGTTGAACAGCGGACCGCCGGAGTTACCCGGGTTGATCGGCACGTCGGTCTGGATGAACGGCACATAGTTTTCGTTCGGCAAGCTGCGACCGACGGCGCTGACGATGCCTTGTGTCACCGTGTGGTCAAAGCCGAATGGCGAACCGATCGCGACAACCCATTGGCCAGCCTTCAGGTCCTGGGATTTACCGAGCTTGAGCACTGGCAGATCCTTGCCTTCGATTTTCAGCAGCGCCACGTCGGAACGTGGATCGGTACCGATCAGCTTGGCTTTCATTTCGCTGCGATCGGCCAGGCGGACGAGGATTTCGTCAGCATCGGCGATCACGTGATTATTGGTCAGGATATAGCCATCGGAAGAGATGATGAAACCCGAACCCAGGGAGGTTGCCTCGCGCTGACGGTCACGAGGTGAGCGCGATTGTGGCGGCATGCCCCGTTCGAAGAATTCGCGCAGCATCGGTGGCAAGCCTTCGAGGTCGGGCATTTGCTGGTTGACTTTGCGATCCGGCAGCTTTTGCGTGGTACTGATGTTCACGACCGCAGGCGAAGCCTGTTCGACCAGTTGCGTAAAATCAGGCAATTCGACCGCTTGGGCGGTGACCGCCTGACCGAGCACCAGCACGGTGGCAATAATGGAAAGGTAGGACTTCAAGCGTGGTATCGACATACGGCTCCCGTTACGACGAGCATGGTTAAGCGATATGGAGCAAGGAACACCGGGAACAATACGCCGGTATTTTTGTTCCGGGAACAACAAACAAGGCCAGAGCCGAGGGGCTCTGACCTATAAAAAATTTACGGGATTTTTGCAAACTGAAATGCTCACGAAACATTTCAAATTCAGCTCACTGCTTGGTTGCAGCGGCGTCGGTGCGCATCGAAAGCGCTATCCGTTCAGCAGTACCGACCGGTATCTCGCCAACAACAGTCACCATCATGTCGCCCTGTGCCGTGGCCAAGCGCCGGGAAACCGCAACGGTCGGTCCCAACTGAGTACGGGTGTCGGTGACTGTTGCGCCATTCAACGGCTCGAGGAATACCGAAAAGCGCGTCAGGCCATCGTCATACATCAGGCTATTGACCTGGGTCTTGGTCTGCGGATCCTTGCGAGCGGTGCTGCTGGTCAGCTCGAAGCCGGGCGGCAACCAGTCGGAACGCCAGACCTGGGCAGCCTTGACGGCAGAGGCCTTGTCACTTTCGAGATTGACTGGCTTGCAATCATTACTGGCCTGCAGGTCTTGTTCGGAAGGGACGTCAGCGGTATCCATTTGCGTGAACTGGAAGCGCTCCAACAACCGCCCCTTGTCGTCCAGTAGCAAGGACTTCAGAGGCAGGCCGGTTTCCTTGTCCAGATGCAGTTCAAAACCATAGCGGTGCTGATCACGGGGTGTCAGCGATACGATCACCGCCGAACGCCCGGCGACACGCGACTTGCCGATGACGGCCAGGTCATACCAATTCTTGAGCTTTTGAGGATCGAGTGCACGGGCGGCGGAGTTCGGGGAGTCCCCAAGCCCTGCTATCAGTGTGCCGCTGACGCATTGGGTTTGCCCATCAATGCGAACGACTTCCTGAGCGGAACCGTCGAGCTGGATCAAACGCTCGCGGACCTTTCCATCCTGGACGCGGTGCCAGATGTTATGGGTAGAAAAACTACCGTTACGCTCGTAGACGAAAGTACCCTGAAAGCTTTGCTGTTGCTCTGCCTGGCCCAGGCGGGTCAACCAGTCCTGGGCTTCACCGGCTTGGGCTGGAACGATGAACCAGCCGCTGAGCAGAAGCGAAAGTAGAGGTATGGCGCGCATGATCCTCCTTAACGGTTTTCCAGACTTGCGGCACGAGCGTAAGGCAGAGCGCTCTCAGTGCCTTTCAATGCAGCCTGTTGTGCGTGTTGGCGCAAGTAACCTGGCAGACGCTGATCGTGCCAGCCTGGCTGACCTTGCAGTACGCCGTTGGCCATTGGGCCAGTAGCATCCGAACTCTCATTGTAGCCTGCCAAAACGGCTGGGCCTTTTACTTGTGGAGCAGCCAGTCCGGGTTGAGCGGATTGCTGGGCCAGTTCGACACCGGCGATCTCATCCTGGTTGTACAGACGCACACCGGCCAGCACCGCCAGGGTCACCGAGGCAGCGACCGCCAGACGACCCAGGCTGCGCCATGGACCACGGGAAGCTTTTGCCGGTACGGCTTCGTCAGCCAGGGCAGCAGAAACAGCCGCGGCGATGTCCAGGCGTGGAAGCAGCAGATCCTTGTGCATCACTGCCCGAGCGATCTGATAACGAGCCCAGGTTTCACGGGTTTCTACATCGTCACAGGCATTCAATACCCGACGCAATTCCAATTCGTCCGCTTCGTTATCCATCACTGCGGACAGCGATTCCTGCAGGGCTTCACGACTCATGGCGTTCCTCTCTTGGCTGTCGCCGCTGTCTTTAGTTTTCCTGCAACAACGGCTGCAGGGCTTTGTCGATGGCCTCCCGGGCGCGGAAAATCCGGGAGCGCACGGTGCCTACCGGACATTGCATGACACTCGCAATGTCCTCGTAACTCAGACCATCAAACTCACGTAAAGTTAAAGCCGTACGCAAATCTTCCGGCAGTTGCTGAATGGTTCGATGGACGGTGCCTTCGATCTCATCCCGCAGCAAAGCCCGCTCTGGCGACTCGAGATCCTTGAGGCCATGATCGCCATCGTAGAACTCTGCATCCTCGGAACTGACATCGCTATCCGGCGGCCGACGGCCGCGTGAAACCAGATAGTTTTTCGCCGTGTTGATGGCGATGCGGTAAAGCCACGTATAAAACGCGCTGTCTCCGCGAAAATTTCCTAGTGCACGGTATGCCTTGATAAAGGCTTCTTGTGCCACATCCTGGGCTTCATGGGTGTCGTGCACGAAACGCACGATCAACCCGAGAATTTTGTGCTGGTATTTCAGCACTAGCAGATCGAAAGCACGCTTGTCGCCGCGCTGAACGCGTTCGACCAGTTGCTGATCCTCTTCCTGGGTTAGCATGAACACTCCTCGATGAGCTCGGAGGAGGCTTGCAGAAGTAAACCACCAGACTTGCAAACATAGACTCGGGCTTTTCGCAAAAGTTCTCCCCCTCCAGGCAAGTTTCCTGCGGGCTCTGATTTGGCACGCACGAAAAGCGCAGCACGAGTTGACCCGGCTGCGCGGATAATCTTGTCATCGGATTCTTCAGCAAGGATCGAACTGCAATCCGGCACTGAAGCCGACACTGTCCCTTGTTTCAGGCAACCGTCTATTGATCTTGGCCCTTTGGCAAAAGTTCCAATTATTTATAGCCGTACCAACCCGACATTGTGCAACCGTGAAGGGAAAAAGACTGTTAAATCGGCGATACAGTCATTCTCGCGCCCAACGGGCAGAAAAACATCCGACGAAGCGACCGATGTTTTGCGTCACGGTAGTTTCACAATGCCATGCTAGCTCGGGTATTGTGCCGCTCCCCCCCTCTATATACTAGTGGGCAGTGCGGCTGCATTGACTCGAAAGTCCAGCTGCGCCACCCCCGACCCGGGTCGCTTTGAGCGGAATCCTGAAATGAGCCAACAGTTTCAACACGATGTTCTGGTAATTGGCAGCGGTGCTGCCGGCTTGAGCCTTGCGCTGACCTTGCCCGGTCATTTGCGCATTGCCGTTCTGAGCAAGGGCAACCTCGCCAATGGCTCGACTTTCTGGGCCCAGGGCGGCGTTGCGGCCGTTCTCGATGACACCGATACCGTTGAGTCCCATGTGGATGACACCCTCAATGCCGGCGGCGGCCTGTGTCATGAGGACGCCGTGCGCTTTACCGTCGAGCACAGCAGGGAAGCGATTCAATGGCTGATCGACCAGGGCGTGCCCTTTACCCGCGATGAACAGTCGAGTAACGAAGATGGCGGGTTCGAGTTCCACCTCACCCGCGAGGGCGGTCACAGCCATCGGCGCATCATCCACGCAGCCGATGCCACCGGCGCTGCCATTTTCACCACCCTGCTCGACCAGGCCCGGAAACGACCGAACATCGAACTGCTGGAGCAGCGGGTTGCGGTTGACCTGATTACCGAGAAACGCCTGGGACTCGAAGGTGATCGCTGCCTCGGCGCCTATGTGCTCAATCGCGGCACCGGCGAAGTCGATACCTACGGCGCCCGCTTTGTGATCCTCGCCTCCGGTGGTGCGGCCAAGGTTTACCTCTACACCAGTAACCCTGACGGCGCCTGCGGCGATGGCATCGCCATGGCCTGGCGCTCGGGCTGCCGGGTGGCGAACCTGGAATTCAACCAGTTCCACCCTACTTGCCTGTATCACCCGCAAGCCAAGAGCTTCCTGGTCACCGAAGCCCTGCGAGGCGAAGGTGCCCACCTGAAGCTACCCAACGGCGAGCGCTTCATGCAGCGCTTCGATCCACGGGCCGAATTGGCCCCACGAGACATCGTCGCCCGGGCCATCGACCATGAAATGAAGCGCCTGGGCATCGACTGCGTCTATCTGGACATCAGCCACAAACCCGAAGCCTTCATCAAGACGCACTTCCCGACGGTGTACGAACGCTGCCTGGAATTTTCCATCGACATCACCAAACAACCGATCCCGGTGGTCCCGGCGGCGCACTACACCTGCGGCGGCGTGATGGTCGATCAACAGGGTCGCACCGATGTGCCCGGGCTGTACGCCATCGGCGAAACCAGTTTCACCGGCCTGCACGGCGCCAACCGCATGGCCAGCAACTCGCTGCTGGAATGTTTCGTCTATGCCCGCTCGGCGGCCGCGGACATTCTCGAACAGTTGCCCCGGGTTCCGATGCCAACGCCCCTTCCCGCCTGGGATGCGAGCCAGGTCACCGATTCCGATGAAGACGTGATCATTGCGCACAACTGGGATGAGCTGCGGCGGTTCATGTGGGACTACGTTGGCATCGTGCGCACCAACAAGCGCCTGCAACGGGCGCAACATCGCGTGCAGCTGTTGCTGGATGAAATCGACGAGTTCTACAGCAACTACAAGGTCAGCCGGGACTTGATCGAGCTGCGCAACCTGGCCCAGGTTGCCGAGCTGATGATTCTGTCAGCCATGGAGCGCAAGGAAAGCCGTGGCCTGCATTACACCCTCGACTACCCGGACATGTTGCCGGTCGCGCTGGACACTATTCTGGTGCCGCCCACCTACGTCGGCTGAACTTGAGCCGCACCCGCAGGCGTCGGTGCACATCCGCCGCCTGCGCATCCCGGGGTACGCAAATGGCCCTGACCCGGCGCTCGCCACGCAGACGGAAACGCAGTACCACCACCAACGGCAGCGCCAGGCTGTCCGGCCTCAGTTGTACGGCCTGCCAACCCCTTGCCCGACTCCACAACTGCCAGCCATCGGCATCGCGCCGCAAGCCGCAAAAGGCCTGCGGGTGCGTCAGCAGGATTTGCCGGGGCAACAGCCAGGCTCCGTGAACCACGCACAGCACGACGCCGAGCAAGCTGGCCCAGACCGGAATCGACAGTAAAAACAACGAACCCAACGCGAACAGCTGGGCCAGAAGATAGGCCGCCAGCAACTGCCGTGAGGCATGCCAGCGGCATTCGAACCCATTACTTGGGCTGGACACGATCCAGGATCATGCGAACCATGCGTTGCAGCTCAGGATCTTCCGATTCGCTGCGTTCCATGAACCAGCCGAACATGTCCTGATCTTCACATTCGAGCAACCTGACATAGCAGGCGCGATCAACCTCGTTGAGGTGCCGATAAACCTCTTTCACAAACGGCACCAGCAACACATCAAGCTCAAGCATGCCGCGGCGGCTGTGCCAATAGAGGCGGTTCAGTTCAACATCTTCGACCATGGAGCGCTCCTCAAATAGGCCGCAAGTATACAGGCCCGCGCCCCGTCGAACAGTCGGCTTTGGTCGGCCACCGTCGAGCCTTTGTTAACTACCCATTTCGAAGGCGGCCCCTTATGATGTCCATCAGACTTTTTACCCTGCGATGACCCATGGCCGATTCTGCTTTTTTCTGCACCCTTTCTCATGAAGGTGTTCTCGCGGTCCGCGGCGCGGACGCCAGCAAATTCCTGCAAGGCCAACTGACCTGCAACCTCAACTACCTGAGCGATTCCCGGGCCAGCCTCGGTGCCCGCTGCACGCAAAAAGGCCGGATGCAATCGAGTTTCCGCATCCTGCTCGAGGGTGACGGCGTGGTCCTGGCCATGGCCACCGAATTGCTCGAACCGCAACTGGCGGACCTGAAAAAATACGCGGTATTTTCCAAGTCGAAACTGACCGACGAAAGTGCCGCCTGGGTCCGCTTCGGCGTCGACCATGGCGACGCCGCACTGGTCAGCCTCGGTCTGGACCTGCCGGCAGAAGCCGACAGCGTCGTGCGCAACGATGGACTGATCGCCATCCGCGTCTCGCCTGATCGTGCCGAACTGTGGGTTGCCGCCGGTCAAGCCGATGCGGTCAAAGGCAAGCTTTCGGCTGTGCTGAGCGAAGGCGATCTGAATCAATGGCTGCTGGGCCAGGTCCGCGCCGGAATCGGCCAGGTCATGCCCGGCACCCGCGAGTTGTTCATCCCCCAGATGCTCAACCTGCAAGCGGTCGGTGGCGTGAGTTTCAAGAAAGGTTGCTACACCGGGCAGGAAATCGTCGCGCGGATGCAGTACCTGGGCAAACTCAAGCGCCGCCTGTATCGCCTGCAACTGGCTGCCGGCGAACTGCCTGAGCCGGGTACCCCGCTGTTTTCCCCGACCCACGGCAGCGCCATCGGCGAAGTGGTGCTGGCGGCCCGCGCCGGACAGAACATTGAACTCCTGGCTGTGTTGCAAGCCGAAGCAGCAGAAAGTGGAGACATCCACTTGGGCGCGCTCGAAGGGCCGTCCTTGCAGCTGCTCGACCTGCCTTATGAACTGGACCGCGACCGCGAAATCCAGCAATAACGGCAGTACTTGGCGCGACACCTAGAGAGACTAAATGAGCAAGCTGGCGGAAAAGGTCCAACAGGATTTGGTTGAGGCCATCAATAACGATGACCTGGTTCTGCCAACGTTACCGGAAGTGGCCCTGCAGATTCGCAAGGCCGCGGAAAACCCGGAAGTCAGCGTCAGTACCCTGAGCAAAGTGATCGGCCGTGATACCGCGCTGTCGGCACGCCTGATCAAAGTGGTCAACAGCCCACTGTTGCGCGCGACCCAGGAAGTGACCGATCTGCATACCGCGATCACCCGCCTGGGCATCAACTACAGCTGTAACCTGGCGATCGGCCTGGTCATGGAGCAGATTTTCCATGCCCGCTCCGATGTGGTGGAACAGAAAATGCGCGATGTCTGGCGTAAAAGCCTGGAAATCGCCGGCGTCAGCTACGCCTTGTGCCGCAGTTGCACCCGACTAAAGCCCGATCAGGCGGCCCTTGGCGGCCTGGTGCACCAGATCGGCGTGCTGCCGATCCTGACCTACGCCGAAGATCACTACGAGCTGCTGTCCGACCCGGTCAGCCTCAACCATGTGATCGACCGGATTCATCCGCTAATCGGCGAAAAACTGCTCAGGGTCTGGGAATTTCCCGACATGCTGGTGCAAGTGCCGCGGCTATACCTGAACTTCAAGCGCCAGTCTGCGCAGGTCGACTATGTGGATCTGGTACAGGTGGCCAGCCTGTATTGCCTGCAGGACACCGATCACCCGCTCGCCAGTACCGATGCGTTGAACGTACCGGCCTACAAGGCACTTGGAATCGATTTTGACGACAAGGCGATGTGCGCCGACCTGGAAGAAACGCGCACGATGTTTTACTGATCAAAGACCGCGTTGCCCCCTTCGCGAGCAAGCCCGCTCCCACATTGAACCGAGTCGCCGCTGATCAAATGTGGGAGCGGGCTTGCTCGCGAAGGGGCCTGAACAGACGCGGCATCAATCCCCCGCAACAAAACTCACCCGCACCTTCAACCCCGCCCGCTCGCCATCGTGCAGGCTGATCTGGGCCAGATGCGCGCGGCAGATCTCACCGACAATCGCCAACCCCAATCCGGAACCGGCCACTTGCTGATTGCGGCGATAAAAGCGCTCGAATACCCGATCGCGTTCTTCAAGAGGTATGCCGGGGCCATCATCTTCGACTTCCAGCACGGCGGGCGCCGAGACCCGCAGAATCACGTTGCCACCCGGCGGCGTGTGGGCCAGTGCGTTATCCACCAGATTGCTCAGCAGCTCGTTCAATAACGTCGGCTCGCCCCGCAGCCAGACCGGCTCATCCGCCTCCAGCGCCAGCGCGATACCACGCTTGTGGGCCAACGGCGCCATGGCCATGCCCAGCTCCCGTGCCAACTGACTCAGGTCGAGTAACTGCGCGCCGCCCTCGGCAATCGCCCGTGCGCCATTTTCGACCCGCGCCAGGGAAAGCAACTGATTGGCCAGATGAGTCAATCGATCAGTGCTCTGGGCGGCATTCTCCAGGGTGCTGCGCCAGACATCGGGCTCAGCCGAGCGCTGGCCCAGCTCCAGGCGCGCCTTGAGTGCCGCCAGCGGAGTGCGCAGTTCGTGGGCGGCATCGGCGATGAATTGCGCCTGCTTCTCGAACTGGCCACGCAAGCGCTCGGTAAAGTGATTGAGTGCGCGCACCAGCGGCCACAATTCGCGCTGCACTTCCACCAAAGGCAAGGGGCGCAGATCGTCCGGCTGGCGCTCTTCCACCGCCGTGCGCAAGCGCTCCAGCGGGCGCAACGCAGCACTCACCGCGAACCACACCAGCATCAACGCACCGATTGCCAGCATGCCCAGGCGCAGCAAAGTATCCGCCGCCAGACTGCGGGCCATGCTGACGCGCGCCTCATCGGTTTCCGCCACGCGAATTTCCGCCATGCCGTTCATGTTCGGCTCGCTCACGGGCTTGAGCAGGCTCACCACGCGCACGTTCTGCCCACGGTACTGGGCGTTGTAGAAACGTGCGAGCGCCGGATAGTCATCGGTGCGCGGCGTTCCCGGCGGTGGCGCGGGCAGGTTTTCGTAACCGGAAATCAGCTTCTGATTGATGTCGTTGACCAGGTAGAAAATTCGCCCGGCACTGTCGTAGGCAAAGGTATCGAGGGCCACGTAGGGCACGTCGGCACTCAGGGTGCCGTCGCGCTGGGAGACGCCCGCAGCGATGGTTCGCGCCGACGCCAGCAGGGTCCGGTCATAGGCCGTATCGGCAGCTTCGCGTCCGTTCCAGTAGGCGCTCAAACCACTGGCCAGCATCAACACCACCAGCAGCAGCGCCAGGTTCCACAGCAACCTCCAGCGCAGGCTGCTGGGCTTATGCATCGCGGCTTTCCAGCAAGTAACCGAGGCCGCGGAAGGTCACGATGGCGACCGGCTGACCGTCGAGTTTCTTGCGCAGGCGGTGCACGTAGATTTCGATGGCATCGGGGCTGGCTTCTTCGTCGAGGCCGAACACTTGCGACGCCAGCTGCTCCTTGCTCATCACCCGACCGGGGCGCGCGATCAGGGCTTCGAGCACGGCCTGTTCGCGGGAGGTCAGGGTCAGCAATTCTTCCCCGAGGGTGAAACGCCGGGTTTCCAGGTCGTAGGCCAGCACACCGCAACGCTGAATGCGCTCACCGCCCAGCACGCTGCGGCGCAACAAGGCTTTGACCCGGGCTTCGAGTTCGGTCAGTTCGAACGGCTTGGCCAGGTAGTCGTCGGCGCCGAGGTTGAGGCCGTGGACCCGGTCCTTGACGTCGCTGCGGGCGGTCAGCATCAACACCGGCAGGTTCTTGCCCCGCGCCCGCAAACGCGCCAGCACTTCGAAACCATCCATGCGCGGCAAGCCGACGTCGAGGATCGCCATGGCGTATTCCTCGCTGCCCAGCGCCAGGTCGGCTGCCACGCCATCGTGCAAAACGTCCACGGTCAGCCCGGTGCTCTTGAGCGCCTGGGCGACACTTTCGGCGAGCTGCAAATGGTCTTCGACGAGCAGAACACGCATGGATCTTTACCTCATTCCGGGATGGTCGACGCCATTCTCTGGCGCGAAGTTTACAGCCGCAACCGCCGCTGTGAAGCCCGAAAACCGTGAAAGTCAGCTGAAAGGTTAGCGAAAGGTTAGCCCGTTACAGTCCAGCCACGGACAGTTTCGACTGCCGTCGCTGCAGCCACACAGCGATACGAAAAACGCCTCGAAGCGTTTTCGACAAATAAGAACAATAAACGGAGTAAGTCATCCATGCAGTCCCTGCAGACCCAGGCTATCGCGCCTGCCCGCCTCTCCCGTTTCAGCCACACTGCGCTTGCCAGCGCTGCCGCCCTTGCCGGCTTTTCACCGTTGAGCCAGGCCGCATTCTTCGAAGACAGCTCGGCCACTTTCGAAACCCGCAACATGTACTTCAATCGCGACTTTCGCGACGGCACCAGCGCCCAACAGTCCAAGCGTGACGAGTGGGCCCAGGGGTTCATGCTCAATCTGAAATCAGGCTACACCGACGGCACCGTGGGGTTCGGTGTCGATGCGCTGGGCATGATGGGGGTCAAGCTCGATTCGAGCCCGGACCGTACCGGTACCGGCCTGCTGCCGACCGACGATGGGCGCGCCGTCGACGAATACTCCAAGCTCGGCCTGACCGGCAAAATGAAAATCTCCGCCAGCGAGCTGAAAGTCGGCACCCTGATCCCGGAACTGCCGATCCTCAAGCCCAATGACGGGCGCATCCTGCCGCAGACCTTCGAGGGCGGCATGCTGACCTCCAAAGAGCTCAAGAACCTGACCTTCACCGGCGGGCGTCTGGATAAAGCCAAGGACCGTGACAGCACCGACTTCGAGGACATTGCCCTCAACAACAAGAACGGCCGTTTCGCTGGCACCGTGGCCGGCAAGCACTTTGATTTTGGCGGCCTGGACTACAAGCTCACCGACAAGATCACCGGCAGCTACCACTTCGCGCAACTCGATGAAGTCTACAACCAGCATTTCCTCGGCTTGATCGCTTCGCAGCCATTCGGCCCCGGCACCTTTGCCACCGACCTGCGGTTTGCCATCAGTGATGACCAGGGCGAGGCCCGTGGCGGCAAGATCGACAACAAGTCCCTCAACGGCCTGGTGAGTTACGCCTTGAGTGGCCACAAGTTCAGCGCGGGCTACCAGCACATGTCCGGCGACAGTGCATTCCCGTATGTGGATGGCGCCGACCCGTACCTGGTGAACTTCGTGCAGATCAACGACTTTGCCGGCGCCGAAGAACGCTCCTGGCAAGCCCGTTATGACTTCGACTTCGTCACCCTCGGCGTCCCCGGTCTGACCTTCATGAGCCGTTACGTGAGCGGTGACAACATCAAGCTCAAGAACGGTGACGAAGGCAAAGAGTGGGAACGCAACTCCGAGATTAAATATGTTGTACAAAGCGGCGCGCTCAAGGATGTCGCCGTGCGCCTGCGCAATGCCACCTACCGCTCCAACTACTCTGCTCGCGATGCCGATGAAGTGCGTCTGCTGGTGAGCTATAGCGTTGCCCTTTGGTAATTCAGTGCGTCCATAACAACAACTCCCAAGGAGACTTGAATGAACCTGTCAATGCGTAAAATTGCCCTCGCGGCCAGCGTACTGCTGTTTACCGGCCATGCGCTTGCCGAACCCAAACGCCCGGAATGCATCGCCCCGGCCTCGCCCGGCGGTGGTTTCGACCTGACCTGCAAACTGGCGCAAAGCGCGCTGATCAACGAAAAACTGCTGACCAAACCGATGCGCGTGACCTACATGCCCGGCGGCGTTGGCGCAGTGGCCTACAACGCAGTGGTCGCCCAACGTCCGGCCGATGCCGGCACCCTGGTGGCCTGGTCCAGTGGTTCGCTGCTGAACCTGGCCCAGGGCAAGTTCGGCCGTTTCGATGAAAACAACGTGCGCTGGCTCGCCGCTGTCGGCACCAGCTACGGCGCCATCGCGGTGAAAAGCGATTCGCCCTACAAGACCCTGGACGATCTGGTACAGGCGCTGAAGAAAGATCCGAGCAAAGTGGTGATCGGTTCCGGCGGCACCGTCGGCAGCCAGGACTGGATGCAGACCGCCCTCATCGCCAAGGCCGCCGGGATCAACCCCCGTGACCTGCGTTACGTTGCCCTCGAAGGTGGCGGCGAGATTGCTACCGCCCTGCTTGGCGGCCACATCCAGGTCGGCAGCACCGACATCTCCGACTCCATGCCGCACATCCAGAGCGGCGACATGCGCCTGCTGGCGGTGTTCTCCGACAAGCGCCTGGACGAGCCGGAAATGAAGGACATTCCGACAGCCCGCGAGCAAGGCTACGACATCGTCTGGCCGGTGGTTCGCGGCTTCTACCTCGGGCCAAAAGTCAGCGATGAAGACTATGCCTGGTGGAAGGACTCCTTCGACAAGCTGCTGGCCTCCCCCGAGTTCGCCAAGCTGCGCGACCAGCGTGAACTGTTCCCGTTCGCCATGACCGGCCCGGAACTGGACACCTACGTGAAGAAGCAGGTTGCGGACTACAAAGTGCTGGCCAAAGAGTTCGGCCTGATCCAGTGATCGCCTCTGTCTAGCGGCCGCGGCTCCGTTTGGCGGAGTCGCGGCACAGGAGTTCCCCATGCTCTTACAACGCATTTTTGCTTCGGTGCTGTTGCTGGCCTGCCTCAGCCTGGTGGCGATGGCCTGGCCCTACCAGGCACCTTTTTCCTACGAACCGATCGGCCCGCGAGCCTTCCCCCTGCTGATGCTGGGACTGATGGGCCTGGCGCTGGTGTACATGGTGTATCGCCCTTCGCCGATCAAGCACACCGATGAAGAGCCACCGCTGGATCGCGAAACCCTGACCAAAATTGGTGTTTGCGTACTGTTGCTGCTGGTCTTCGCCGGGCTGTTCGAACCGCTGGGCTTCATTCTCAGCAGCATGCTGGTTGGCATACCGATGGCTCGCCTGTACGGCGGACGCTGGCTGCCGGGCGCGATAATCATCAGTCTGATGAGCGTCGGTCTGTACCTGCTGTTCGACAAAGTCATGGACGTGCCACTGCCTCTGGGCCTGCTCGACGTTCTGGAGAACTGATATGGATACGCTTGGTTATTTGAGTCACGGCTTCGGCGTCGCACTAACCCCTTACAACCTGGTGACCGCCCTCAGCGGCACGCTGATCGGCACCGTCGTCGGCCTGCTGCCGGGGCTGGGGCCGATCAACGGCGTGGCATTGCTGATCCCGATTGCGTTCGCACTGGGCCTGCCGCCGGAGTCGGCATTGATCCTGCTGGCGGCGGTGTATCTGGGTTGCGAATACGGCGGCCGGATCAGTTCGATCCTGCTGAACATTCCCGGCGAAGCCTCCACCGTGATGACGACCCTCGACGGCTACCCGATGGCCCGTCAAGGCCTGGCCGGTGTTGCCCTGTCGCTGTCGGCCTGGAGTTCGTTCATCGGCGCTTTCATTGCCACCTGCGGGATGGTGGTGTTCGCGCCGATGCTGGCGAAATGGGCGATTGCCTTCGGCCCGGCGGAATACTTCGTGCTGATGGTGTTTGCGATTGTCTGTCTCGGCGGCATGGCCGGCGACCGCCCGCTCAAGACCTTCATCGCCGCGCTGATCGGGCTGTTTCTGTCGACGGTCGGCATTGACGCCAACAGCGGTGTGTACCGCTTCACCGGCGATAACATCCACCTCACCGACGGCATTCAATTCGTAGTGCTGGTGCTGGGCCTGTTCTCCATCAGTGAAATCCTGTTGCTGCTGGAAAAAACCCACCGTGGCCAGGAAGCCTTCCAGGCGACCGGGCGCATGCTGTTCAACTTCAAGGAAGCCGCTTCGGTGTTCTGGGTGAACATGCGTTGTGGCGTGCTCGGTTTCATCATGGGCGTACTGCCCGGCGCAGGTGCAACGCTGGCCAGTGCGGTGGCCTACATGACCGAGAAACGCATTGCCGGCCCAAGCGGCAAATTCGGCCAGGGCGACAAACGCGGCCTCGCTGCCCCGGAAACCGCCATCGGTGCCGAAGCCTGCGGTGCGTTGGTGCCGATGCTGACCCTCGGTGTTCCCGGCTCGGGCACCACGGCGGTGATGATCGGTGCGCTGTCGCTGTACAACATCACGCCCGGCCCCCTGCTGTTCCAACAGCAACCGGACATCGTCTGGGGCCTGATAGCGTCATTGTTTATCGCCAACATCATGCTGGTGATCCTCAATATCCCGATGATCCGCATCTTCACCAAAATCCTCGCCGTGCCGAACTGGGCGCTGGTGCCGATGATTGCGATCATCACCGCTATCGGCGTGTACGCGGTGCATGCCACCACCTTCGACCTGTTCCTGATGATCGGTATCGGCATCTTCGGCTACATCCTGCGCAAGCTCGACTTCCCGCTGTCGCCGGTGCTGCTGGGTTTCATCCTTGGCGGCTTGATGGAGCAGAACCTGCGTCGAGCGTTGTCGATCTCCAACGGTTCGCTGGACATCCTCTGGTCGAGCGGTATCACCGTCGGTGTCTGGGGGTTGATCGTGGTCATGTTGCTGGTGCCGATTGTGCGGATCTGGCGTAAACGCTCAGTGGCGCAACGCGTTGTCGCCGATGTCTGATCGGTCCCCCTTCAAACTCTGGTGGGGAACCCCGCTGGTCGGCCTGCTGGGCGGTTATCTCGCCAGCCAGGTCGGCTGGCCTTTGCCGTGGATGGTCGGCTCGTTGCTGGCGATCATCCTCGTGCGCTGCCTGACACCCTGGCAATTGGCCGAAATCCCTGGCGGACGCAAGTGCGGCCAGTGGATCGTCGGTATCGGCATCGGCCTGCACTTCACCCCGGTGGTGATGGAGCAGGTGCTGAGTCATTTCGGTTTGATTTTCTTTGGTGCGTTGGTCACCAGCCTGTCCGCCGTGGTCGGCGTGTGGCTGATGCGCCGTACCGGAGAAGATCGCGCCACGGCGTTCTTTTCCAGCATGCCCGGCGGTTCCGGGGAGATGGTCAACCTCGGCGCCCGCAATGGTGCGGTACTCAGCCGTGTGGCGGCGGGGCAGAGTTTGCGGGTGTTGGTCGTGGTGCTGTGCGTGCCGGCAGCCTTCAAGTATTTGTTGGGCGACGGTGCGCCGATTTCCCACGCTGGCAGCATCGATTGGCGCTGGCTGGCGGTATTGTTTCCCGCTGGCGCGTTGGCGGCCTGGATCTGGGAGCGCCTGCGTCAACCCAACCCCTGGCTGTTCGGGCCGTTGCTGGTCAGTGCGGCCGTCAGCATCGGCTGGGACCTGCACATCGGCTTGCCCGACGGCGGTAGCCAGATTGGCCAATGGTTGATCGGCAGCGGTCTGGGCTGTCACTTCAACCGGCAGTTTTTCCGGCGTGCGCCGTCGTTCATGGGGCGCACCCTGATCGGCACGGTGTTGACCATGCTGATCGCCACGGCGGCGGCATTGGGTTTGAGTGCGCTGACCCATCTGGATCTGCGCTCACTGACCTTGGGCATGATGCCCGGCGGGATTGCCGAGATGAGCCTGACAGCGGAAACCCTGCAACTGTCGGTGCCGCTGGTGACGGCGATGCAGGTGATGCGGCTGTTGTTTGTGTTGTTTCTGGCGGAGCCGTTGTTCAAGTACTGGAACCGGGGTCCGGATTCAGTCTGATAGACCGAGTTGCCTTCATCGCGAGCAAGCTCGCTCCCACAGGGTTCGCGTGATCCTTGCTCGCGATGGGGCCCTCTTGCTCAGCCCATCAAACCGGCGGCAACCGCCACTCGATCGGCGTCTCGCCATTCTGCTCCAGAAACTTGTTGGTCCGGCTGAAGTGCCCGCAACCGAGAAAGCCGCGATAGGCCGACAGCGGTGACGGATGCACCGAGGTCAACACCAGATGCTTGGTCGCATCGATCAGCTTCTGCTTGCTCTGGGCATGGGCGCCCCACAGCATGAACACCAGGTGCGGTTGCTGCTGGCTGACCACTTCAATGACCCGATCGGTGAAAAACTGCCAGCCCTTGTCCTTGTGCGCATTGGCGTTGGCACGCTCGACGGTCATGGTGGTGTTGAGCATCAGCACGCCCTGATCGGCCCAGCTTTGCAAGTAGCCATGGTTGGGAATGTCGATGTTCAGGTCGCGTTTGAGCTCTTTGTAAATGTTCACCAGCGACGGCGGCGCCGGCACGCCCGGTTGCACCGAGAAGCACAAGCCATGGGCCTGGCCCGGGCCGTGATAAGGGTCCTGCCCGAGGATCACTACCTTGACCTTGTCCAGCGGCGTGGAATTGAGCGCGTTGAAAATCATCGGCCCCGGCGGATAGATCTCCTTACCGGCCGCCCGCTCCTGTTGCAGGAAGTTTCGCAACTCTGTCATGTAGGGCTGGTCGAATTCGGCACGCAGTGCCTCCTTCCAGCCCGGTTCGAGTTTGATACGGTCGTCAGCAGTCATGGTTACATCCGGAAAAAACAATGGGGCGAACCCTAGGAAAGCGCATCACGCTTGTCAATTGATCTGACGCAGATCCGGCACTTTCCCACACAGCGATCATACTTAACCCTCAAATTCCCGATCGAGGTCACGATGAATCTGCACTTCGAAGAACTCACCGGCACCGACGGCGCGCGCATCGGCATCGCCAGCCTGGATGCCGAAAAGTCCCTGAACGCCCTGTCCCTGCCGATGATCAACGCCCTGCGCGACCGAATGGGGGCCTGGGCCAAGGATCCGCAGATCGTCTGCGTTCTATTGCGCGGCAACGGTGCCAAGGCCTTTTGCGCCGGCGGCGAAGTGCGCAGCCTGGTGGAAGCCTGTCGCGTCCATCCGGGCGAAGTACCGCCACTGGCCGCGCAGTTCTTTGCGGCGGAATATCGCCTGGATTTCAAACTTCATACCTACCCGAAACCGCTGATCTGCTGGGGCCACGGCTATGTGCTCGGCGGTGGCATGGGACTGTTGCAAGGGGCAGGCATCCGCATCGTCACACCGAGCAGCCGCTTGGCCATGCCGGAGATCAGCATCGGCCTGTACCCGGACGTTGGCGCCAGTTGGTTTCTGTCGCGCCTGCCCGGCAAGCTCGGGTTGTTCCTGGGCCTGACCGGTGCGCACATGAACGGCCGCGATGCCATTGACCTGGACCTGGCCGATCGTTTCCTGCTCGATGAGCAGCAGCCGCAATTGATCGAAGGCCTGTTGCAATTGAACTGGCAGGAACAGACACCCATGCAGCTCAACAGCCTGCTCAAGGCCTTGCAGCAGGAAGCCGTGGCGCAGATGCCCGAAGCCCAGTGGCTGCCGCGCCGCCAGCAGATCGACGAACTGCTGGATGTCAGCGACGTGCGTTGCGCATGGAAGGCCATCAGCGCCTTGCGCGATCACACCGACCTGTTGCTGAGTCGCGCAGCCAGGACCCTGAGCGAAGGCGCTCCGCTGACCGCTCGTCTGGTGTGGGAGCAGATCATTCGTGCCCGACACCTGTCATTGGCCGAAGTCTTCCAGATGGAATACACCCTGAGCCTCAACTGCTGTCGGCATCCGGAATTCAGCGAAGGCGTACGTGCCCGGTTGATCGACAAGGATCAGAAACCGCATTGGCACTGGCCGGACATCAACAACGTGCCGGACGCGGTGGTAGAGGCGCATTTTCACAAGGCGTGGGAAGGTCGGCATCCGCTGGCGGATTTGTCCGAATACTGAAAACTGCACACAACACTGTGGGAGCGGCGGTGCGACGATTCGACTTGCTCGCGAAAGCGTCATCTCAGCAACATTGATGTTGACTGACACTCCGCCTTCGCGAGCAAGTCGAATCGTCGCACCGCCGCTCCCACATTCAGAGTTGTGTTTTGTACAAAGCTATCGGTGGCCGCCCCGCCCGCTGCGATAGCCTCGACCGTTACCGCGATAGTCGTTGTTCCAGTTCCCGCGGTTACGGCCGTCCCAGCCATGGTTCTGATGCGTGCGGTAGTCGCCACGCGACGGCTGATAGTAACGAGGGGCCGACTGGTAATGGCGCGATGGTTGATACATCCGCGGCTGCGAGTAATAGCGCGACGGTTGATAGATCCGTGGCTGTGAGTAATAGCGCGGTGTCGGCTGGTAATACCGCGCTGGCGGCACGTAGTACCGGGGCGGCGGTGTGTAGTAACCGCCACCATTGGAGTAGTAGGAACTCCCCCCGGCGTAATAGGTTGGCGATGGCGAGGTATAGACCTCGGAACTGTAGTAACTGCCTCCTTCATCGTAATAAGGCACGCACCCACCAAGGGACAATCCCAACACAGCTAGCAGAAGAATTCGACAGAGCATGGCGGCCTCCTGGACCGCGGGTAAGCCACACCAGCGACGCTGGCAGGCGACAGACAAATGTTCGGTGACTGTCGAAAGATCAGACACCGAATTCGGAATCTGGTGCGTCCTTGAAACAAGTGGAAACATCTGGCCGATGAAAGGTTTTTCATCCATTCGCGCCCTGATTAACGGTGGCCACCTCGATGTCCACCGCCATGATGTCCGCCGCCGTGGCCACGGTAGTAACCATGCCCACCGTAGTAATAGGAGCGATAACCACCGTAATAACGCGGACCGTAGTAACCGTAGTAATAGGGCGAGTAGTAGCCGGGGTAGTAATAAGGTCCCCCGTAGACGTCGGCAGGACCGGCGTAGTAGTAGCAGCCAGACAATCCAAGACCCAGTACTGCACCTAACAATAATCGACGCAACATGGCGGCCTCCGTAAAGACCTGTAACAGCAGTCGGCACGCTCCGACTTACACCTGTTTTGACTGGCAATCCCCTGCCAAGTGCGACGTTGCACCCACCGTCTGATCAGCGGCGGACAGGTTCCAATGCGGTGCACACGAGCACCATCAAAGTGCCGCCTCATTCACGCTGGCGGCGGGCGTAACCCTTCGTGGAATGTGGGAACGACCATTCGCGGCACACATGGAGCAGTTATTTCCCCGCAGTGCCATTAGAATGCAACCATCGGATGACTGCCAATGGAACTGCCATGCCGCTTCGCTCGCCGCTGTACTCTCAACGTTCGTTGGTGCTCACGCTGGTCGCATTGCTGGGCGCAGGTTTCCTCGCCACCTCCTTCCTCAGTTACTACGCCTCCCGGGCCTCGATCCGCGACAACATCGTCAACACCGAACTGCCGCTGACGTCGGATACGGTCTACTCGGAAATCCAGAAAGACCTTGTCAGGCCGATCCTGATTTCCTCGATGATGGCTCGCGACACCTTCATGCGCGACTGGGTGGTCAATGGTGAAAAGGATTCCGACCAGATGACCCGTTACCTCAACGAGGTCATGACCCACTACGGCGCCTACACCGCGTTTTTCGTCTCCAACACCAGCCTGACCTACTACCACGCCAAGGGTGTGCTCAAGCAGGTCAAGGCCACCGAGCCCCGCGATGCCTGGTACTTCCGTGTGCGGGACATGAAGGATCCGTACGAGATCAACGTCGACCCGGACCTCGCCAACAAGGACAACCTGACCTTCTTCATCAACTACAAGGTCTACGACTACGACAGCCGATTCATCGGCGCGGCCGGGGTTGGCCTGACCGTCGACGCCGTGATCAAGCTGATCGACAAGTACCAGCAGCGTTATCAACGCAGTGTGTATTTCGTCGACAACTTCGGGCGCCTGGTGCTCACCGGCGCCGAAGGGGGGCCGCAGGGCGCGCACATCGGGCAGAAACTCAGTGAACTCGACAGCATGAAAGACCTGGTCAGCCGGCTGCCCAAACCCCACAGCGGCAGCTATGAATACTCCGTGCAGGGCCAGGGGCATTTCCTCAACGTGCGGTTTATCCCGGAGCTGAACTGGTACCTGTTCGTCGACAAACGCGAAGACAGCGCCCTCGGTGAAATCCGCCAGTCGCTGTACCTCAACCTGCTGATCTGCCTGCTGGTCACCTTGATCGTGCTGGCCCTGCTCAACCGGGTGATCAAACGCTATCAGGACAAGATCCAGGCCCAGGCCATCCTCGACAGCCTGACCGAACTGCCCAACCGTCGTGGCTTCGACCTGCTGGCCGCGCAGGCCATGCACGAAGCCCGGCGCGAGCCCAAGCCGCTGACCGCTTTGCTGCTGGACCTGGACCACTTCAAGGCGCTGAACGACACCTACGGCCACCTGGCCGGCGACCAGGTACTGATCGGTTTCGCCCGGGATCTGGAAAGTTGCCTGCGGCACTCCGACATCGTCTGCCGCTGGGGTGGTGAAGAGTTCATCGTGCTGCTCAAGGACACCGACGGTAAGACCGGCCTGATGATTGCCGAGAAAATTCGCCAGCACGTGGAACAACAGCGCTATGCCTACAACAGTAAGGCCTTGCATGTGACCGTCAGCATCGGCCTCACCACCCAGCAGCCCGATGACACCTTGCACAGCCTGCTGTCACGGGCGGATCATGCGATGTATCGGGCCAAGCAAACTGGCCGTAACCGAACCTGCGTGGAAAAACCTCACTTCAGCTATGAACCAGCCTGACTTCTGCCCGGCCTGCGGTGCACCCAACGACTGCACCCTGGCCGACCCGCGAACCGCCGACCGCGCCTGCTGGTGCTACGGCGTCAGCATCGACCCGGCTGTGCTCCAGGCGCTGCCGGTGGAACTGCGCGACGCCTCGTGCCTGTGCCCGCGCTGCGCTGAGGTCGAGGCGCAGTTGCAAGCAGCGTCCGGGTCGATCAAGTAAGATGCGCGCCCCTGTCCTTACCGATCCTTAAGTCATGCGTGTCGACCGTTTCCTCAGCAACCTGCCGTGCTTCAACCGTAAGCAGGTACGCCTGTTGCTGGTGGAAAAACGCGTCAGGGTTGACGGAAAAGTCGTCAGCGACCCGCACAGCGAAGTCCGCGAATTCAGCCGCGTCGAAGTCGACAACGAGCTGCTGCAAGCCGGTAAACCCCTGCGCCATTTCATGTTGCACAAGCCCGCCGGATGCGTCAGCGCCACCCGGGATCCGCAGCACCCGACCGTGCTCGATTTGATCCATGAACCGGACAAGGACGAACTGCACATCGCCGGACGCCTGGACTTCAACACCACCGGCCTGATGCTGATCACCAACGACGGCAGCTGGTCGCGGCGCCTGACCCAACCGCAGACCAAACTGCCCAAGGTCTATTACGTCGAAACCGAGCAGGACATCGGCCCCGAATACGCGATCAAATTCAACGAAGGGCTGTACTTCGCCTTCGAAGACCTCACCACGCAACCCGCCGGGCTAGAGCTGCTCGGGCCAAAATGCGCACGCCTGAGCATCGTCGAGGGCCGCTATCACCAGGTCAAGCGCATGTTCGGCCACTTCGACAACAAGGTGATGCGCCTGCATCGCGAACGCATGGGGTCGCTGGTACTCGACGACACCTTGAAACCGGGCGAATACCGCCCGCTGACCGACAAAGAGATCGGATCGATCTAAGCGCGCGACCGCTCAGCAGAAAGTTGTCGAACAATTTACCAACGGCACTTGCGCAATGATGTGACCCCTGCTTGAATCAGGACGTCGGCCGAAATGTGACCGACGAGTCACCCCATACTTCTAAGAAACTTTTTGCCGGTAGGAACCCAAGGGTTCCGGCCTCATCCGGCAGACTGCCCGCCAATAACAATACCCGTCGACCGGACTGCAATGGATCGACATGGGCCTCTCAAATTCCAGGCGTATGCCTACCTGTCACAAAGCTCGTGCAATCTCATTTGCGCGCATACCCGCTTGCCAGGAGTCTTATGACATGAGGCCAGAAATCGCTGTGCTGGATATACAGGGTCAGTATCGGGTTTACACGGAGTTCTATCGCGCGGACGCCGCAGAGAAGACCATTATCTTGGTCAACGGCTCGATGGCCACGACTGCGTCGTTTGCACAAACCGTGAAAAACCTCCATCCGCAGTTCAACGTCGTCTGCTACGACCAGCCCTACGCGGGCCGGTCAAAAGCCCACAACCTGCATGAAAAAATGCTCACCAAGGAAATCGAAGGACAGATCCTGCTTGAGCTGATCGACCACTTCGCCGCCGAGCACGTGCTGTCGTTTTCCTGGGGCGGTGCCGCGACCATGATGGCATTGTCGCAACGGCCACGGCGCATCGAAAAAGCCGTGATCAGCTCGTTCTCCCCGGTGATCAACGCGCACATGCTCGACTACCTCGAGCGCGGCGTCGAACACCTCGGCAACCTGGATCGCGACCGGGTCGGGCACCTGGTGAACGACACCATCGGCAAACACCTGCCGTCGTTGTTCAAGCGCTTTAACTATCGCCACGTCAGCTCCCTGGCCGAACATGAGTACGGGCAGATGCACTTCCACATCAGCGACGTGCTGCACAGCGATCGCCAGTGCTACCTGCACGCGGCGAAGAAAATCGACGTGCCGGTGCTGTTCCTCAACGGCGAATGGGACGAATACACCGCCGCCGACGACGCCCGGTTGTTCGCCGGCCACGTGCAACACAGCACGTTCAGCACCATTCAGGCCACCGGCCACTTTCTCGACATGGAGCACAAGGCCGCCTGCCGAGACAGCCGCAACGCACTGATGGGCTTCCTGAAACCAGCGCAACTCGAAAGCCGACCGCGTTACCACAACGCCCAGGAACACCATGCATTGGCAGGCTGAAGTAGCGTCATCGCGAGCGAGCCCCGCCCTGCTGCGTTAAACGTATTCTGCAGGCGCGAGGCTTGCCCGCGATCGACCGTCATGCGGTCCGGGCTTTTTTGTCACATCTGCGTTAAACCCGCTCCACGTAAAGAAAAACTTCAAATCCGCAGCCGTATCTGGTACAAAGTCAGCGCTCTGAGCGGGTGTCGTATAATGGCATTACTCCAGCTTCCCAAGCTGATAACGAGGGTTCGATTCCCTTCACCCGCTCCAATCGAATTTTGATCTCACGTCAGGGTTGTTTTGACGGGGGATGCAGAGACAGAAAAAACCGGCCTTGATGGCCGGTTTTTTTGTGTCCGGGATTTGGTGGATTTTGCTTCTTCAGTCATTCCGCCATTTTCCCTGATCGATTAGCAAGTGCCCTTGGGCGATAGCGTCTATCCTGAGACCTGTTAGCGTTTTTTTCGAAAAGCACGGATTTGTTATCAAATTCAATCCGACATTAGTGTTTTTACCGTTTCGAAATTAGCGTTTTCGCATAAGATCAAGGTTCTGTTAGCGTTTTTCTTGTCCCAGTAAAGGATTTCGTCAATGCAAGTCGGTTTCAAGACCCTCGCGACCCGTTACGACATCGCACTGGCACAGCCTCTGCGCGTCGAATCCATGATCGGCACTGTACGTGTCAATCGCGAAACTGACGGCAATGTGGAGAACCGATACCCGACAAGCTATCGGCCCGCAGACGATTTCGCAGGACATTTCGAATTCGGCCTCAAGTACGAAGAGATCCACCTCGAGTTCTTCGCCCGCCTGTTTGCAGCCATAGGCCCGCTGCCTGTCGAAGAGTGGTGTCGACGGGAGCCTTTCGGTCAATACGCCCGCCGCACGGGGTTCCTCTACGAATGGCTGACAGGCGAACGCCTGGATGTGCCTGACGTGACCAATGGCGGCTATGTTGATGTACTTTCGCCCCAAGATTATCTGACTCGTCGCGAAGCTCTGCGAACTCGTCGTTGGCGCATCAACAACAACCTGCCGGGGACGGCTGAGTTCTGCCCCTTGGTTCGTCGTACGGTGCCAGTGCAGGAAGCTCTGCAATTCAATCTGCGCGAAGCATTGGGTGAATTGGATCAGGCCTTTGGTGCCGACATCCTGATGCGTACGGCCAGTTGGCTGACGTTCAAGGAATCGCGCGCGAGTTTTCTCATCGAAAAGGAAGCCGGCCAGGCGGATCGCATCCAGCGGTTTGCCCATGTCATTGCCCAGCACTGCGGTCATATCAAAGACCCGTTGAGCAACGACAGCCTGCATTCCCTGCAAGCTGGCATTCTTGGACATGACGCCATCGGACTGGGCTTGCGGCGCTCTCCCGTATTTGTGGGGCAAGCCACGATGCGCGAGGACATCGTGCATTACATTGCCCCCCATTTCGCAGACCTCGCTCAGCTCTTGGCAGGCCTCAACGAGTTTGAGGTCGCAACCCGTGGCGCTGAGTCAGTGGCACGTGCCGCAGTGTTGGCATTTGGCTTCGTGTACATCCATCCCATGCGCGACGGAAATGGCCGGATTCACCGTTTCCTGATCAACGACACCCTGGTTCGGGACAAGGCTGTGCCCGACGGCGTGATATTGCCGGTCTCTGCCACAATCACAAGCTCGATCGACTTCAGGGCCGGCTACGATCGTACGCTCGAAGTATTCTCGCGACCGTTCATGCGACGTTACGCGACGGCCCATCGGTTCGGCGAACTCGTGACCTACGAAGACGGTACTCGCAGCAACTTCATCTTCGATGAATATGAGGACGCGCGTTTTGCCTGGCGCTATCCCGATCTGACCGAACACGTCCTGTACACCGCACGCGTTGTCGAGCACACGATTAAAAAGGAAATGGCGGATGAAGCCAGAGTACTGGTGATCTTTCAGCGAGCGCAGGAACAGTTGAAAGAGGTATTGGAAATGCCAGACCAGGACGCGAATCGCATCATTCGCTCTATCAAGGAGAATGGCTGGACGGTGTCGGGCAAGCTGAAGAAAGGGTATCCGCAACTTGAAGATGAGCGCGTGGCAGAGCGCGTTGTGGAGGCTGTGCGTTCTGCGTTTGAGGATTGAGAGATGGGAGGTGGATTAAGTAAAAAAAGGCACTTTTAGCCGTTTTTTGTACCCGGAATTTGGTCGAATCATGACCGATCCAGCTCTACGTTGATAAACAAATCCGTCACCTTTTCCCGGGGATGTAGAGACAGAAAAAACCGGCCCAAGTGGCCGGTTTTTTTTTGCGCGGGATTTGGTGATGCGCCTGCCAACGCTAATGTTAAGGCCCCGTTTTTAAAGGCCAAACGGAGATCAACGTTAGAAAAAGCAACGTCCTACACGACACTGGGAAATGTCCGTAGACTTGCGCATTGCTGTGCCTTTGTCATGAGACCTATAGTCCGACCGCGTCCAAATGGCGTATCGGGTTTGGCGACTCGATGACAAAGCATAGGAACCTCCGAGCAATCTCGGAGCGTTTCTGAACGCACTTGGCTACCTGTTTATGGTGGCTGTGCGTGGGAGACCTTTGGGTCTACCGGTTTGCCTTGTCCCGGTTCGCCAACCTGCGTACAGCTACCACCTTTTGTTTGGCGACACTGAGTGGTAGTTCACTTCAATTCAAGGAATCACTCATGAATGAATATATGGCTTTAACCAGTAACGCCGACGACCTCCCCTCCCTCTTCGTCAACACCACCCAACCCCTGCATTCCCTGCTCAGCACCGCCAGTTACAGAATTCGAGCCGTCACTCAGCTCCTTGAAAACCTCGCGATGCGTGGCGACCTGACCTCCGACACCGTGGTCCTCAGCGACTTCGCATTGCTCTGCTGCGTGCCATTGCGCGATGGATGCGATGTGCTTGATGTAATCGCTCGACGCATGGATGCAGAACCCTCCTGACAGTCCACCCGGCGCCTTTCGGGGGCGCCCTTTGGGGTTCATAACCTCACCCGCTGTGTTCACGGAGGACCATGAACATGTTTTACCCGATTGCGATTTTCATGGACGACGACGAACATGCGTGGGGTGTTGAAGTCCCGGATGTGCCAGGTTGTTTTAGCGCCGGTGAAGATCTGGAAGATGCAATAGCCATGGTTCAACAAGCCATTGAGGGGTATTTCGAGATGCTCGCCGAGAACGGTGCACCCTTCCCCTCAGCCAGCAGCGTTACCCTGCACACATCTAATCCAAAGTACGCTGGCTGTACGTGGGCACTGGTGGAAATCGACGTGATCGAGTAACTGATTGGAGCCCCTGATATGACTCAAAACAGTGGGTTGGTGTTCAGCGCTGAATGTGACCCTGCCACCTGGACGCTCATATCTTTTGCGTATAGATCACCGCAAGCGAGTAAAGAAGCCGTAGCGCTGCGTTGAGCCCAGCAACAGTTCCCTTATTCTCCCGGCTCATCCTTCGCCTGGAGATCAACATGCACAATTCAGAGTTGGGAATCATGATCATTTCATTGATCGGGTTGTTCGGCTTTGCCTCCTTTGCCTTTGAGTACTTGAGTGCCCGGCGCTCAAAAAAGAACAAGCCACAGTGATTTTTCAAGATCGAAAAAAGGGGCAGATGACACTCATCAACTGTCCCTGTTTTGCTTCAGCGGGTCGCGACGATAAACAGTCGCGGGAATGGCAACAGCACCGAACCATCGGCCATGGCCGGGTACGCCCGCTCGATAGCAGTCTGATATTGCTTCAGATACTGCGCCCGTTCCGCCTCGTCTAACGGATCGAGAAACGGTCGCAAGCCACTGCCCTTGAACCACTCCACCACCCCAGACGCACCACCCGCGAGCGGATGATGGTAAGTGGTGCGCCATACATCGACGCGGGTGCAACAGGCTTTCAAAATCGAATAGTAGCCACTGGCATCGGCCATTTCGGTCCTCTGCCCGGCGGCACCTGCCAGCTTGCCGACCCATGGGCCATCAGCGGCGACTTCACGCATCAAGCGGTGCGAGTGTTCATTCAGGTTGTCAGGCATCTGGACGGCCAGTCTGCCACCCGGCGCCAGTTTGCTCACCAGCGACGGTAGCAACGTGGCGTGATCAGGTACCCACTGCAACACCGCGTTGGCGAAAATCACATCGAACGGGCCACTGTCATTCCAGGTGTCGATGTCGGCGATGTCGAACTGCACCTGCGGCAAGCGCTTGCGCGCGGCGTCGATCATGTCGCTGGAACTGTCCAGCCCGCGCACCGTGGCATCGGCAAAGCGCTCCACCAGCAACTCGGTGGAGTTGCCGGGCCCACAACCGATATCGATGACCAAGCGCACGTCCCCGGCGGGGACAGCCGCCAGCAGGTCACGGGCGGGACGGGTGCGTTCATCTTCAAAAGCGACGTACTGTTTGGCGGACCAACTCATTGCGTTCTCCTGTCGGTGCGTTGTCCTCGGGACGCTACGATACCGCGGCGAGCACCGCTAAAGGTTTCAGAAAACAACCTTTTCGATCACGTCGAATGTTTGACCTCAATGGCCTGAACCCAACGCATAATCCCAAGCCGCATCCGGACCAGTACTGAACAGAAAAACGGCGCGTGACTGAAGCCCCGCGCCGTTTGTGTTCAAACCTTCAGGTCAACGACTGGCTTGCAACGCCTTGGCCATTTCCAGGTGATTTTGCAATTTAGGCAGGGTTTCTTCGGCGAACGCCTTGATTTGCGGCACGTCGGTGGTCTGCGCCTCTTGTTGCAGCTGTTCGATGGCTTCCTGCGTGGTCTTCACCTGACTGGCGGTATAGGCCTCGTCGTAGGTCGCCCCATCCAGGACTTGTGGCATCAGGGTTTTGGCCTTTTCGACAATCTCTTCCCGGGGGGCGACCGGTATATCCAGTTGTTTGGCGATTTTCGCCAGGTGCTGGTTCGCCTTGGTGCGGTCGTTGATGACGATAATGGTGTAGTCCTTGACCTCTTTGGACTCGGCTTTCTGGTGCGCCAGGCGACTTGCTTCAATATCGGCAATACCTTTTGCCGAGGCCTCGTCGATGAACTCGGCAGTCGACTGGGCAAAGACGCCGCTGGCAAACAGGCCCAGTAACGTGGCAAGACTGGTATTACATAATCGGGTGGCCATCCGGTTCATGGTCGCGCCCTCCTCTTCAAATTCAAACGGGAGCTTTCGCCCCCGCTTCTCAATCAAAACCACCATCATCCATTACTTGGATTTCTGTCCGGGCTTGCGGCCCATGTCGGGTTTCGCAGGCTCTTTGTCGACAGTCGTCGTGGTGGTTTTCCCACCCTTGCGACCGGCTTCAGAGGCCTTCGTTCGATCATTGGCGAAGTTCCCCGAGTTCGAGTTTCTTGAATTAGGCATGATTCTCTTCCTCTTGGTGGTAGTCGCGGCGGGCTGTAGCCCGCATAGAATCTGAATTTGCGCGCCCAAAAAGGTTTAGAAAATTACGTGGATGCCACGACGAACGGTGCGCGGTTTTTCAGACCAGTCGCAGGTGATGCTCGCGTTTGGCGCAGTACATCGCCTCGTCGGCATGCCGGAACAATTGCTTCTCTTCGGTGCCGTGATCGGGGTATCGGGCGACGCCGATGCTGGGCTGGATATTCAGGCTGTGCCCGTCCAGGCGCAGGGGCTGACCCAGGACCTGACGGACTTTCTCGACCACAAGGTCGGTATCGTCCGCCGCGTGAATGCTGTGCAGCAACACCACGAATTCATCGCCGCCGATGCGGGCCACGGTGTCGATTTCCCGCACGCAGCCCTTGAGCCTGTTGGCCACCGCTTGCAACAGCATGTCGCCGACCGCGTGCCCATGGGTGTCGTTGACTTGCTTGAAGCGGTCAAGGTCGACGTACAGCAGCGCCATGCGCCCGCCGCCCTCCCGGGCCACTTGCAGTGACGCCTTGAGCCGTTCGCGCAGCAGCTCGCGGTTGGGTAACTGGGTCAGTTGGTCGTACTGGGCCATGTGTTGCAGGCGGGCGTGCAATTGCTTGCGCTCGATGGCGGTGGCGACCTGGGCGCAGACGTATTGCAGCAGCTCCTTGTCTTGCTCGGTGTAGCGTTCGCCGCCCGGAATGCTTTTGACGATCAGCGCGCCGATGGTGCCGTTTTGCGAATTCAGCGGCACACCCAGCCAACAGGGTGCGTTCTGTTCGGTCTGCAGCATTTCGAAGCCGGCAAGAGGTGGGCACTGGCCCGGAGTCAACAGGATCGGCTGCCCCGTGCAGATCACCTCGACACACAGGCGCCCGGTCATGGTTCCGGGCTGTTCGGGCTGTGGCTCGTGGTCATCGACGTGATAGGGGAAGTTCAGCTGTGCGCAGTGCTGGTCGTACAGCGCCACGGAAAAACTCAATGCCGGCAGCCATTCGCCGATGATCATGTGGATGCGCTTGAACAACGCCAGCAGATCCTCTGCCGCATGGGCCGCTTCGGAAATCGCATACAACGCTGCCTGCCGGGACTCGGCCTGCTTACGCTCGGTGATGTCACGAGCAACGGCGATGCGCAGTTGATCGTCCTCGGACCAGCGTGCCGACCAGAGGATGTGCACCACACTGCCATCCTTGCGCAGGTAGCGGTTTTCGAAGTTGAGCTTGGGCTCACCGCCCATGATTTCCCGGGCCGCGTCGAGGGTGCGCTGGCGATCGCCCGGGTGCACCATGTCGATCATCGCCTCGCCGATCATCTCATCGGCGCTGTAGCCAAAAATGCGTTCGCATGCCGCGCTGACAAAGACGAAGCGGCCCTGCTTATCCACCGCACAGACGGCGTCCAGCAACAGATCGATATAACTCGCCAGCGGCGCGGAATTCCGGTTTTCCATGGTTCAGCGTGGGTGCCCCGATAATGCAGCGCTCTTCAATCATCCCTGCCCCGTCAGCCTTGCATCCCTGTGATTACATTCAAGCCTTTTCCGGCATCAGCCCCGGCAACGCATGGACCAGCGCATTGATGGCGAAACCGATGAACATTACCCCGCACAACCGGGTGATTGCCAGTTCATGACGCTGGTACAAGGTGCGCACTCGCCGTGCACCGACGATGCCGATGAGAATAGCGTAGGCGAGCAACCCGCCGACGAAACTCAGGGCGATCAGTATCGGCAGCATTGACCAGTTGAGCAGTTCCGCGCGACTCGACAGCAATGCCGTGAACGTCGCCACCGCCACCGGATAGGCCTTGGGATTGGTCAGGCCAAACAGGATGCCGTGCCAGAACGGCTGCCGCGCCGGGCCCTGCGGCGCATCACCGCTGCTACGCCGGGCGCGCACCGCACGCCAGCCGAGCCAGAACAGGTACAGGCCGCTGAGCACACCGAGCACGTCAAACGCCGTACTGCCGATCTCCCGCGCACCGACAATCGCGATCAGCGCCGTGCTGCACCAGACCACATCACCGAGCAAATGCCCGCACAGAAACCCCGCCCCGGCCCGTCGCCCATGGGCCGCGCCAATACCGAATACCGCCAGCACACCCGGTCCCGGGGTGATGCCGTAGATAAAACCCGAGGCAAGCACGGCCATTAGCAACGATGGGGTCATGGGGAGTCCTTTTGAACGGCTTGGTGAATGGTGGCCAGTCTATATCAGGTCATTGCCTGTCGACTGAAACATCTCGACAGACGAACGGGCTGGCCCCGCTTCACTGATGACGGTGTAGTATGTTGTATTACAAACCACTACATCGAGACCACCATGTCAGTTATGTCCCTGCGCATACCAGACGAAATCGCCGATACTCTCGCGAGTCTTTCCAAAGCAACGGGCCGCAGCAAATCATTTCTGGCCGTGGATGCGCTGCGTGAGTACCTGGCCCGTGAAGCGTGGCAAATCGAGGAAATTCAGAAAGCCTTGAAAGAAGCCGATGATGGTGACTTCGCGACACAAGAAGAAGTGAACGCAATTGCAGACAAGTGGACGGCGAATGCGCGTTGAGTGGTTGCGTACGGCGTTAAAGAATCTGGATGACGAAGCCGCGTACATTGCCATCGAGAATCCAAAAGCTGCAGCAGATTTTGTCCAGGCAATTCTCGCCAGTGTCGATCACCTTGCCCGATTTCCAGCGACGGGCCGTGAAGGACGCCTACCCGGTACCCGGGAATGGGTCATGCCTGATCGCCCCTATTTGATTCCCTACCGGGTTCGCCAAGGTCGGCTTCAGGTACTACGGATTTTTCATACGCGTCGCCTGCCACCTTCCAATTGGTAAAGGCCATTTGGAAAAGCCTCTAGCGTTCGATCCCCTCCCCAATCCTGCGATTCAACCAGTTCAACGCCTGATCCCCACCCCGCCGTTTATGCCACGCCAACACAAAGGTGAACGACGGAATGTGAAACGGCGGTGGCACGACAACCAATGAAGACTGATCGATATCGCGCAAGCCGCGCGACGCGACGGTGAGGATCAGGTCGGTGCCGCTGATGAGCTCCGGGGCCACGCTCCAGTGCGGCAGGCTGACAGCCACACGACGACGTTCGCGCAATGCAGTCAATGCACGCTCGATTTCCGGGGTGCCGCTGCCGCGCATTTCCAGCAGGACGTGAGGCCGAGCCAGGTAAGTGGGCAGGTCGAGGCCACCATCGGCGGGCAGGCTGTTGCGGTCCACCAGGCAGGCATAGTGCTCTTCGAACAGGGGCGTGCTGCGCAACTCATGGGGCATTTCCGGGAATACACCGGCGGCGACATCAATGTCACCGTTGAGCACCCCTTCGAGCATGCTTTCGCGGCTTCCATGGCTGATTTGCAGGTCGATGCCCGGCGCTTCGCGGCGCAACGTTCGGATCAGTCCCGGCAAGACAATGGCGGCGCCGTAGTCGGACATCGCCAGACGGAAGGTGCGCTGGGTGGTCGCGGGATCGAAGGCGTTCGGCGCCAGCAGCGCTTGCACCTGGGCCAGGGCTGCGGCCAGCGGTACCACGAGTTCCAGCGCTCGCGGAGTCGGCACAAGACCGGCACCGGCGCGCACCAGCAGCGGATCGCCGAGCAGGTCACGCAAGCGCGCCAGCGCATGGCTGACCGCTGGCTGGCTCAAGTGCAGACGCTCGGCCGCCCGGGTCACGTGTTGCTCGCTGAGCAAGGCGTCGAGGATCACCAGCAAGTTGAGGTCGATACGGCGAAGATTATTCATCTGCTGCATGTTCTGGATAACAAAACGGAATTTAAATCTGCGCGACGAATACCCTAGAGTCCAGCAAAACCTGTTGGAGATCGATCATGAGTACGTTGCATTGGGCCGGTCTGATTGGACTGGCGATGATCGCCGGGGCGGTGGTGCCGTTTCAGAGCGCGATCAACGTCAATCTCGGGCGCGGGTTGGGCCATCCGCTGTGGGCGACACTCGCCTCGTTGCTGGTGAGCGTCGTGGTGCTGTTGCCGATCATCGTTGCGATGCGCTTGCCGTTGCCATCACTGGCATTCATCAGCAAGGCGCCGCTCTGGATGTGGGCCGGTGGTGCTTTTGGGGTGATATTCATTTCCCTGGCATTGGTGCTGCTGCCCAAGCTGGGGGCCGCGGGGTTCATGGCATTGGCGCTGGCGGGGCAAGTGGTGGGGTCGTTGTTGCTGGATCACTTCGGCTGGTTCGGGTTGGTGGAGCGGCAGATCAACCTGCCCAAGCTGGTGGGAGTGATGTTGTTGATGGCCGGGGTGGTGTTGATCCAGTTTTTTGATGCGCCGGCCAAAGGGTTGGTGACGGCGGGTTGATGGGATAACCGACGATGCGAAGGTGTTCTCCTGGCCGCCTTCGCGAGCAAGCCCGCTCCCACAGGGAGGTACGCGGTTCCTGTGGGAGCGGGCTTGCTCGCGAAAGCGGTCTATGGCATCAGGCCTTGTCGAGTGTGCGCAACTTCTGCGGCAACCCCCACAACAACAGCGCCACGGCGATCAGCGCACATACACCAATGACATACAGCGCCGGCGTGGTGCTGCCGGTCAGGTCCTTGATTCGGCCGACCATCACCGGGCTGACGATGCCGCCGAACTGGCCCAGGGTGTTGATCACCGCAATCCCGCCGGCCGCGCCCGCGCCGGCACCGGCCAGCAGTTTCGGCGGCAGGGTCCAGAAGCTCGGGATGGAGGCGATGATCCCGGCACCGAGCAGGCCCAACGCGACAATCAGGAAGGTCGTGTGACTGGCGAAGATCCCCGCACAGAAGAACCCGACCGCACCGACCGCCACCAGACCGGCGACAAACTTGCGCCGCTCGCCAGTAGCATCGGACAGCCGTCCGATCACCACCATGCTGATGGCGCCGCAGATGTACGGGATGGCCGTCAGCAAGCCGATCATCACCGGACTCTCGGTACCTGCGCTGCGGATCAGTTGCGGCGCCCAGAAATTCAAGCCGTAGGACGCCACCTGAATCAGGAAATAGATCAGCCCCAAAGTCAGGAAGCCCGGAATCCGCAGCGCGGCGAGCAGCGAACCACCGCTCTTGTGCGGCTCATGCTGAGCGATACGGCTGGCCAGCAAAGTCTTCTCCGAAGGCGTCAGCCAATGGGCGTCTTCGATGCGGTCCTTGAGCAGGGTCAGCACCAGCAAACCGAGGCCGATACACGGCACGCCACCGAGCAGGAACAGCCAGTGCCAGCCACGCATTTGCAGCACACCGTCAAGGTGTTGCAGCACAAGGCCGGAGAACGGCGCACCCACCAGGCCGGCGAACGCCGACGCCAGGAACAGCATCGAGGTGATGCGCCCGCGATAGTGCTGCGGGAACCACAGGGTCAGGTAATACAGCACGCCCGGAGCGAAACCCGCCTCCATCGCGCCGATCACGAAGCGCAGCACGTAGAACTGCCATTCGCTGTTGACGAACACCATGGCCGCCGTGGCCAGGCCCCAGGACATCATGATCCGGGCGATCCAGCGCCGGGCGCCGACCTTGTACAGCATCATGTTGCTGGGCACTTCGAAAATCACATAACCGACCACGAACAACCCGGCACCCAGGCCGTAAGCGGTATCGCTCAGGCTCAGGTCGGCCTGCAGCTGAAACTTGGCGAAGCTGATGTTGATTCGGTCGAAAAAGGCGAACAGGTAGCAGACCATGATCAGCGGCATCAGGCGCCAGGCGACTTTGCTGACCAGGGCTTTTTCTTCGTCGTGGCTAACGGCCGGGCTCGCGCCGGCCTCCAGTGCATTAAGGCTCATTGCGTTTCTCCAGGCGGACTTCCCGTGGGTGTCCGATTGTTTTTGTTGTCTGGTTGAGGTGTTTTTTTTGTGGGAGCGGGCTTGCTCGCGAAAGCGGTCTGACATTCAGCAAAGATGTCGACTGACACTCCGTCTTCGCGAGCAAGCCCGCTCCCACAGGGTTTCGTGTTTGGTCAGGAGGGTATCGGGTGCAAATCACAATTGCGCCCGGCCTTGGCCAGTTGACCGGGCACTTCATGGCCGAGCAGCGCCGGCAGTCCCCGGGACAGTTTCAACAGCAGCGGCAGATCGATGCCGGTATGAATGCCGACTTCATCGCACAGGTTCACCAGATCCTCGGTGCAGATGTTTCCCGATGCCCCCGGTGCGAACGGGCAGCCGCCGAGGCCACCGAGGGCTGCGTCGAAGCGCCGGGCACCAGCCTCGTAAGCGGCCAGCACATTGCACAGGCCAAGACCGCGAGTGTTGTGAAAATGCAGGGTCAGGTCTGATGGGGAGACCCTTTGCAGCACCCGGCGCACCAGCCGGTCGACCTGACGCGGGTTGGCCATGCCCGTGGTATCGGCCAGGGTGATGCCCTGGATGCCGAGTTCCTGATAGGCGTCGACGATTTGCAGTACCCGGTCCTCATCGATCTTGCCTTCAAACGGGCAGCCGAAGGTGGTGGCGATGCTGGCGTTGAGTCGCACCGGGCTGTCGCCGACGAACTGCACAATCTCGCCGAACGCCGCCAATGAATCCTCACAACGCATGCGCATGTTCGCCAGGTTGTGGGTCTGGCTCGCGGACATCACCAGGTTCAGCTCATCGACACTGCACGCCAATGCCCGTTGCGCGCCTTTGAGGTTGGGGATCAGCGCGACATAGATCACCCCCGGTTGCCGGCTAATGCCCTTGAACACCAGTTCACCATCGCGCAGCGCAGGAATGGCCTTGGGCGACACGAACGAACCGGCTTCGATGCGGCTGAACCCGGCCAGCGACAGTTGATCGATCAGAGCGATCTTGTCGTGGGTTTCAACCCAGGTCGGCTCGATTTGCAAACCGTCGCGCGGGGACACTTCCTGCACGATCAGGTGGTCGGAATAATCGCTGATCATTGCACCACTCCTTCGACTTTCAGGCGTTCGATGTCTGTTGCAGTCAGGCCCAACTGCGCGAGGATGCCGTCGGTGTGCTGGCCCAGCCCGGGGCCGGACCAGTTCACGCCGCCGGGCGTCTCGGAGAGTTTTGGCACGATGCCTGGCATCTTCACCGTGGCGCCACCGGGCAACTCGGCATTGAGCAGCATGTCCCGCGCCTGATAGTGCGGATCGGCGACGATGTCGGCCACCGAGTAGATGCGTCCGGCCGGGACTTCGGCGGCCTCCAGCGCGGCCAGCACCTCATCGATGGGCAAACTGCTGGTCCAGTGGGTGATGGCGGCGTCGAGCAGGTTGCTCTTGGCTGCACGCCCGTCGTTGTGGGCGAACTCCGGCGCTTCGGCCAGATCGGCGCGGCCGATGGTTTGCATCAGGCGCTTGTAGATCGGATCGCTGTTGCCGGCGATCACCACGTAGGCGCCGTCGGCCGTCAGGTAGGTGTTGGACGGCGCGATGCCCGGCAAGGCACCACCGCTGCGTTCGCGCACATGACCAAGCATGTCGTATTCCGGCACCAGGCTTTCCATGACGTTAAACACGCTTTCGGCCAGGGACACATCAACGATTTGCCCGCCGCCCTGCCCGGTCTTGACCCTTAGCAGCGACATCAGCGCACCGATCACCGCATGCAGCGAAGCCAGGGAATCGCCAAGGCTCACGCCGACCCGCGCCGGCGGCGAACCGGGTGTGCCGGTGGTGTAGCGGATCCCGCCCATGGCTTCGCCTATGGCACCGAAACCCGGACGATCGCGATACGGGCCGGTCTGGCCGTATCCGGAAATCCGCACCAGCGTCAGATTGGGGTTGAGCGCATGCAACACGTCCCAACCGAGGCCGAGTTTTTCCAAGGCGCCGGGGCGCAGGTTCTCGATCAGCACATCGGCGCTGGTCGCCAGTTGCTTGACCAGTTCGATGCCTTCAGGGGATTTGAGGTTCAGCGCCAAGGACTTCTTGTTGCGTGATTGCAGGTACCACCACAACGAGGTGCCTTCGTGCAGCTTGCGCCATTTGCGCAGGGGATCGCCCTGGCCCATGGCTTCGATCTTGATCACCTCGGCGCCGAACTCGGCCAGCATGCGCGCCGCAAACGGCGCGGCGATCAGCGTGCCGATCTCGATCACTTTGATCGCACTCAAAGGGGCAGTCATCGCGGGGTACCTCTTGTTCTTGGAATATGTGCCAAGGCTAGAGGACAGGTAGCTCGGGAATCCAACCTTCAGTTGGCAACGGGCGTTCGCGAAATGCGAACGCCCTGGAAAATTATCGTGGCCTCAGGTCCGCCTTCGCGAGCAAGCCCGCTCCCACAGGGGAACGCATTCCAATGTGGGAGCGGGCTTGCTCGCGAAGAGGCCGGCCTAGTCAGCGAAGAGTTATCAGGCTGCCCCCCGCAGATGCTCAAACAACATCCGGCTCACCGGCGACAACAAAGCTTCATCGCGCACCACCAGAATCAACGCCCGGTCCGACCATTCGTCCGTCAGCGGCACCGCGTGCAAACCCAGTGCCCGGCCAAACAATTCATAAGCCTTGTGCGGCAAAATGCCGATGCCCATATTGGCCTGGATCATCCGACACATCGCATCAAACCCCGGCACATGAATACGAACCCGCAGTACCTTGCCGGCCTGGCGCGCCGCCGTGTGGGTACGCATGTTGATCGAACTGGCGGCATGCAACCCAACGTAATCACTGTCCAGCGTGTCGGCGAACGCCACGCTGGACCGACTCGCCAATGGATGGTGCGACGGCATCAACACCACCAGTTTGTCCTGGCGATACAGCACGCTGTGCAGGCCCTTGATGTCACTGTCGATGGAACAGATCCCGAGGTCGGCCACGCCGTCGAGCACACCCTGAATCACCCCGGCGCTGGGGCGTTCTTCGAGGTCGGTCTTGACCTGTGGGTGACGCTCGGAAAAATCCCGCAGGTCCTCAGGCAAAAACTGAATGATCGCCGACAGGTTGGCGAGCATCCGCACGTAGCCGCGCACACCGTGGCTGTGCTCGCCCAGTTCAAGTCCCATTTTCTCGACGTTGAACAACATCTGCCGGGCATGGTGCAGCAGGGTTTCACCGGCCGGCGTCAGGGACATGCCCTTGGCCTGGCGCACGAACAGGCTGATGCCCAACGCCTCCTCCAGCTCCATCAAACGCTTGCTCGCCGCCGAGACGGCAATCGCTTCGCGCGCCGCTGCACGGGTCAACGTGCCCTCTTCGTGCACGGCGACGAACAGTTGCAGGGTGATCAGGTCGAGACGGCGGATCAGGCTTTTTTGCAGCATCGGGTACTCGGCGAAGTCGGCTCAGGCGAAGTCGCAGCATAGCGTTCTTCGCCCACGTCGTGCCGTGGTCCAGGCACCGGTCGTGATAAAGTCGCGGCCCACAGACCTTTTGCCGTGAGACGAAGACCGCAATGACCGATTTCCAGGATGTCGATGCTCAACTTGAAGACTGGAACGCCTTGCGCAGCACCACTTCGTTCAGTGGCTTGCTGGTGGGCAACGGTGCCAGTCGCGCGGTGTGGGACGATTTCGGCTACGAGTCGCTGTTCGAAAACGCCCGCACCGTTGAAGAAAAACCCCTGAGCCCGTCCGAGTTGAGCGTGTTCGATGCGATGCAGACCCGCAGTTTCGAGCAGGTACTGAGCGCCTTGAAAACCACCAGCCGGGTCAACAAGGCCCTGGCTGTCAGCTCCGCCGCCCCGCGCAATCGCTACTACGCGATCAAGGAAGCGCTGATCAACACCGTGCACGCAGTGCATATCCCGTGGCGGCTGGTAGTGCCTTCGACGCTGGCGACGATCAATCAGGAGCTGGCCAGCTACCGCACGGTGTTCACCACCAATTACGACCTGCTCAACTACTGGGCGGTGCAACACCAACCTGAGGCGATCAGCGATCTGTTCCAGGGCGCCGAGCCCGGTTTCGACCTGAGCGACACGGCCACCGATAAAACCCGTTTGCTGTACCTGCACGGCGGTCTGCATCTGGTGCGCAACCAGGACGGTACGGCGCGCAAGCTGATGTCGACCGAGGGCACGTTGCTGGGCAATTTCGCCATCAACAACACGATCAAGACCCTCGACGACGTGCCGCTGTTCGTCAATGAAGGCCCGAGTGCGGACAAGCTCAAGACCATTCGCAGTTCGGATTACCTGTCGTTCTGCTACGAGCAATTACTCGGTCACGGCCAGGCGCTGTGCATCTTCGGCCATGCGCTGGGGGAGCAGGACAGCCACATCATCAATGCCTTGCGCCTGGCGAAACCGCAGGTGGTGGCGATCTCGATTTACCCGCGCAGCAAGGCGTTCATCCAGCACCAGAAGCGGCATTACGCGAAGGTGTTTGAGGGGACGGGTATGGAGTTGAGGTTTTTTGATTCGAAGAGCCACGCGTTGGGTGGCACGAAGTTATCGGTTCCAGTCGAAGTTTAGTACTGGCCGACCTGGCGCTTTCGCGAGCAAGCCCGCTCCCACAGGTGACAGGGTTTCTACAGGAGAAATGCAGTCAAATGTGGGAGCGGGCTTGCTCGCGAAGCTTTTGCAGTCAACTCATTCTTCAGTGCTGTGCACCACCACCAGCAACTGCGCCTGCACCTCGCCCACCGAACGAATCCGGTGCGGCTTTTGCGCATTGAAATGCAACGCATCGCCACGATCGAGCAGCACGCGCTCGTTCATGAAGTCCACCTCCACCCGCCCTTCGTGGACGAATAAAAACTCCTCGCCCAAATGCTCCTTGAAGGTCTTGTCGGTGAACTCGGCCGGCGGGTAGATGATGAACGGCAGCAGGCTGCGTTCGCTGACCTGATGGGCCAGCACCGCGTAACCCGAATTGTTGTCACTGACGCCCAAGGGTTGCCGTTCGTGGCTGCGCACCAGGCTGTAGCTGTCGAGGCTGACGTTGTCTTCAGAGAACAGTTCCTCGACCTTCACATTCAGCGCCCTGGCCAGTTTCAGGGCCGCAGCAATCGACGGCGTGTTCAACCCACGCTCGACTTTCGACAGGTAACTCTTGGTCATGCCGGATTGTTCGGCCAGGGTTTCCAACGTCACGCCAAGTTTTTTTCTGAGTAATTTCAAACGGATAGACATGTAGAGCGATTTATCCATCAAGGAGGCAACGATTTGTCCTTGCCAATGACACAATGTGTCATATAGCCTCTTTAGTGTCATTTGCACTCACCGACGACTTTGCGAGGAACCGGTGAACGGCAAACCCGACGTCCATTGAATCACCCAAAGGACACCGATATGGCCAAGACATTAGCACTGCCCAAAGAGCAACTGGTCAAGCACGCGCTGAACCAAATGCAAAATACCCTGGCGGATAATACGTGGACCGCCCGGCAAAAGCTGGCCCTGACCTGCCGCATCCTGTTCGAGCATGGTCACGATTCCGGCCTTGCCGGACAAATCACCGCCCGTGGTCCGCAACCCGGCACTTACTACACTCAACAACTGGGCCTGGGTTTCGACGAAATCACTGCGAGCAACCTGCTGCTGGTCAACGAGGACCTGGAGGTGCTCGAAGGCCACGGCATGCCCAACCCGGCCAATCGTTTTCACAGTTGGGTGTACCGCGCCCGAGCGGATGTGAACTGCATCATTCACACCCATCCGACCCACGTTGCAGCCTTGTCGATGCTGGAAGTGCCGTTGCAGATTTCCCACATGGACCTCTGCCCGCTCTATGACGACTGCGCGTTTCTCGAAGGCTGGCCGGGCGTGCCGGTGGGCAACGAGGAAGGCGAGCTGATTGCCGGGGCACTGGGCGACAAACGGGCGATCCTGCTTTCGCACCATGGCCAATTGTCCACCGGCGATACCATCGAGGAAGCCTGTGTCATCGCGCAACTGATCGAACGCGCCGCAAAACTGCAACTGCTGGCGATGAGCGCCGGGACCATCAAGCCGATCATTCCCGAACTGGGCCGTGAAGCCCACGACTGGATTGCCCGGCCCAAGCGGCATGCCGCCGCTTTCAACTACTACGCCCGGCAGATCCTGCGCCAACACGCCGATTGCCTGAACTGAACCCATCGATCGAACGGAGAGACACCATGTCCACCGCAAACATTCACGGCATCATCGGCTACACCATCACCCCTTTCACCCCCCACGGCGAGGGCGTTGACCTGGATGCCCTCGGGCGCTCCATCGACCGACTGATCGAGGGTGGCGTACACGCCATCGCACCGCTGGGCAGCACCGGTGAAGGTGCCTACTTGAGCGATGCAGAGTGGGATCAGGTCAGCGAGTTCAGCATCAGGCACGTGGCCAGGCGCGTGCCGACCGTCGTCAGCGTGTCCGACCTGACCACCGCTAAAGCGGTGCGTCGCGCGCGTTTCGCCGAAGCTCAAGGCGCCGATGTGGTGATGGTGCTGCCCACGTCCTACTGGAAACTCAGCGAAGCGGAAATCCTCGCCCATTACCGCGCCATCGGCGACAGCATCGGCGTGCCGATCATGCTCTACAACAACCCGGCCACCAGCGGCACCGACATGTCGGTGGACCTGATCCTGCGCATCGTCAACGCCGTGGAAAACGTGACCATGGTCAAGGAGAGCACCGGCGACATCCAGCGCATGCATCAACTGCAACGTCTCGGCGAAGGCCAGGTGCCGTTCTACAACGGCTGCAATCCGTTGGCCCTGGAGGCCTTCGCCGCCGGCGCAAAAGGCTGGTGCACCGCTGCGCCGAACCTGATCCCGCAGCTCAACCTGGATTTGTACGAAGCAGTGCTGGCCAACGATTTGCGCAAGGCACGCGAACTGTTCTATCGCCAGTTGCCGCTGCTGGACTTCATCCTCAAGGGTGGCTTGCCGGCAACGATCAAGGCGGGTTTGCGGGCGACGGGCCTGGAGGTGGGGGATCCGCGGCTGCCGGTGTTTGCGTTGAGTGAGGCAGGTTGTGGTCAGTTGCAAGGGCTGCTGAACGCCTTGCGCTGACTTCCTGCCATACACAAAACCACAATGTGGGAGCGGGCTTGCTCGCGAAGACGGTGGAACATTCAATAGACAGGTTGAATGTGACGGCCTCTTCGCGGGCAAGCCCGCTCCCACAGGGGATGAGTGTTGATCTCAAAGCACCGGCAACGTCTTGTCCTTGACCACCTTGGACGAACCGTTGGCCTTCACGCTGGCGATGCCTTTCTCCATGGCGGCATCGGAGGAATAGGCCTCGCTGCTGCCGATGATCTCGTGGTTGCCCGCCTTCAGGTTGAAATACGGGTGGCCATCCTTGGTGATTTTCTTCTCGTAACGCTCATCCAGCGGGCTGTTGGCCTGGACCGAGGCAATGCCTTTGTCGGCGGCGGCGTGGGTGGTGTACAGCTCGCTGGTCAGAATGGTCTCGGCGTTGGCCGCCTTGAGGACAAACCTGAACTGACCATTGCTGCTTTTGCTCACTTCATACCATCCGGACATGCTCTTTCTCCTTGGCGATTGAAAGGTTGCGCGCTTCACAGTAAAGACCAGCCTCGGGTTTCTGTCGCCTGCTCTGGCCCCTTCGCGAGCAAGCCCGCTCCCACAGTAGATTTGTGTACACCCAACCATTGTGGGAGCGGGCTTGCTCGCGAAGCGGTCGACGCAATGTCGGCTATTTCACCGCAGCCCGCACCACCGACAACTCCGGCACCTGAGTCCGACGCTGACTCAGATACCGCGTACAACTCACCCGCAGGAACGAAGCGAAATTGACCACTTCGCCGCGATAGTCCATCACCTCTTCATACAGCTTGGCGATCAACTGGTTGGTGGTCATGCCGTCGACCTCGGCGATTTCGCTGAGGATGTCCCAGAACTGATTCTCCAGCCGCAAGGTGGTGACCACCCCGCAGATGCGCAGCGAGCGGGAGCGCGATTCGTAGAGTATCGGGTCGGCTTTGACGTACAGCTCGCACATGGGCATGCCCCTCTTTACAGCGTGATTTTAGTACCCAGCAACCCCAGGAAACCGGCCAGCCAGTTCGGATGCGCAGGCCAGGCCGGAGCCGTGGCCAGATTGCCCTGGACATGGCCGTCCGTCACCGGAATATCGATATACGTACCGCCCGCCAGCCGCACTTCCGGAGCGCAGGCCGGGTAAGCGCTGCATTCACGACCTTCGAGAACACCTGCTGCCGCCAGCAACTGCGCGCCATGGCACACGGCAGCGATCGGCTTGCCAGCCTTGTCGAACGCACGCACCAGTTCCAGGACTTTTTCGTTCAGGCGCAGGTACTCCGGCGCACGGCCGCCCGGAATCAGCACCGCGTCATAATCGGCGGCGTTGACCTTGGCGAAATCGAAGTTCAGGGCAAACAGGTGACCGGGTTTTTCACTGTAGGTCTGGTCGCCTTCAAAGTCATGGATCGCCGTGCGCACGGTCTGGCCGGCAGCCTTGTCCGGGCAAACGGCGTGCACCGTGTGGCCGACCATCAGCAACGCCTGGAACGGCACCATCACTTCATAGTCTTCGACGTAATCACCGACCAGCATCAGAATTTTTTTCGCAGCCATGGGGAGGACTCCTCTGGAAGTGGGCGTGCAGGAGTATTCAAGGTAGTCCTTATCCGTGGGGGTGGGTAATAACCTGCTACTACGGCGTTATCGTTCTTCGCGAGCAAGCCCGCTCCCACATTGGAATGCGTTTCCCCTGTGGGAGCGGGCTTGCTCGCGAAGAGGCCCGCAAACTGTACGGATAAGTCTGTGCCTAGCTGTAACAGCGGAAAACCCAAGGTTTATGGCTATATGGAGCCTTACCCCATCACACCATATTCTGGTTGCCATCATGTCTTCGCGCGAAAACACCGGCATGGCCCTGGGCCTGCTCGGCGTTGTGATCTTCAGCCTCACCCTGCCCTTCACGCGGATCGTCGTGCAGGAACTCCACCCGCTGCTCAATGGCCTGGGCCGGGCACTGTTTGCAGCGGTTCCGGCGGCGTTGCTGTTGCTGTGGCACCGGGAAAAATGGCCGACCTGGAAGCAGGTCAAAGGCCTGACGCTGGTGATGGCCGGGGTGATCCTCGGTTTCCCGGTATTGTCGGCCTGGGCCATGCAAACCTTGCCGGCGTCCCACGGTGCGCTGGTCAACGGTTTGCAGCCGCTGTGCGTGGCGCTGTACGCCGCGTGGTTGTCCCATGAGCGGCCTTCGAAAGCCTTCTGGGCCTGCGCCGCATTGGGCAGTGCGCTAGTGCTCGGTTATGCACTGATCAGCGGTGCCGGCAGCATTCAGGCCGGTGACTTGCTGATGCTCGGCGCCATTGCAGTGGGCGGATTGGGTTACGCCGAGGGAGGCCGGCTGGCCAGGGAGATGGGCGGCTGGCAGGTGATCTGCTGGGCGCTGGTGCTGTCGACGCCGCTGCTGATCGGCCCGGTGGTGTATCTGGCACTGCAACATCAGGGCGAGATTTCCGCCAAGACCTGGTGGGCCTTCGGATATGTCTCGCTGTTTTCGCAGTTCATCGGTTTCTTTGCCTGGTACGCCGGACTGGCCATGGGTGGCATTGCCCGGGTCAGCCAGATCCAGTTGCTGCAGATCTTCTTCACCATCGCCTTCTCGGCGCTGTTCTTCGGTGAACATGTGGAGCCGATTACCTGGCTGTTTGCCGGCGGGGTGATCGTGACGGTGATGCTCGGGCGCAAGACAGCGATCAAACCCAATCCTGTGGGAGCGAGCTTGCTCGCGATGGGGACATCACATTCAACATCTCTATCGACTGTAAATCCGCCATCGCGAGCAAGCTCGCTCCCACAGGATCAGAGGTAACCGTCGGAGCGCAGCAGGGTTTCCAGGCAATGCTCGCTGATGTGATAGAAATCCTTCAGCTCCTGAATCTTCGCCAGCAACTGAGCCGGGTCCACTGGTTCTGCGCGTTTGACCGCCAGGATCATCTTGTTCTTGTTGGTGTGGTCCAGAGAGATGAACTCGAACACCTTGGTCTCATAGCCGCAGGCCTCAAGGAACAACGCGCGCAAACTGTCGGTGACCATCTCGGCCTGCTGGCCCAGGTGCAAGCCGTATTGCAGCATCGGCTTGAGCAGCGCCGGGCTCTGGATTTGCAGGCGGATCTGTTTGTGGCAGCACGGCGAGCACATGATGATCGCCGCGCCGGAACGGATGCCGGTGTGGATCGCATAGTCGGTGGCGATATCGCAGGCATGCAGGGCGATCATCACGTCCAGCTCGCTCGGCGCCACGCTGCGCACGTCACCGCACTTGAACACCAGGCCGGGGTGTTCAAGCCTGGCGGCGGCGGTGTTGCACAGGGTGACCATGTCTTCACGCAGCTCGACGCCGGTCACCTCGCCTTCGGCCTTCAAGGTGTTGCGCAGGTAATCGTGGATGGCGAAGGTCAGGTAGCCCTTGCCCGACCCGAAGTCCGCCACACGCACCGGCTTGTCCAGCGCCAGGGGGGACGACGTCAGCGCATGGCTGAACACTTCGATGAACTTGTTGATCTGCTTCCACTTGCGCGACATCGCCGGGATCAGCTCGTGCTTGCTGTTGGTCACACCGAGGTCGGCGAGAAACGGCCGACTCAGGTCAAGAAAACGGTTTTTCTCACGGTTGTGCTCGGCCGATGGCACTTCGCGCAATTGCTGAGGTTGGCTCTTGAACAGCGATGACTTGCCTTTTTTGCTGTATTCGAGCTGGGCTTCGTCGGTCAACGACAACAAATGCGCATTTTTGAACGACGCCGGTAGCAGCCCGGCAATGCTCGCCACGCCTTCGACCAGCGGCAGGTTCTTGGTGATATCGCGGGTCTTGTAGCGGTAGACAAAAGACAGGCAAGGCTGCGCCTTGACCGTCACCGGCTTGATGATGATCCGCTGCAGGTCCGTTTCATCACCCACGTACTTGGCCAGCACCAGTTTGATGAATGCGTTGTGCTCGAGGCTCGACTGCAGCAGGTCGATGAACTGGGCGTGATGATCCGGCGCGAGGCTGGCGGGAGTGGCGGTAACGGACATGGAAAAACGGCCTCGGCAATACGAATCTGGAGATGCCGGGTATTTTAGGGGGGACGAGGGTTTTGGGCACGGGGTAATTTTGCGCCAGGTCCCGTTCCCGCCGATCGGGACCTGAATTCAACCGTCGCTACCTCATGGCTCCACCAGTCGAAGTTTGCGATTGGTCGGCGAGTTGATGACGAACTTGACGATCAACCCTACCGGCACCGCCCACGTCAGACCGTTGACCGGATCAGTGACCACGGCGACAGTTTCGGAACTTGCAGCCAGATCCAGACGTCGGCGATCGTTGCTGGATTTGAGTAACCCATATGCATGGCTGACCAGCCGCTCCGCCTGGTGCATCGGCATATCCAGACTCTGCAAATGCCTCACCGCACGGCAGAACAGCACTTGATCATCAATCACACCCTCGCCTTCATGACGGGTCAGAAACGCCTGCGCTATGGCCAATAGCTCCTCATTCAAATGGGCCTGTTCATCAACCTCCTTCATGCTCAAGACTCCTGTTGCGCTTGCGCCGCCGGAGCACTCTCGGCGACAGGCCGTGCGGCGCGGCGCAAGTCAGGTCCGGCGCACGGCAGGTGCACGGCCGGATTGGGCATGCCACTGGGGGAAAGCTCATGGGTCATTTCGAACTCGGCCCGTACCGACCAGCCACAGGCCTCCGACGTACATTGCAGGTATGCCACCCGCAGGAAGATATGCCGCCCTTCGCTGGTACGTATGCGCATCCGGCTCAAGCAGTGCGGGCACACCATCTTGTAAGTACTCATACATGCTTCCCTTGGGCCATCCGGTGGTAATCGAATTGATCAAACGCAATACTGTTTGAAACACAATTGGTGAAAGACAGGTGCTGCAAATAACGTCCGCCAGACAAAAGGAAGTGCAACGGGTGGACACGTAATAGATACGAGCCAAGCTCGTAGGAAATCACCCTGATACCATTAGGAAGTTTCGACATCGTATTCTTCTGATTCATAGTTGACGATTGATTACTTACAAGAAAAAAAGTACTCATTACGCATACGTTAAGCACTCAAAAAGCATATGTCAAAAGGAAGAGGCTCAAATTGCGTAGCAAAAAATCACAAGCTGTTTTGGCCCGCCTGAAGCAAATCACGGGTACAAAAACTGACGCATCCCTGTCTTCTGCGCTACAGATCAGCCCCCAAACACTCAGCAGCTGGAAAGGCCGCGACAGCACGCCATACTCATTATGCGTAGATATTGCACAGACTCGCGGCATCTCCCTTGACTGGTTGCTGCTGGGCGAGGGCCCCATGCTGCGGCAGCCCCATGTCAACGCTCCTGCAAATGTTGCGGAAACTGCAACAACGCAGGAAAGCACCATCCTTTCGCTGTGGCGATTGCTTGATGAGGATGACCGCTGTGCAATACAAAACGCATTGGAGGAAAAGCGACGCCTGCGGGATCTGGAAACACAACTTTCGGAAATGGCCACTATCCTGGCCTCACTTGGACACTCAAACAAAACCTGATTTGAAGTCCGACGTTTCAATGCTTGAAGGCATGCCACAAAACAATAATGTTGCCACTACTGCGAACAATCATTACGCATGAAAAAACACTCACCGCTGCATGCCATGGGCTAACCGGCAGGAATGTCAGCAATACATCGATGCCGGCAAGGCAGAACACTGCGCCAAGCAAGCTGATCAATATCCTGTCGCACCAGTGGTAACGTTGTTCGTCGCGCTGGTAACACGCCAGCCTGAACGCACTGACCAGGTGAGCCACGCCCGTCCCCCACACCAGAGCCGCCATCTCAAAGGTCATTGCCCTCGCCCTCTGAGATGACGAAGGATGTCACCGAGGCCGGCGCCATCGATCCACTGCATGAGCTTGATGCTGATGGGAATGACCAGCAACGCGCACAGAAAGGCCGTCACACCGGCTGTCAGAAAAGGCGCCAGTGGCTGGGCGACCGGGACAAACAGGTAACCGACACCCGCCGACAACAGCCAGGAACCGATGCGTTGCCAGGCCTTGAAGTTGCCGCGAGTGGTCGTGACCAACCACGCGCCAAGCGTCGCGCCGAACAGGGCTTCTCCATCGATAGCCGGCAACGTCGCAATACCCAACCCCACCATGAGCCCGCTGATACTGTTATAGGTCGAATCAGTCAGGCTCATGGGTATCTCGCGACTGCAATGGCTCAACAGTGATGGCTCCCGACTTCAGCGCCTTGAACACGGCAGCGTTGCGAGATCTGACGGCGAACTTGCGGCGGATATTGGAAAAGTGGAAGTTGATGGTGGATTCCGAGCAACTCTGAATCCTGGCGATCTCCCAGGACGTCTTGCCTTTAAGGCACCACTCCAGGGCTTGTGTCTCTTTCGTTGTCAGTTGCACCAGCGGAGTAAGCATTGCGCTACCGGGTGCATCCTCCACCAAGGTCTCCAGCGTTTGTTGCGTTTTCATAAGAACTCCCTCTACACAGAACGCCCATCGCAGGGCGTGCACCATGAGAGAGATGTTGAAGACAAGCTCCCCGCCGGACAACGTTCGGGAACTGTGTCGCGGCGCATTACAAAAGCAGATGAAGCCCTGGCTTAACCCAGCACCACCAGACGATTCGGCAGCTCGTTGCGCACATGGGTCACCGGCACATGTACCTTGAGCAACTCGCCACAGGCCTCGACGCAACTGACAAAGCCCTGCAGCGTCTGCCCCTGTTTCACCTGCTGGGTGAACGTCGCGACGATCGCATCCCAGTTCTTGTTGTCCAGGCGACTGGAAATCCCTTCATCCACCAGGATCTCCACGTAACGCTCGGCCTCGGAAACGAAAATCAGCATGCCGGTGCTGCCCTCGGTGTGGTGCAGGTTCTGCTCCAGGAACTGCCGGCGCGCCAGGTTCGAGGCGCGCCAGTGGCGCACCGAGCGCGGGATCAGATGGGTGGTTACTTTCGGCAGGCGGAACACCAGGCAAAGCACGATGAAGATGGCCCATTGCACCATCAGCAGGCTGTGCATGGTCAGCCAGCCGGTGAGGTAATGCACGATGCCTGGCACCAGTAGCGCCAGCAGGCTGGCCCACAGCAAGGGGATGTACGCATAGTCGTCGGCGCGGGCTGCGAGTACTGTCACCAGTTCTGCGTCTGTCTCGCGCTCGACCCGGGCAATGGCCTCGGCCACCTTGCGTTGTTCGTGTTCAGTCAGTAATGCCATGTCGTGAAGCTGCCTCTTATACACATCTCCGAGCCCACG